>JBGATZ010000151.1:0-3781 GCA_044228905.1 Cyclobacteriaceae bacterium | reverse complement strand
CCTTTTTTTTCAATTCCATCCAAACCCAAGTTGAATGAGTATTTAACAATCATTAACAAATACATTTCTCTTAGTTTACCTAAACACGATTCAGTTCAGTTTTATCGATTGCATAATCAAACAACTCTGGCATTTTACACTCAGTCCCGACATTTTTAATCTAATCAGGGAAACATTTTTCAGCGTTCCTTTCTCCTAACAATTGTAAGTCTTTCACTGCTTTATTTGTATTTTTGTTATCTTCTTATTTCTTAATTATGATCTACAATTCAATCATTGAGACCATCGGAAATACTCCTTTGGTGAAATTGCACAACGTAAACAAGGGAATTAAAGGAACTATCCTTGTTAAAGTAGAATATTTTAATCCAGGCAATTCTACAAAAGATCGCATGGCGATCAAGATGGTGGAAGATGCTGAAAAGGCCGGAATTCTGAAACCAGGCGGTACAATCATAGAAGGCACAAGTGGAAATACAGGAATGGGTCTTGCACTTACTGCCGTAGCGAAAGGATATAAATGCATATTCACTATGGCCGATAAACAGTCGCAGGAAAAGATTAACATCCTAAAAGCTGTTGGTGCAGAAGTAATTGTTTGTCCCACCAACGTGGAGCCCGATGACCCACGCTCCTATTATTCCGTAGCACGAAAGCTAAATAAGGAAATACCTAATTCCATTTATCCTAATCAATACGATAATCCTTCAAACGCACAGGCGCATTACGAAACAACCGGTCCGGAAATCTGGAGACAGACCGGTGGAAAAATTACTCATTACATCGCTACCGTAGGAACGGGAGGATCAATGTGTGGTACAGCAAAATATCTGAAAGAGCAGAATAAACATCTTGTTACCGTGGGTATCGACACCTATGGTTCGGTGTTCAAAAAATATAAAGAGACCGGAATCTTCGATCGTAATGAAATTTATCCGTACCTCACCGAGGGATTTGGAGAAGACATCCTTCCAAAGAACGTCAATTTTGATCTGATTGATCAGTTCATAAAAGTGACAGACAAAGATGCAGCTATTATGGCGCGCAGGCTATCACGCGAGGAAGGCTTGTTCGTGGGGTGGAGCAGTGGTTCTGCTATGCACGGGGCGCTTGAGTACGCAAGGGAAAATCTAAAGGATGGCGATACAATGGTGGTTTTACTCCCTGATCATGGTACACGATATTTAAACAAGGTGTACAACGACCATTGGATGAAAGATCATGGATTTCTCGAAGAGCGCACTTTCTCTACCGCAAAAGATATTGTTCGTGGCCGTAATGGAAAAGACAGTCTCTTCACAGTGTCAAAAAATTCGCGCATTGGTGAGGTTATTAAAGTAATGAACAAAGAAGGAATCGACCAGATCCCAGTGGTAGATGGATCGGAGTTTGTTGGAAGCGTTGGTGCAGCAGGACTATTGGAAAAAATTATTGAAGATCCGTCAGTAAAGGACAGCCCGGTAGGCAATCTGATGGACAAACCCATGCAGTTTGTTGCTATGGACACAACGCTCGATGTATTATCATCCATGCTTAACAAAAACAACAAAGCACTTCTTATCAGAGATGAACAGGAACGCGTACATATCATTACACAACACGATATTCTTAGGGCAATGACTTTCTAACAACAAATAAAAGTTGAAAAAAAAGGGGCTGGCTTTTATTCTTTTTTCGTTTGGATCTATCTGCGCATCATACGGACAGGTAGTCCTGCCTGATAGTGTACAAACACTTTTAAAGAATCCAAACAAGGACAGCTCATATGTTATTGAAGTAAACAGGCTTGCTTTTAGCTTTCTGAAATCAAGCCCTGTTTTTGCACGCGAACTCGCAGCCAGAGCCATTGAAGCCTCTAGGGAAATTGGCTTTACCAGAGGATACACGCGAGCTCTGAATATTACAGGAAGTTCTTATTGGGTAGTAGGTGAATATGAATCTGCATTGGACTATTACCAGCTTTCTGCCCGCGAATCAGGAGCGATAAAGGATACTTTCGGATTAGCCAACTCCTACAACAACATGGGAGAGGTGTATAAAAAAATCCAGGACTACCCTAAGTCAATTGAATTATTGACTATCGCGTTGCAATGGCAAAAGAAAATCAAGATTCCATATGCCATTGCATACTACAACATAGGAGAAAATTACCTTTTCATGAATCGCCTGCCCGATGCGATTGATTATTTCAACAGGGCACTGGCTCAGTCACTGGCAGAAAAAGACACGCGTACACTGGCTTACGTCTATCAGGGATTAGGTCTAATCAAACACCGGGAAAAAGAATATTATCAAGCCCTTGCCTATTTTACCAAAGCAGAACAACTATGGAAAACACAAGGCGAAATACGCACCCTCATACAAACTTACCAGAACTTTGCAGACACCTTCATTGAATTAAAGCAATTTAATAAAGGCGAAGAATACATCAATGAGGCAATTCACCTGGCGTCACAGATTCAGGCGGCAGATTTACAGGTGAACAACTATCAAAAACAAGCCAATCTCTACCAGGCCAATGGTGAATATAAAAAAGCAGTTATCGTCTTAAAGAAATATGGTTTCATAAAAGACAGTATTTACAATCTGAAGAAAACAGAGCAGATCGCACGCCTGCAGACTATGTTTGATACGGAAGCCCGTGATATTGAAAATCAGCAACTGAAAGCCGAGCAATCGGAAAAGAGTGAGCAAATACGGGTGCAGCAATTGTTACTGCTAGCTATCAGTGTTGGCCTGTTGATAGCAGGAATTATGTCGTGGGTATTGCTGCGGCAACGCAAACAAATCCTTGAAGTGAATTCACTGCTTAAAGATCGTAGTGACGAAATAGGTATTCAAAAGGAAGAGATTGAATCACAGGCTGCTCCGTAAACAAAATGAAAAACTGGCTGAATACGCACATGCTAACGCACATCATTTACGCGCCCCTATTGTGAGCATTTTAGGCCTGCTGAACCTGATCGAGAAAATCGAACTATCTCCCGGTGATCAGGTATTGATTCGCCATCTTCAGAAATGTGGTCAGGATCTGGATCGTATTACGCGCGAGATCAGTAAGAACCTTGAAGAAGAAGAAAACAAAATCTAACTACTACTTTCCTTTAGTGATTTCTATTTCTATCCGGTCATTCCGTGCAGCCAGCGTACTGTTCGTTGGATAGATTGCAATTTTTCCTCCCTCGGCTTTCGTTGCAATCCTTCCTTCCTCTATTCCCTGACTTATCAGATAATCTTTCACAAGATCTGCTCTCAATTCCGTAAGCTTTTTCGCGGATGCTGACTCCTTCACATTCCCTGCTTCTGTAGCAAAGAAATTCGTACTTTTTCCTTTACTCACAATGTCTCTCGATTTCTCTCCATTACAATGTGCGTGTATTTTGATTTTATACCTGGCATTCTCTTTCATCAGGTCCACCAATCCATCGATTTCATTCTTCGATTCAGGCTGGAGAATTGCTGAGTTCTGAAAAAACCGAACGTTATTAAATTCTATGTAATCTCCCGCATTGACACGTATCAGCGGGAATACAATAATTGCTTCGCTATTTGCACCCACTTCAGCAGCCGATAGTGATGGATCACCGTAGTTGACAGAGCGTTTCATCTCTTTATAGCCTGGTGCAAGAGTGCTTACCTGAAGAGCTCCATTACCAGGCGCTTTAATGTATACAACCTGATTGACAGGAAAAGATTGATATTGCCCTGCTTTTGATGATGTCATCACATGAACCTCGCCATTCACCTCGCTTCCTCCGTCACCATTGGTGAGTTTGAAATA
>JBGATZ010000150.1:0-10594 GCA_044228905.1 Cyclobacteriaceae bacterium | reverse complement strand
GAAGGAAAGGCAAGTATCTGATCACGGTGGTGACCGTAAGGGTATAGTCGACTTTTATTGAATTCAACGGCTTGTTCCCCCACAACAGTACTGTGTCTTTGATCGACTTTTCCTCCTCGAAGTAGGTTGTACGTATGTCATCCTTATTGGTAAATGAAATTCGGGTGCGTAATCCTTTGATGCGGTGGCCGGATTCGATTTCCTCATACATTTTAATATTGCCCTTTATCTTTTCGAATACAGTTAAATCCCATTCATCATACTCATACATGTACTCCGCAATCAGCTTCTTATTTCCACCATTAACTTTAAACACACGTTCGGCAGTAAGTGTCGAATTGGTATAAATATTCTGTTGATAGGTATGATTGTCTACCCCATTATATATGTACACATGTTTTATGGTGTCTCCATCGGGCTCACTGAAGTAGACGTATGTCTTCTTGAGTGCTTCCTTATCAAAAGGGACATCAAAATCTCCCAGCGACTGCACGTCCTCCACGCGATCACATGCAAAAAAAGGAATCAGGAACAGCAACACTACAAAGCGCATGATTATACGTCTTTGCTTCTGTTTCGTCTTACATAAATTACGACCGCAACCACGATAATGATGGGAGTAAGGAAAAGCAGGAGTTCGCGAATGATCATAAAGCTGACTTCAGTTAAGACCTAATTTATAGTCCACTAAAGATAAGCCTTTGCCATTTTCAATCCAGAGCAGATGGCTGGAATTTAAGCGCCAAATCAGTAGATGTGAGGCCGGACGAATGTAGGACAAGGCACGATTTTTTCTTATTATCGCCTATGGAACGACAACAATTATTAAAAGCGGTTTATCTGAGCGCATTCCTCGTGCTGAGCTGTCTTTTGCTGTCGTTCGAGGCAGAAGCGCAACATGTGAAAATCAAGGTGACGGAAATGAAATCCACCAAGGGAAAAATCGTCATCATCTTGTTCAAAGACAATGAAACTTTCGAAGAAGAAAAAGGTTTTCGCAGGATCTCCTTCAGCAAAGAAGGACTGAAGAACGGATCGATTGAATTGCACTTCACCATCGAACCGGGCGTCTATGGCATCACGTTGCTCGATGACGAAGATTCAAACGGGGTCATGAATAAAAATTTTATCGGCATTCCGAAAGAAGGCTTTGGCTTCTCTAACTATTACCTCACCAAAATGGCCCGGCCACACTTCAATGAATTCAAAACGAAGATCAATACGGGCGAGAATGTGGTGATGGTAAGAGTAAAGTATATTTAACTCCCCAGCCTCCATTTCCTGATTTCTGCAAACGATCCGGTTGCTGTTCTCACACTGTCCGCAAGACTTTCTATCTTTATCCTGCCTGTTCTGAAGAGATTCCAAAAGGAACGCTGCACAACGAAAAGCACGCCATGAGTAACCGCTTAAATTTCAAACTGGTGAGGCCCGATAAATCCTTGCAGGATTTCGTGTATTGCTTTTCATCTCTGAAAAATCTTTCTGAAGTGAATGATGGCGTCATTATCCCCAACGGACTAATTGATTTGGTGCTATCCAAAAACAAAAAACGCCAGTTCCGGATTTCGTTGCTTGGTTTGGAGACAAAGCCCAAACATATGCCGGGGCAAAATGTTACTGAGTTCTTTTCCATCAGTTTCAATCCGTTTGCCATCGAATACATCTTTCAACATTCCATTGCCGACATCTTAAATAAAGGCAAACACCTCCCTGCTGATTTTTGGGGATTCTCAATTGATGACCTGAATGACTTCAGTGCCTTTTGCCGTAAGGCTTCGCTTAAAATCAAATCACTGCTGCCCGAAAAAAAGGATGAGCGTAAATTAAAACTGTTTGAATTGATCTTCTCCAGCAACGGGGAGATCTCCGTTCAGGAGCTTTCGGAAAAAATAATCTGGAGCCCACGGCAAATTAACCGCTACTTCAATCAGCAGTTTGGGCTTTCATTAAAAGCGTACTGCAAAATACTCCGCTTCCAGGCATCACTTCCTCATATCAAGGCGGGTACGCTTACTCCACAACTTAACTTTACGGATCAATCGCATTTCATTAAAGAAATCAAAAGCCTGTCAGGCGTGTCACCCCGGGAATTATCCAAAAATCAAAACGACCGATTTTTACAATTCCTGGCCATCGATGTCAAGTAGCTTTGCTACTACTTAGAAAACGAAAGTATGTTATTAACCCATAAACAAATTGCCATTGTAGGTGGTGGTCCTGGCGGGCTCACTCTGGCAAGGCTCCTGCAACTGAAGGGCGCTGATGTAAAAGTGTATGAACGGGACCTGAACAAGAATGCGCGTGTACAAGGTTCACCCCTTGACTTGCATGATGACTCCGGGCTGGCAGCGATCACAAAAGCCAACCTGCTGAATGAATTCAAAACTAATTTTATGCCCGGTGCCGACCGGCAAAAGATCATGAATGAAAAAGCAGAAGTCTTCTTCAGTGATCACGATACCAAACCGGAAGAGCAATTCGGGTATGCGCATTTCCGGCCCGAGATTGACCGCGGGGTATTAAGAAGAATACTGCTGGAATCATTAGCCCCTGACACCGTGGTGTGGAACAGTCATTTTGTTTCCATGGAAAAAGAACATGAAGGATGGGTGTTGCATTTCAAAGACGGAAGCACCGTGTATGCAGACCTTGTTGTTGCTGCTGATGGAGCCAACTCGAAGATTCGCCCTTATGTCACTGATGTGAAATCTTTTTACAGTGGCGTCACCATGCTGGAAGGAAATATCTATGATGCCAAAACCAACGCACCGAACATTTCAGGAATGCTAAACGGAGGAAAGATCATGGCCTTCGGGAACCAGAAGGATATATTGATGGGCCAAAAAGGAAATGGCGAGATTGGCTTTTACATCAGCTTCAAAGCAAAGGAAAACTGGCCTACTGAAAGTGGTTTAAATTTTTCAGATAAAGCGGAGCTACTTGAATGGTTTAAAAAAGAATATGCAGAATGGAGCAGTGATTGGTATGAGTTGTTTGAAAATGTAGTCACGCCACTTACTCCGCGCCCCATTCAATGTATGCCATTGGATCAGACGTGGGAAGCATTGCCCAATGCCACCCTGCTGGGAGATGCGGCACATGTGATGCCTCCGTTTGCCGGTGAAGGCGTGAACATGGCCATGCGCGATGCGCTTGAACTGAGCGAGTGTTTGACTTCTGATCACTATCCTTCTTTACGCGCAGCCATTGCGGCTTATGAGATAACGATGCGCGAACGCGCCTCTCTTGCAGCAGATGAGTCACTCCAAAACGGAGAACGCATGCACAGTGAAAACCGCGCTCACCACGATGCTGTCGTTTTTCAGCGCGCATAAATGAGCCACCCTTTATAAAACGGGAAGGCATCTCCTCTGAAGAGAAGATGCCTTACTTAAAAGAGCTGCACAAGATAGTACTACTGAGCCTTAACCGGCACCACGAACTTCGTGTCCGACCACTCGAACACTACGTTGATTCCACCGTCTGCTTCCACGGTAGAGATTGTGTATTGTTCTACGGGAGCAGCCGTACGCTCTACCGGCACTTTTGTGCGATAGACATCGAGTTTGTAATCCGGTTCCATTGCTCCCCATTTTCAGTTCTGAATTCAGAACCACTTCAAATGATTCTACGCCCGGAACTGCATACATGCGGTACGTGCCCGCCTTCACGGGTTGCCCGTTGAAGAGCGCATCTTTGTTGATGGTAATCTCCTGTTGACTCGTTGGCACCTAACCGCCAATACTTTCCATATGGCTGCAGTGCCTTTTGTTCTTCTGTTCCGAAAATCAAACGACCGCGAACGGAAGGTCTGCTATACGGAATAGAAACGGTGAGGCCATTTACTGTCAGCTCCGTTTTTCCGGGAGGACTCAATGTACGGTTACGATAATTGAGATACGCAAAGGCAATGGCAAGCAGTGCAATAAAAATACTTGCTCCGATTATGATTTTCTTTTTCATGGTGGGTGGATTGATCAGATATTAAATGTAAAGATTTTTACGGCAACCTGAATAATTTTATGGCGGGTTCACGTTGGTTCCTCTTTACATTTATCTTTGTTCGCAGGGCCAATTTCTCCGATCTCGGCAGGCTTAACTATTCACATGAACGAACTACTGACCCCACTACTAAAAAAATTAAAAGAACATTCTTTGTCCTTTAAAGAGGTAATTGAATTTATTGAAACGTATTACACCCATGAGCCTACCGCTTTCAGAAATGGTGATGTTCGCAACGAGGCCACTCAAAACCAGGGGAGTGCCAAAGTTTTTTCATTCGCGTTACTGAATAAGCTGGACAAGACAGATACACTTTATCTGTTTGCCGAACACTACCAGGCCGTGTTAAAAAATCCGGTAGGAACCGATCACCAGAACATCAGGCAATTCATGATCCACGGCTGGACGGGAGTTACTTTTGAAGGACAAGCGCTTCGCGTAAAGTAACAAGCAGGTGTACTTCTATCTGTAAAGACGAGGTTTCACTCTTCGGTTTTTACATTGGGATTTACCAATGCCACGAGGTAATTGAACGCATTGCGAAAATCAGCACGATCAGCTTCGTGAACCTGCGTGGTTGATCCTTCGGAGACTGAAAAACTGTGTTTGTCAAGCGTTAAAGAGATGGCATCGGTCCGCATATCGTATACAATCCCTCTCGTTCGTTCCGACCGCAATTTGTCCATCCGGAACATGCGTAATTTATTAAGTATCTCAGCGCGTTTCGTTTCCGTCATGGTCACCGAAGTTGTTTCCTCCCGGCCATTGAGCTGATGGTAATAGCTGCACGAGTCATAGGTTAGCGTGATGCGGATGCGCTCGTTCCTTTTCCCTCCCCCGCTTTCTACTGTGATTTTTAAATCGGGTGTCCAGGAGGCAGGGAGTTTGAAACCCTGAGAAGAAGAAAAAGAAAACAGCGACAGCATCAGGATGGTTAACAGGTTCATCGTTAGTACTTAATTGAGTTACTGCTAAGATTGCCAATCACCATCAATTCCATACGTCTTTCCATTATTTTTTTTCTCTGCGAAATTGTCAATTCATTTTAAATTGCGACAACGTGATTTTCACGCTTCTCCTGATTAACCATGAAAACACTCCTGATAACACCCGAAGGTCTGGAAAAATTAAAAGCAGAACTGGATCACCTGTGGCGGGTAGAGCGACCAGACACTACCGCGAAAGTATCGTGGGCGGCCAGTTTGGGTGATCGTTCCGAAAATGCAGACTATCATTATAATAAAAAGCGGCTCAGAGAAATCGACAAACGCATCCTCTACCTGCGAAAATGTGTGGACGATTTAAAAGTGGTCAGCTACTCTCCTTTCCAGGAAGGTAAAGTGATGTTTGGTGCATGGGTGGAAATTGAAAATGATAAGGGCAAGCAGATCCGATTCCGTATTGTGGGTGGGGAAGAAATTATCAATACCAAAGACTATATCTCTATCGATTCTCCGATGGCACAGGCACTCAATAATAAAATCGAAGGAGATGAAGTAGTGGTGAAAACCGGAGCCGGATCATTTACCTGGAAGATTAAGAAAATCGAATACCTGAAATAAAGCGTTATTGCAATCAATGGCTGGCCTTAAGGCCATACGCTATTGCTGCTTCCAACACATCGATATTGATCTCCGCGAGCGCTTTGAAGCGGATGCAGTAACCGGTTACAGTTGCCTTTCCCAGTTTCTTTCCAAATGTCTTTGCCAGGTAGGTCTTGTCATCGAGACCCAGAATGTAAACGGAGATTCCTGTTTTGTTTGCACTTAACCCGATCTGATAAAATTCACGTGAAGTGCCCGCTGCATATTTTATGGTGTACAGCCCATACCCGATGCCAGGGTTTGTGACCACTTTTCCTTCGCTATTCTTTCCATCGCTGAACCATAACTTACATTTCGGAGAAACGCGAAGCACCCGTTGATGCAGCGTCTGCATTTCACTTCGCTTGGATTCTGTTTGGCTGGCGATATACTTTTTGATTTGCTCCTTTACATTCATGTGTTTACGAGAAATCTCTTTTTATAAATCTAACTATCAGGCTGAGACAAGCCTGATAGTTATATCCAGGTTCTTCAGCCTGAAACCATGGGCCAATATCTTTCGCGATTCTCTGCAATCACCCAAAGATGGATGACCAGGAGAACGCAAGCCATCGGTATTCCTTCGTGTGCGATGGTAACGTGCGCCAGCACTATACCCGCCAGCACAGGTGTGAGGATGATCGCACCCAATGCCCTGAACCGGGGGATGATGTATAGTATGCCCCCTGCAATCTGAGTAACTGCCATCAAAGGCAGCAGCCATGAAATACTTGTCAGCGCCACGAACATCTTCACGGTTGGTGCGGGCAGATCGGTTGGCTCCGGCATGTAGTTGAAAAACTGGTTAAGACCGGCATTGATAAACAGAAGCCCCACCAACAGACAGACTACAAAAAGAATCCTGCTTTTCATCTCGTCATCATTTTTAACACATCCGGATTAAAACTCATGAACGCTTCAACTGCACCAACAGGTTCTCCAGGTTTTCCAGTGAAGCGGTGAAGCCGGGTTTGAATCCGTCCATAAGACTGGCCATGCGTTCGAACGATTCATTGTAAATGGTAATGTTCACTTTGGTGATACCGTCCTGTTCACTGAAGGTGTAATCCCATTCCGAACCGGGCAGTTGTGGGTTCTCATCTTTATCTGCAAAGGCGTTGAACATTTTAAAGTAGGTCTTCGGACGAATGGACAGGTATTTCTGAATGGCCCAGCTTTCTTTTCCGTCCGGGCTAATCATGGCATAGAATCTACGGCCTCCTTCTTTAAAGTCCATGAATTTGGTTTTGGCTGAAAATGGTTTGGGTGCCACCCACTGATCAAGCAGTTCTGCTTTGGTAAACGCATCCCATACGAGTGCAAGATCTGCATCAAATTCTCTCGTTACGTACACCTTTTTTGCCGCGTTGTCAACGGTAAAGTCAAATAGCAAGTTGTTCATCATTTTCTTTGTTTTTTAAGTGTTGATAATACGTTGTCTAACTGGTTGAATTGCGTTTCGAGGAGATGCTTGAATTGCTCCACCCATTTGTCGATCTCTTTTACTTTGGTGGCGTTGATGCGATAGTAAATTTCTCTTCCCCGCTGTTCGTGTTTTACCATTTCACATTCTGTCAGAATCTGAATGTGTTTTGAAACCGCCTGTCTGCTGGTGTGAAATTCTTCCGCCATGGCATTGGGAGTCATGGCCTGGGCGGCCAGCAGAAGTAAAATCGCCCTTCGTGTGGGATCGGCTATCGCCTGGAATACGTCACGTCTGGTTTCCATTGGTTTTTTATCGTGCAATTATCTGGTTGCAAATATATATGCAATTATCTGGTTGCGCAAGTGATCAGTAAAAAAATCATTAATCGGTCTTCGACACGCTCGGTGCTCAGTCTTCGATAAACTCAGACTGACAAAGAAACTCAGACTGACAGAAGCTCAGTCTTCGATACAAAAGGACCAGGAATGCCTGCACTATTACTATTGAAGTCGTTCAAAGAAAACACTCTCCTTTATTATCTTCTTATAACGTTCCACGCCAGTCACTTTACTATCCTCTTCACCCAGCCATCCCCTTACGGGTACACTGATTCCGAACAACTGAATGGAGGCCTGATCATATTTGTTCTTAGTTTGAACAGAGACAGATGCTATGGCTTTGTCGAGCTCTTGTTTAATCTGAGCCGATGTGTATTTCTGTTTCACCAGATCGATGAGTTCGTCTACTACCGCTTCGTTGGAGGCCAGTCCATCGTCAAATACATAGGGAAGCAAATCCTGTATGGCGAGGTCTGTCTTCTTCATGCCCTTATGCACTTTGGCGAGCATCATTGCTTTATACATATCGTAGGCCGACCATTCGTTGCCACAGAAATGCTGATAAGGAAATTTTTTGTCGAACATCTCGATGTAGCGCTCTGCTTGCGGATAGTCTTCCTGTAAGAGTGCTATTTCTGCCAGCATGCGACACGTATTGTGTTTGTATAATTTATAAGGCTCCATGATATCATTCGCATCGCGCTCATTATAGGGCTGGTCCAATATCTGGTGGAAGGTGATCCGCGCAGAATCATATTTATAGAGCGTGAAATACAGGTAGCCTATATTATAATGTGCGCTGGCTTTCAGTGGTGATTTGGGATACGCTACGATGAATTGCTGAAATGACCTGAGCGCTCTCACTTTGAGGCCGCCTTCAAACAACTCGGATGCCTGCTGGAAGGCTGCCTCGTCTTTAGTTTCTTTTACTTCTTTTGTCTTCTTGTTTTTCTGAGCTATGGCCGGCACAAGGCTTATGCCTAACCATACCATCATGATAAGTGTTTTCATATCGGTGCGGGTTTGGATTCAACAACAGAACGAGCAATGATTCGTTTACCATATAAGTCGCTGAACTATAAAAAAGTCACGAGCCGTATACAGTTTTATACTAATGATTCGCTAGCGAGGGTTATTCCATAAAAAGTATAGAAAAAAAAACGAATAGTTCGGAACCAGTCGTCAACACTTTGTCACGCTCAGTGCTGAGACTGACAGCAGCTCAGTGCTCAGGCTCAGACTGACAGAGACGTGCTTTAGCTAATTCTACGAACAATGAGATTGAACATCGTCCTCTGCAGGCGATGCCGGACTAAAAGGCTAAGGAGAGATTAATCTAATGCGTTCTTTAACTTAAACATGATATCAGTACGCAATACATACTTCACGCCCTTTAGCACTTCGGTTCCTTCGTGTTCCAGGTAATGATAAAAGAACAATGCTGTTCCCGTTTTTGGTTTTATGATCATTTTACCAAAGCTTGTTTCTCCACCTTCAAAGTCATCGTTGAGGTAGATCATGAACGTATAATAACTGGCTTCATGGCTATTTCGGATAAAACTATTATCGCGATGTTTCTTAAACATTTGTCCCGGCTCATACCGGTAAAAACGAAACAGTTCGTTCACACCATTGGGTATACTGTTTCCGATTGCGTCAGGAGCGACCGGCTCAATCGTTTTCCATAACGACTGAGCCAGTGCAACATCCTTAAACATCACCCTGTTATTGTTGCGAACAAAATCGAGCAGGCGTGGTCCGTTTTCCGTGTGCACTGTAGCCGGTGAATAACCAATGTCCTCACTGCGCTTGATGAACGTATCGCATTGATCTTTCGTCCAGAAATTATCGATCGTGTATATGTTTTTCGATACTACATTCTTTTTCATCTCTTCATTTTTAAACTTCCTTCAACACGTTTTGAATTTTGTCGGGCATTACAAATTTCTGCCCGACAAATGACTTCTCAATCCTAATATCTTTTATGATTTTGCAGTTGAATTCTTCCAATTGCTCAGCAGGGACCCACAGTTCCTGGTGATGCTTCAATCCCACCGTTTGTATTTCAAAACGACTAAAGTAGTCTACCGGAATTTCAAATGCAGTGACAAACCCTGCTCCATCAGAAGTGCGATCAGCCATGTTCCATTGTTCAGCTATTTCAGCTGCATACTGAAAATTAAGTACCGGATAAAAAATAGGTTGCCAATACAACCTTGGAGGGAATCGTTTCATTCCCGAGTCAATGATGAGCGTGAGTTCTTCAGCTCCCACCGGTCTGTATAAAGTTATCATCGTCATTTTCTCTTTTTAAAAATTCCTCTTTGTTTTCCATTAACTGTTCAATGTGCCTGTCTATGTGCAGTGACAGGAAATAGATGTATTGATACACATCCAGCTTCCCCAAATTATTTACCGACATCATAGTTAAACACAACACTCCCTCACCACCTCTCACGCTATACAGGTTTTGAAGACACTGGTCACGTTGCATTTTCAATTTCTCACGAATACTGATCAGGGGAATATTTCCTTCAGGTTCCATATGCTCCGGGCGAATCCAGACAAAAGACTTATTCTTTGCGATCTGATCAAACGAATCGGAAGTCAACACATACTGTTCCCACTGCATCTCATTTCCTGATACCTCAGCCCGCTTTATTGATTTTTGAGTTGCCTTATCAATCAACAGCAGCAGATAATGACTCGTCAACATGACGTGTTCAAGAATGCGAGTACCACTCCATCCCTTATCAGAAGGCACATAGTTTAATACCTCTTCGCGCTCGTCAAACCATAAGTCCAATCTGGAGAATGAATCCATTACCTTATCATTTACCTTATTTATCACCTGCTGAAGTGTCATTTCGAATTTGTTTTAAAATAAAAAGCCCGAGCTGTCATGGCCCGGGCTTCTATTGATTTCTATTTAAATACTATAGTATACACCAGGCAAAAGCAATCCGTTCATAGGCTTTACCTACGAATTTGTTTGCATGTATGTGGCGTTGTGTAATCATCCTGATACAAAGTAAGCAAAACTATTTTGAACCATCATTTTGTTGTTGACAAAAAAGTTACTTTATCTTTGCAACAACAAAAAAAATGAAAACAGGACATTTACTATTATCAGCACAACAGCAAATATGCTATCCGCAGATAAAAGACTTGCGCCTGGTTACTATTGTTATGAGATAGAGAAATTTATAAATACAATGTAAGCCCCGGGCAGTATTGTCCGG
>JBGATZ010000149.1:0-10137 GCA_044228905.1 Cyclobacteriaceae bacterium | reverse complement strand
TTCACCATGTTTGAGGCGGAGAATAGTTCCTGCTAAACCTATCACTTTAATCTTACTTACACCTGAGATATTCCTACCGAGATCAAATACATAAGTAGTGTCATTGAGTTTATTTACTCTGACTGATTTGATTTCTTCCACATTTCTGATTGGATGAAGCTGTTGGGAGACAATATTTCCGGAAGGAGCAGGACGATAGATCACTTGCTTCCAGGTGGAATCCGTAAAGTTCGCCAGATTCCATCCATCGATTTCTTTTCGTGCATCATAGTGTTCCGCAGTGTAGATGCTATTGAATATCACGGGACTCAATGTAGTCTTCCAGTCCTTGCCTGAAAAAATAGTTTCAGTTACTCCATCTTCATAAGTAATTCGCAGATCCATACAGAAAGTGGGACGGGCACGCCAGGTAGCATTATGGAAATCCCACACGGCAGTAGATTGATGATTGTACCAGCCGTTTCCCAATAAGACTCCAATTGCATTTTGTCCGTTGGTAAGTTCTTTCGTGACATCATGTGTGAGGTATAATGTCCTTCGGTCGAAACGTGTGTATGTGGGATCAAGACGATGATTGCCAATCTTCTTCCCGTTGAGATACAATTCATATAATCCGGCTACGGGAATGTATGCGCGTGCAGATTTGATTTTCTTCGAAGCGGTAAATGTTTTTCTGAAGTAAGGAGCAGACTTTTGGTTGATGTCATTGTGATCGGAGATCCACGCGCCCTTCCAGTTGCTCATGTTCATCATCCCGGTTTCGAATGAAGAGATGGTGGGTTTGTTGACTTCGTTGTTGATATCCAGCCGCCAGAAATATTTTGTAAATGGTTGCAACGGCCTGCCGGAATACGTGATTAATGTTTGATCGCTATTTACCCAATTAGTATTCCATAAGGTGGCTTGTTGATTGATCAGATTCAATGAATCTGTATCGACCAGAATGCGATATGAGGATTGCCCCGCGCCCGCGCTGTTATCGTTTATTCGCCAGGTAAATCGTGGAAGAGGAGCATCAACTCCTATTGGGTTGATCAGGTATTCTGTTTTCAGATCAGCAGTTTGACTGAACGATGTAATGTTGATCAGAACTAACACCAGGGCAAAACCTATTTTTAAGATGCTCATAACGGAGATTTCAAAAAGTCAATTTAATAAATGTAACTTCACCCCGTTAATTAAATTTTTGTAATGAAAACAGGATTGTTGGTGTGTTTCTGTCTTGTGATTGTGGTTGGTTGTCAGAAAGCTTCGGATAGGGACAAATCTTTAAACAGTAACGTAGTAATAGCCAACGAATTCATTGATGCATTTTATTCCTTTGATAAGGATAGCCTTCAGTCTAAAATGAGATATGCCCAGGCCTCACAACCTGACATCGTTTATTATCAGGGTTGGGCAGAATGCGGAAATTATGAAGTGATTAAGCGGGGAAACGTTTTTGAGAAAAATGATTCACTCGTGATTTGCCCTGTCACAGTAAAAGATGATCTGATGGCGGCACTTCAAATTAATTTTAATGTGACGGATACTTTTAAAATCGTATTCAAGGGAGGGCAAATTCGTGCTGTAGAAACGTCTTCCAATGATCTGAATATTTATTATACAGCGAAGGAATGGGTAAAGAATAGCAGGCCTGAATATGTAGAGAAGCAATGTGAAGGAATCTGGGCTGGCGGTCCCACACCTTGTGAGTGTATCAAGGGGATGATTAAAGGATTTCATGACTTTAAGACGTTGGAAGGAACACTAGACCTCCGGGATTTGAACTAACTGAGATTACGGATAATTCTCTTCTATTGATGCGGACTCTGTTCCCAAACAGCAATTCAACCGCTGGTAAGAGTCTTTCAAAAAGTTGACAAAGACTTGCCAAATTGTGCCCGCAAATTAAACTTTATGATTAGGAAATATTTATTGCTGTTGACATGCTGCACGGCCTTTCTCTATGGCCAAAGTCAGAACTACAGCAACCACGCGCAACTCTCACAGCGATTGAAAAGTCTGGAGAGCGCAAACTCAGGACTTGTTAAACTTCAATCGCTCGCTAAAACTACAGGTGGCAAAGATATCTGGGTGTTGGAGATCGGCTCGGGTGATCGGGCCACACATCCAGCTGTTGCAGTGGTCGGTGGGGTAGAAGGATCGCATTTATTGGGACAGGAATTGGCAATTGGTTTTGCAGAGAAATTGTTGTCTAACAAAACGGATAGCGTAAAAAACCTGTTGGCCACGACTGCATTTTATGTTTTTCCTGGTGTGAGTCCAGACGCTGCGGAGCAATATTTCGATAAATTAAAATACGAACGAAGCAGTAATGCCAATTCTACAGATGATGACCGCGATGGGAAGGTGAATGAAGATCCATTTGATGATTTAAATAACGATGGACAAATCACCTGGGTACGCATTGAAGATGCATCAGGAAAATGGAAAGCACATCCTGCCGACCCACGGGTATTGGTTCAGGCCAACCTTGAAAAAGGAGAGAAAGGAAAATATATTCTGATCAGTGAAGGCACTGACAATGATAAAGACGGTAAGCACAATGAAGACGGTGAAGGAGGAATTCAATTCAACAAGAGTTTGACTTTTGACTTCCCTTACTTCACACCTGGTGCAGGTGAAGGCCCCGTTACAGAATTAGAAAACCGTGCCGTGTTGGATTACCTGTTCGATCACTTCAATGTATTTGCGGTGATTACCTTCGGACCAACCAACAACTTATCTGATCCTTGGAAATTTGATAAGTCAAAGAATGCAGGTCGCGTGCCGGGAGGAATTCTAGAGAACGATGCTGATCAGAATAAGTTCGCAAGTGAGTTGTATAAAAAATTTGTGACTGCGAAAGACGCCCCTGCGGCAGGAGTATCAAAGGGTGACTTTGTGCAATGGGCTTACTTCCATTACGGGCGTCAGAGCTTTAGTACTCCTGGATGGTGGGCACCAAAGTTTGAAATTCCGAAGGATACAGCTCAGGCGAAGAAGTACAAAGCCAATGATGACAAGAATACCGATGTGGATTTTCTTCGCTGGGCGGAAAAAGAAGGAGTGGATGCCTTTGTAAACTGGACGAAGGTAACTCATCCTGACTATGCAGGTAAGAATGCAGAGGTGGGTGGATTCAAGCCATTTGTGAAGAGCAATCCTCCTTATAAACTGGTAGATAAAATTACAGATGAGCATACTAAGTTTATCATCTCTGTCGCTGCTAAAAAGCCAGAAGTGGATTTAGTGAATGTGAAAACCGAATCGTTAGGTGATGGCGTATCACGTATTACATTAAATGTGCAGAATAAAGGTTTGTTTCCTGCAGTGACGGACATCGCGAAGAACAACTACTGGATCAAACTGGTGAAAGTGAATCTCAATCTGACTAAAGATCAATCGATTATCAGTGGAAATAAGATCACGTTGCTTCCTAACCTCGATGCGGGCGAAACGAAAGAGATGAGTTGGCTGGTAAAAGGTAAAGGAACTGTGACGATCGAAGCAGGTGCTCCTCAGACTGGCGTGAAGAAAATCGATATTAACCTTTGATTGAAACGAACATGAGAAAATTAATATACTTCCTTTTCTTTTTGATGCCGGTAACAGCTTCACTTGCACAGGACGCAAGCGGAGTGTTCCGTGCAGCGGGCTCACCGGAAAATCCGAAAGTGCAGATCAGCTGGAACCGCTACTATAATCATGCGGGCATTACGGAGATTGTAAAGAAACTGGCTGCAGCTCACCCCGATCTGATCAGGCTTTCCTCTATGGGAAAAAGCTATGGAGGAAGAGAGATGTGGGTGCTTACGGTAACTGATTTCAAAAAAGGTAAACCGGAGGAAAAGCCTGCATATTACCTGGATGGAAACATTCACTCCAATGAAATTCAGGGGTGTGAAATGGCGATGTACACGGCATGGTACCTGGCAGAAAGCTACAACAGTATCAGCTACATCAAAGAATTGCTTGGCGACAAAGTGTTTTACATTGTGCCAACGATTAATCCGGATGCACGTGATCATTACATGAAGGAACCGAACTCGCCACATAGTCCAAGAGCAGGTGTGATTCCGGTGGATAATGATCGTGATGGATTGATTAATGAAGACGGCTTCAACGATTTTGATGGTGACGGGAACATCACCCTCATGATTCGTAAAAGCCCTACAGGGCATTTCAAGAAGGATCCAAAAGATCCGCGCAAGTTGATTCCTGTAAAAGTAGACGAAGTAGGAGAGTATCAGATGCTGGGTTATGAAGCCATTGATAAAGATGGTGACGGACGTGTAGGCGAAGATGGAACAGGTTATTACGATCCTAACCGCGACTGGGCATGGAAGTGGCAACCTAACTATATTCAGAATGGAGCTTATCGCTACCCGTTTAGCATTCCTGAAAACAGAAACATTCGTGACTTCGTGTATGCCCATCCAAACATTGCCGGAGCGCAAAGCTTTCACAACTCAGGTGGGATGATGTTGCGCGGTCCTGGTGCGGCTGAAGATGCAGATACCTACAACGCAGAAGATGTAAAAGTGTATGATGCGATTGGTAAGAAAGGTGAGGAGCTGGTTCCTGGCTATCGTTATCTGACCGTGTATAAAGATTTATACACTGTTTGGGGGGGTGAACTGGATTGGTTCTATGGAAGTCGTGGCGTTTACACATTCAGCAATGAGTTGTTCACTTCGTACCAATACTTCGGTAAAAAGAGCGATGACGATGATGACTTCAGTCAGGGTGAAGCGTATGACTTTGATAAATTGTTATTGTTTGGCGATGCCGTAGTAGATTGGAAAGAAGTGAATCATCCACAATACGGAAAGATTGAGATCGGTGGACCGAAGAAGAATTTCACCCGTGCAGATCCGGGCTTTATACTTGAAAGTGATGCGCATCGCAACATGGCATTCTGTATTTATCACGCATACAACATGCCTAAGCTGGAGATCATCGAAGTTTCTGAAAAAAGCCTTGGTGGTGGACTGACCGAAGTGACAGCGGTTGTTGCCAACAAGCGAATGATTCCGACTCACGCCAGTCAGGATTTGAAATACAAAATTGAGCGTCCGGATTACATTAGCATTTCAGGAGCAAAAGTAGTGGCCGGTGTGATCGTGGAGAATCGTGATATGAATGTTACACGCGAGCAGAAAGTGAATCCTTCTGTTTTAGAAGTAGATAATATTCCTGGTATGGGCTCAGTTACTGTTCGCTGGATTATCTCCGGAGGAAAATACAGTATTAAAGTGGATAGCCGTAAAGGTGGTATTGTAACGAGAGAAGGAAAGTAGTCAATACTCTTCGACAGGCTCAGAGTGACATACGCAAAAGTGTCATCCTGAGTTTATCGAAGGATAGATACAACATATTATCTTGAGCTCTTCGACATTTGTAATGTCGAAGACAGATAAAAGGATTTCTAATCCTTAAATAATCAAAAAAATAAGGGTCGGACTTACTCAGTTCGGCCTTTTGTTTTTAATGTTGCAGTAGTAACTTGACGTACAACCCCCCGAATTATGAAAGCGCTTGTGTTAGTTGGCCCCGGCCAGATTGAATGGAAAGAGTTGGAACAACCGCAACTGTCACCAGGTAAAGCATTGGTGAAGATCAAAGCTATTTCTCTCAATAGAAGAGACGAGTGGATCAAAGAAGGTAAATACCCCAATATTCGTTATGGTTGTACAATGGGATCAGATGGTTCAGGCATTGTTGAATCGGTGTTTGATGAGAAAGATCAATCCTGGGTAGGACAGGCTGTGGTCATTAATCCCAATATTGATTGGGGACCAGATAATGATGTCCAATCAAAGAACTACACCATTCTTGGAATGCCTGTAAATGGAACATTCACAGAATACATGCTGGTAGACATAGATCGACTTGAACCCAAACCCTTTCACCTTGATTTTCTTCAGGCAGCTGCACTGCCGTTGGGTGGACTTACTGCTTATCGCGCTTTGTTCATGAAGGGTGGTTTGAAGGCCGGACAGAATGTATTGATCTCAGGCTTTGGTGGAGGTGTAGCACAGTTTGCCTTTCTGTTCGCACAGGCGGCTGGTGCAAATGTATACGTTACTTCCGGTAGCGATGAAAAACTGGCCCGGGCATTGAAGATGGGAGCAAAAGGTGGATATAATTATAAGAAAGAATCAAATTACAGTGAGCTCTGGAAAACAAAGGGGATTCGATCTAGTGATTGATAGTGCTGGCGGAGATCAGTTAAATAGCTTCATTAAATTATTGAGGCCGTGTGGTAAAATTGTTTTCTATGGAGCGACGGGTTGCCAAGTCAGGTTGATTTATACCGTATGTTCTGGAACCAGCTGTCGTTGCTGGGAACAACAATGGGTAGTGATCAGGAATTCACTGACATGCTTTCTTTTGTTACCAAACATCAGGTGCGTCCGGTCATCGATTCCATTCGCCCATTCTCCAAGTTGGCCGAATCTTATTCTGACATCACCAAACCTAATAAGGTGGGTAAAATTGTTTTTCAGGTTTAAATAATCACATTTATACTTATTTCATATTAATTATTTTACATGAGACTTCTATCATTTGTCTTTTCATTTATATTGACCCAATCCTTCTTTTGCGTTCACGCACAGAAGATTTCCGGGAAAGAATTAGGGCCAGTTCTCAGTCTTCCGGAAAAAAGTAAAATCCGCGAACGGATTATTTACTTGTCGGATGACAAGTTGAAAGGAAGATTGCCAGGTACAGAAGGATATCAAATGGCTGTTGATTTTGTCATCAATGAATTGAAAGCCATTGGTGTGAAGCCCAAAGGAACGGAAGGCTATTTGCAGCCAATGATGCTTCGCAAAGGCGGAATTGATACTACTCAATCTTCATTGAAGTTGATCTCAAAAGACGGATCGGAAAAAATACTGCGCTATGGAAAGGACTATGCCTTTGCTCCTGATCTGAACAAAGCAATGGGTGAAACAACTGCTGAAGTAGTATTTGCCGGGTACGGTATTACAGCTCCACATCTCAATCACAATGATTACAAAGACATTGATGTGAAGGGCAAAATTGTGTTGCTTCTTGCCGGAACTCCAACTGAATTTCCGGCAAGTGAAAAGGCACACTTCAATTTAGCTGTTACGAAATGTGAGGCAGCAAGCAAGCAGGGCGCAGTAGGAGTGATCTTATTGGTGGGAGGAAATGAAGCACAGGCGCTGGCAGGAATAGGCCGATCCAGCATTGAAGGAGTTACCGGTTATGTAAACCCGGATGGTAAAGCATTCTCTTCCCGTACCAATATTTTTGAGAATGTAAAATTCCTGGGTAATGTTCGCGCGTCATTGTTCAATGATTGGATCAAAGACAAAACTCCGAAAGCGCTCGATGTACAATTATCGGGCAAGTCTTACACTAAAACATCAGAAATTAAGAGTGAGAATATTGTTGGTGTTATTCCGGGAACGGATTCAAAACTGAAAGAGGAGTATGTTGTGCACAGCGCTCACTTGGATCACGTGGGTATTGGTGTCCCTGTGAAAGGGGATTCGATTTATAATGGAGCGCATGACAATGCTTCGGGGGTGTCTTGTTTATTGGAGATTGCCAAGCTGTACACCAAATCAAAACTAAAACGTTCCATATTGATTGTGTTTGTAACTTCAGAAGAGAAAGGATTACTTGGTTCGGGTTACTTTGCAACCAATCCTACCGTTCCCAAAGACAAAATTGTTGCTGATATTAATACCGACATGCCTACGTTGATCGCTCCTCTATTATCAATCGAGCCATTGGGTGCGGTGCATTCCTCCATCATGAATGAAGTGAAGAACGCTGCTTCATTTCTCAATCTTGATGTGATGGATGACCACATGCCGGAGCAGGTTCGTTTTGTGCGCAGCGATCAATATAGTTTCATCCGTCAGGGGATTCCCGCACTGCATGTGAAGTATGGTTTGAAGACCAGCGATCCTTCGCTCGACTTACGTAAAGTAATTGATGAGTGGACAGCAGAACACTATCACAAACCTTCAGATGAGTTCTCTGATGATGTATTCAACTTTGACGCAGCAGTGACTTACGTGAAATTGAATTTTCTGATCGGCTGGCAGATCGCTAATACTCCTGCACGCCCTACCTGGAACAAAGACGATTTCTTTGGCCAGACGTTTGGGAGGAAATAATCTTAGTCTTAGTTGTCCTACAACTACTTTCAGTAACAATCAGTTGTAGGGCAACTTCTGGATTCTAGAGTTAACAACCAGCAACCAGAATCCAGCATTCATTCCCTGTCCATCATAAACATATCATAAGCCGATTGAAGCTCCATTCGTGCTTTATTGTTGTTCTGTGCTTTGGCTAAAGCAATTCCTGTAGTAAATAATTTCTCTGCTTCATCCGGATGATTAAGCTCCATCATTAAGTGGGCAGCTGCATAGTAAGTGGGCAGGTAGTTGGGAAACTGACTGACCAGATTTTCGAATGTTTCTTTAGCCTTAGCGGGATCTGTTTTCTGATATTCCAATGCCAATGCATAATGAGTGAATTCATCGTTGGGATCTTCCTGCAAAAACTGTAGAAGTTGTTGAATGCGGTTGCTCATGATCAGCAAAAGTAAAAGGCAATCCTCACATATTTATGCTGCACGGCATACGACATTTTTAATCTTTCTAATCCGTTATTGAAATTTAAGGGACAGGTGTTAATTGCTATTTGAGATTTATTATCTTGCTGACCCTTATTAACAAGGGATTGAATAACGTATTGATTATGAAGATTTTAGTTTGCATTACGCACGTTCCGGATACTACTTCCAAAATAAACTTTATTGATGGCAGCACGAAGTTCGATACGAATGGGGTGCAATTTATCATCGGTCCGTACGATGACTACGCGTTGGCTCGTGCCATTGAATTGAAAGAGGCATCTCAGGCAACAGTTACTGTTTTGAATGTCGGTCCGGCAGATACAGAACCAACTATTCGCAAAGCGTTGGCTATCGGAGCCGATGATGCAATTCGTGTGAATGCCGAACCAACAGATTCATTCTTTGTGGCTACCCAGATTGCAGAACATGCCAAAGGATATGACCTGATTTTGATGGGTCGTGAATCCATCGACTTCAACGGTGGTGTGGTTCATGCGATGGTGGGAGAGTTGTTAGGCTTACCTTCTTTTTCACCGGTAATGAAGCTGGAGATCGAAGGCAATACGGTAAAGATGTCTCGCGAGATTGAAGGTGGCAAGGAAGCATTGGAAGCCAGCCTTCCGTTGGTTGCCGGTTGTCAGGAGCCGATCGCGGAATGGAAAATTCCTAACATGCGTGGGATCATGAGTGCGCGTACCAAACCGTTGAAAGTAGTGGAACCAAAAGCAGTAGATGCTTCAGTAAAACTTCAGAAGTTTGAATTGCCAGCGCCTAAGGGAGCAGTGAAAATGATCTCTGCGGATAACGTAGCGGAGTTAGTTACTTTATTGAAGAGCGAAGCCAAAGTGCTTTAATCCCAACTTAATAATTGAATCACGAATTTTTAGAATTTAAGATATGGCCACATTAGTATTTGTAGAAAGTGCAGAAGGAAAAATCAGAAGTACTTCATTGGAGGCAGTTGCTTATGCACATGCTTTAGGTGCAGGTGTTACCGCCATCGCTTTGGGTACGGTGGATAAAGCTGAACTGGAGAACCTGGGAAGATACGGTGCGACAAAAGTGTTGCATGCTGCTGATTCAAAACTCGATCAGGGTATTGTGCAGGCTTACGCTTCTGTAATTGCTAAGGCAATGCAGGATGAGAATGCAGATATCTTAGTTCTGGCCAACTCCTCATTGGGAACACCGGTTGCTGCTAAGGTAGCCATTCGTGTGGGAGCAGGTTTTGCATCCAATGTGGTGGAGGCTCCAAATACAGGCAATGGTTTTGTGGTAAAGCGCAGTATCTATACCGGTAAAGCATTTTCATTGGTTGAAATGAAAAGTGCAAAAAAGGTAATTGTAATAAAAAAGAACGCAGCTGAACTGAAAGAAGTAGGAGGTACTGCCCAGGTGGTAGCGATTACTCCTTCATTGAATGATGCTGACTTCAATGCAAAGATCACTTCCTCAGAAAAAGCAACGGGAGAGGTATTGTTACCTGAAGCAAATATTGTAGTGTCTGGTGGCCGTGGAATGAAAGG
>JBGATZ010000148.1:0-10478 GCA_044228905.1 Cyclobacteriaceae bacterium | reverse complement strand
TAATTAGTTTAAATGATAAAATTACTGCTTATGAATCGAAGTTACTAACAACTGTAAGTAACAGCGAAATGATTTTGATGGTTCTTAGTTGTTGAAAACTAAATCAGTAACTTTTGATCGTGAAAAATGCTGATCAGTTCAACAAGGCGATTGCTGCTTTCGATGCTTATAATTCGAATGATCCTAACCGGGAGCGGCTGAATGGAAAAGATTCTCCGAAAGAACTTATTTATGCGCAACGAATGAGCATCAGATTGAATCAGATTCTGCCCAATGCATCGGAAGAATTGAAGCTGGCAGCCCGAAGTCAGCACATTGGCCGATGGGAGATTCCACGGAATACCTATCCAATGGATAGAGCCGGTTACCTGAAGTGGCGGGGCCAGCTAAAAATACATCATTCAAAAATAGCTGCTCAAATCCTTACTGATAGCGGATATGATGAGGATACCATAAATAAAGTGAAGTCATTGCTGATGAAAAAACCAGGAGCGGATTCTCAGCTTCTGGAAGACGTGATCTGTTTGGTATTTATTGAATACTATCTTGCCGATTTTGCTGCTAAACAAGAAGAAGATAAAGTGATCGATATATTAAAAAAGACAATGAAGAAAATGTCTAAAGAAGGAATAGAACAGGCAACTCAGCTTTCAGTTAGTGGTGATATCATTTCTCTTCTCTCAAAAGCAGCAAGCCAGTTATGACTAAATTAGGAAAAGTGATTCTTGCAGGGGCTGGTCCTGGCGATCCGGAACTCATTACGGTTAAGGCACTCAGGCTTATAAATAGTGCCGATGTCATCATCACCGACCGGTTGGTGAGCAATGATTTATTTCAATCGGCCCGAAAGGATGCGATCGTAATCCAGTTAGGGAAGCAGCGAGGCAATGAAGCTTCAGTCTCTCAGGATGAAATCAATCAGAAGATTGTTCAATACGCGCTGCAAGGTAACCTTGTGCTACGGCTGAAGGGTGGAGACATTGCAATTTACTCGCATGTGCTGGAAGAATTGAAAGTGCTTGTTGAAAACAAGATTCCCTTTGAGATCATTCCTGGAGTGGCTTATTCAGGCATTCCGCTTACAGCAAGGGGATATGCATCAGCAGTTCGGTTCCTTGCGGGATATAATTCGGAAGAATGGAGAGACCATACCTGGAAGGAACTTGCGACAACTGAAGATACATTGGTGTTTTATATGTCTGCAGAAAACACAGCGCACGTAGTGAAGCGATTACTTGATCAGGGAATGGACGAACAGAAGAAACTTGCCATCATTGAGCAGGCAACTACACCAAGGCAGAGAGTGCGGATTTTTAGTCTCACGGAATTCATTGAAGGTATCGGATCTGTATCTACCCCTGCATTGGTGATTATTGGTAAAGTAGTTTCGCTTCATGAACAGTTCAAGTGGCTTGAGAACGCATCATCAATAGATGCCTATTTTCCAAAAGCAGGAGAGCAGCCATTCAAAAGCCAGAAGTAATGGAAGCTAAAGAAACCAATAAGCTTTTTCCCATCTTCCTTAAATTGGAAAATCTGCGATTGCTTATAGTAGGCGCTGGAGCAATCGGTTTGGAGAAGCTGAATGCAGTGCTGAACAATTCGCCAGCATGCAGAATTACCATTGTTGCAACCTGGTTTAGTGATGAAGTAAAGAGTCTGGTAGAAGGGAAGAATACAATCACAAGTATTGAAAAATCATTCGATGAAGGTGATCTTAAGGAGATTGATATTGTCATTGTTGCTGTGCATGAGCGTGATGCCAGCGAAAAAATTGCAGAGGTAGTGAAGAACAATGGTAAACTGGTAAACGTTGCGGATAAACCTGATCTCTGTGATTTTTATCTTGGATCTGTAGTTACTAAAGGCAACGTGAAAATTGGCATCTCCACAAACGGCAAATCACCCACCATTGCCAAACGACTGAAAGAGTTTTTGAATGACGCACTTCCTGATTCGGTGGATGAATTACTTGATAACATGCAGCAGATCAGGAATGGGCTGAAAGGCAATCTTTCTGAAAAAATCTCCAAGCTTAATGAGATTACCCGGTCAATGATTTCTAAAGAAAAGGAGTAAATCCCCCAAGCCCTTTGTAGGGTAGTGATGTTGATTGTCAGGTCAGGTCTGTACCTGTCGAATAAATCCAGTTCTATTCTGATCATTTTGTTGTTTTGACCATCACCAACAAAATTCATGATCATGAAATCAACACTTCTTGTTTTTGGCCTATTATCCGGTTTGGTACTCACGTCTTCGTTTTTGAATAGTTATTCAGAAAGAGAATTATTTGTTGCCTCGCCAGCAGATGAACAGGCGATCAAAAATATCATTGAGCAGGAAACCGCTGCTTACTTTCAACGCGACAGCACCAGGCTCTTTAGCTTTTATGCAGATGACGAAATCACCCAAACGGTATGGAACAGTCCGGATGGATCGTACGGATCTTATAAAGGCTTTAGAAGTATCCATAAAAATTTCACAGAGGCCTTTGTCAAATATCCAAAGCCACAGGTTCAGCCAAAAGTGGAACGAACCGGGTGGTTCTTCAAACCATTTTCAGAAGAATGGATGTGGGTGAATTTTGTGCAGAAGCACAAAGGCGATGACGGAAAATTAGTGACCAACTATGAGACCCGCGTGATGAAAAAAGTAAAAGGAAACTGGAAGATCGCAGTCATGTATGCGCTCAGTGATCACGCTGTCGTGAGCAAATAGAAAGAGGCAATCAGAATAAAATTTGGTATTTTGAGGTGCGGGTTTGAAGCCAGGCATTTGCCTGGCTTCTTTATTTTTATCTGTCAATACGACAGTTTACATTCTCACTCCATGCACTTAATCAATCATTTAAGCTTTATTTTTTGTTCAAATTGAATTGATTTTTTACTTTTTGATTTGTGTGTAATTATCTGATTTGTAATTTATTATAAAATCTATACTAATCCCCTTAGTATTTCTGTTTGAAGCTTTAATAGAAAGATAGTTGTTGCTTCGCTGCAACCTTTTCACTTCACGCAAGTACTTAGGCAAAGGTGAAACAAATGAAGGGAACGTATCTGGGTGAATTTGAAGAGCTGGTGCTATTGGTGGTTGGGACGTTGTATGATGATGCGTATGGGCTAGCCGTAGTGGACGAACTGGAATCCAAAACCGGCCGTACCGTGATGATGAGTTCGGTGCATAAGGCATTGGTTCGGTTGGAAGAAAAGGGCTACCTGAAATCTCGCATGGGCGGTGCAACAGAGGCAAGAGGTGGGCGAGACAAACGTCTGTACACACTTACTCCGTCTGCCATCAAAGTATTGAATGAGTCACGCGAAGTGCGTAACGATTTGTGGGAACAGATTCCAAAAATTGTCTTGAACGGGCGATCATGAGTAAGCCACCATTCCATAAGCCAACTCCTCCGAAATGGGCAGTTCGTTTCTTTCACTGGTATAGCAATAATCACCTTCAGGACGCAGTGATGGGTGATTTGCTTGAGCTCTATGAGCGAAGATCTGCTTCACTTGGAAAACGAAAAGCAGACCTGCTCTTTATATGGAATGTCATTGTCTTTCTTCAACCTTTTGCGATTCGTAAAAAATCAAGATCACACTCATTAAATCAATTTGTTATGCTGCAGAATTATTTCAAAATGGCCTGGAGAACAATGGGCCGTCAGAAAATGTACACCGCCATTAAGATTGGTGGGTTTGCTCTTGGTCTCGCCACTTGCATGGTTATCGCTTTATACATCAAGCAGGAGTTGAGTTATGACACGCATTATAAAAATGCAGATCGGATTTATCGCGTCTACAATCATTTCGATGCGCCCGATGGAGGTAAGTGGACTTCCTTCCCGGCTTCGATGGGACCGATCCTGAAAGCAGATTATCCTGAAGTTGAAAAATCAGGACGATTGATTCCGTTCAAATGGTTTGATGCAGGTAGTAGTCTGGTGCGCAGATCAGATGAAACGGAAAGCATTTACGAAGAAGGAATTGCGTATGCTGATCAGGAGCTGCTTGAAATACTGGAGATGCCAATGATCTACGGCAATCCATCACGCGCATTGTCAGAACCTCATTCAATTATTTTGTCAAAGTCAAAAGCGGATAAATATTTTCCGAACCAGGATCCGGTAGGAAAGTTAATTGTGTTGAATAATGATCCTGCTAAGACTTTTACAGTAGGCGGAGTGTTTCCGGACTTTCCTTCCAACCATCATTTGCAATTTGATTTTTTTCTAACGCTTAAAGAAGTAGAGTTTTGGGAAGGTGAGCAGGCAAGCTGGTGCTGTTGGAATTACAATGTGTACATACTACTTAGGCCAGATGCGAATCCACGTGAGTTTGAAAAGAAAATGCTGGCAGTAAAAGATGTTCATTATGTCGGACACCTGAAAGAAACGGGCAATCAATCTGCTGAGGAAGTAGCCAAGTATCATTCCTTCAAACTGCAATCGGTGAATGAAATTTATCTGAAGTCCGAAGATTTAGGAGATAACCTGTCACACGGAAGTATGCGATACATCTGGTTGTTTGGTGCGGTGGCTGTATTTATTTTGTTATTGGCCTGCATTAATTTTATTAATCTCTCCACAGCTAAATCAGCAAACCGTGCCAAAGAGGTGGGATTACGAAAAGTAGTTGGCTCTTTCCGGATTTCACTAATCAGGCAGTTTTTAACCGAGTCTATAATGTACAGCGTGATCTCTGTACTGATGGCATTAATCATTGTTGTAATTGCTTTGCCCTTTTTTAATTCCTTGTCGGGTAAATCATTAACTGTTCCCTGGAACGAACTACAATTGTATCCGATGCTCATTGCGTTCACCTTATTTATAGGTGTGCTTGCTGGTCTTTACCCTTCCTTCTATCTATCTGCCTTTAAACCGATTGAAGTACTGAAAGGAAGTTTGAGCCGCGGAAGTAAAAGCTCGGGTCTTCGCAGCGCAATGGTCGTATTTCAGTTTGCTACTTCTATTGTGTTGATCATTGGAACTTTTGTCATCTATCGTCAGATGAATTTTATATTGAATGCAAAGGTTGGTTTTGATAAAGATCAGATGGTGCTGGTTCAGGGTACAAATACCCTTGACAATGAAAAAATGGAAATATTTAAAAGTGAGTTGAAGAAGTATGCAGAAATTAAAAATGTGACCTCAAGCAACTACCTTCCCGTAGCAGGCACAAACCGTGATCAAAATGGATTCTGGAAGGATGGAAAATCAAAAGAAGATAAAGGTGTAGGCGCTCAGGCCTGGCGTGTGGATGAAAATTATATTCCTACGTTAAATATCAAGCTCATTGAAGGAAGAAATTTTGATTTCACGATTGCTTCTGATTCGCAGGCAGTGATCATCAATCAGGCTATGGTGAAGGCGTTGGGGCTGAAAAATCCATTGGAAGAAAAAATCATGAACTGGCAGACCTGGAATGTGATTGGTGTAGTGGAGGATTTTCATTTTGAAAGCATGAAAGATAAAATTGGCCCATTGTGTTTATGCCAGGCAGGGGAGGAGACGTAGTGACGGTTAAAGTTCAATCCAAAGATGTCAAAATCCATTTCGCTGATTACCAAGGAATGGAACAAACTGATGCCTCATCAGCCAATCCGTTATTCTTTCATGGATGAAAGCTATGCGCGCATGTATGAAGATGTCAATAGAACAGGGAACATTCTTACAAGTTTTGCGGTACTCGCTATTTTTGTGGCTTGCCTTGGCTTGTTCGCTTTGTCGGCTTTCATGGTAGAACAACGCAATAAGGAGATTAGCATCCGGTTGGTTTTGGGTGCGACTACACAGACGATCTTCAGATTGCTTACTCAGAATTTCTTGTTACTGGTCATTTTATCATTTGTCATCGCCACACCCATAGCTGCTTACCTGATGAATAACTGGCTGGATGATTTTGAATATAAGATCAGTATTACCTGGGATATTTATGCAGCAGCCGCACTTATGGCTATTACAATAGCATTGTTAACAGTGAGTTATCAGTCGATCCGTGCAGCACTGGCCAATCCGGTTACGCGACTCAGATCGGAATAATTTCTCCTGGTATTAACGCACCGGAAGTTGCAGCAGACAGCTTCCGGTGTTTTTTAAAGTCCTGAAGCGATACGCGCCATGATCTTATTCAATTCGTCAAGCTGTGTAAGACTGGTTAACTGATTGATTTTCACACGGACGATCTTGTTTTCCTTCCTTAAAATGATCAGATAGAAATTGGTTTTATCGGTATGCGTCCATGCTTCATCACCAATGTTACTTATGCTCTCATGACCTGGCATCTGATCATTGCTTGCGATTAGGTCTGAATAAACCTTCCTGGCAGAGGAAACATCGATATATTTTTCAAATGAATAATATAAGTTTCCGGTATGGTTCGTTTTTGAATCTTTTGATTCTCCCGCGTAAGTGCATTTATACCGGATGATGCCGTCCTTATCCTCATTGGTAGTTTCGCCCAATTGAACTGACTGGCCCAGGATGATTTCTGCATCTTCTTTGGAGAGATATCGATACGAACCTCGAAGTGGAGGAGTGGAGAGGTTTAAACTCGCAAACCAAATAACAGACAAGGAAATGAATTTGAATGCGATCATTGCAGTGATATTTTAAAGTTAAAACATGATTTCTTTCGGTTGTAGAAAGATAAACAGTTTACTTAAACATCATTGACCGACTTGACCAACGACACGAAAGATCAGGCGAACTGCTGCCCGTTTAATTTCAATTATCTTAGTTGGCGGATTTCTTCGATCAGTTCCTGATAAATTCTCTCAGCCTTGGCTGCATCTTCCTCGATGGTAATTCCCAAACCTGATTCGTTTACATTACTGATTCCAATCCGTTCCGCTTTATTGCGAATAATTGCGATGATCCGGGCTTGCTGATAAGGCTCCGCTTGAATTTGGCACATTTTCATATTGAATGCAGTTTATTCATCCTTTCTTAAATAAGGATGCCAGCCTCGGCAGGATGCAGTTAACTGCGCTGAATCACTTATTGAGTCATGTACTTCCTCAGTAATTCCGTGTTAGTTGGCTTCAGAAATTGCCTTAATTCCGAGCGCTCCTCTTCAGAAGCGAATACAATTTCCTTGTCCTTGAGAATTTGTTTTAATGTTTCCATGATTTTTTCCGCAAATACGGGAGTGGCCATCAGGTTTTGCGCGGTTAATTCAAAAGATTGAATATCCGATTTGTTTATTTTCTTTTTCATTTCGGGAAGTGCATTTACCCGAAGGATCAATTCTTGTTTAATAGATTCTTTATCCATGATTGTAAAGTGGTTTAGGTAAAGTATGCAGGTTAATTGAAATAAATCTCGTGGCATTCCTGAGTTAAAACTTATATCTTGCTTAACCTGGCTTATCTAATTTAATCAATCTATCATGAATAAAATAGCAGTGTTGTTCTTCTTGTTGCTTATTGGTTTTTCTCTTGGGGCGCAGCAAAAAGCGAAAGACGAATTTCCGATAAGGGGATTTTGTATTGAAGCGCCACGTGCTGAAGGGGTAGATGTGTTTGTTAAGTTCATTAAGGACGAGCTTGCTCCACGAAAAGTGAATACCTTAATCCTTCGTGTCGATTTCAATTATCAATTTGAAAGCCATCCCGAACTAAGAGATAACAATGCGTTATCAAAAGCCGATGTGAAAAAGATTGTGTCAGCGTGTAGAGGCGCCAATATTAAAGTGATTCCACAGATCAATTTATTAGGGCATCAGTCGTGGGCAAGCCATACAACCAACCTGTTGCGTACCTATCCGCAATTTGATGAAACGCCTCAGGTGAAAATGCCGGAGAAATATGAATGGCCAAATACAGCTGGATTGTACTGTAAAAGTTATTGTCCGTTGCATCCGGAAGTACATGGTGTAGTGTTTTCGTTGGTTGATGAAATTTGTGATGCATTTGAATCAACTGCATTTCATGCGGGAATGGACGAAGTTTTTTATCTGGGAGATGATAAATGTCCGCGTTGTAGCGGCCGTGACAAAGCGGAGTTATTTGCAGGGGAAGTAAGGACAATCCGCGATCATCTCGCCCTTAAAAATCGTGCATTGTGGATCTGGGGTGATCGCTTGATTGATGGAAAAACTACCGGATTGGGAATGTGGGAAGCAAGTTTTAACAACACGTACCGCGCGATAGACCTTATTCCAAAAGATGTGTTGATCTGCGACTGGCATTACGAACGCCCGGATAAGACTGCAGTGTATTTTGCAATGAAAGGGCTAAAAGTAATCACTTGTCCCTGGAGAAACCCTTCTGTGGCATTAATGCAAGTAGAGGATATGTACACCTTTCGCAGGGATGCAACAACCGAAACAAAAGATAACTATCAAGGTATGATGCAAACGGTGTGGTCGGATGCAAAGAGTTTTCTCGATGGCTTTTACGGGAATAAGAAAGATGAAGCGCAAGGTGATAATACACCCTGGCAATGCTTTCGCTCGATGTACACCCGCATTAATGAAGGGAAGTGATTAAAGCTGAAGTTTTATCTTCATTCGGTTGAGCAGAATAGCAAAACCCGTAATGATGATGGCATATGTTGCCGCCCAGAGGATGCCGGTTATCCCCTCATATAAGAATTCAGGGAAGTGAATATTCAGTAGCTGAAACAACGCATAGATTATAAAGGGAATACAATACACCAACAATGCGTTTGTAGCGGCAGGTTGAAAGAAGGTCGTCCATCGGTTGAACTTTTTTAGATCAATGATGAGGTACAACAGAATAAAGATCGCTGTACAAATAGCGGCACAATATAAACACCATGTGGGAGTGGCATATATCTTGGAAATACCAAAGTAGGGACGGAGCAACCACCCCGAGATGATTAGTAAAAGGGTGAAGCCTGCAATGATCGCAAATCTGATCTTTATCGTTAGTGAACTACTTTTGTCAAAAAGCAGTAGTGAAAGAAGTAATCCACATAATACAATGGATGAATGAGCAGCATGCCCGCCCTGGCTGAATAAAATTTGTACACCTTGAGATTGGTTATTTATCCACGCGGAGTGACCAATAGCATAATACGCGATGCAGGTAATGATAAACAGAAGTAATGCAACTTTATTTCCGTTACTTAATTGATAGAGAGTACAGGCGATTACATAAGCCCAGCCTATCAATCCCAGTATTCCCCACCACTGTGGTGAGAGATTTTGCTCACCGTTTTCTCCAGCTCTGTAGAGAAAAGCAAGGATAACTAAAATCAATATGCCATTAACTCGGAGAGCAGCCGCGATTTCCTTTCTCTTGAAAGTATATACATTCCAGATGAGAATGGCAGCAACGTAAAACAAAAGAGACCATGCTCCGATAGGCATGGGCATGAACGCCTCATTATAATCGCCCTCAGCATTGACCATGAAAACGCCTAGTATCAAAAGACCTGCTGCGCGAAGGAGTATGTGTTTCTGTAGTTCGAGGAAAGAATCTCCTTTGGAGACCCGGTAAGCAATGGCAAAAGGGATTGACATTCCAACAATAAAAAGAAAAGCAGGAAACACCACATCTACAAAAGTCATTGCATCGGCATCCGCTGGCATATGCTTCATCCAAGGCGGGATTCCGCTTACACCGGCAAGTTCATTCACGAAGATCATCACCAGGATAGTAATACCCCGAAAAGTATCAATGGCGTTGATTCGCTCGGTGGTAAGATTGACCTTACTCATTTTCGGGCAGCTGGTGAAAGCGGACCCTCAGGAGTCAGATTATCATCCACCATTCTATTATTGTACTGTTGAATGAATGCTTTTAACTTCAGTTCAATAGGTTGTATAATTTCTGATTTTGTGGTGATTAGATTTTGCTGAAGCAATTTGTCCTCTCTGAAATTGTACAGGCCAATTGATTTCTCTCCATCAAACTGTAGAAGATAATCACCTGCAAAAGCCTGATACGTATTGTCAATATAATTAAAGGCGAAGGGCTCTGTTGCAGGATCAAAGATATCACGTCCATACGCCACATAAGGCTTGTCGTAATTCAATTGACTGAGAATGGTAGGCATAATGTCGATTTGTTGAATAATGCCAGGAGAAAAACTCTTCCAATCACTTCCTGGTTTATAAAAGAAGATGGGAATGGAGAAGTAGCCTCGTGCTGTGTTGTATTCCGGATAACTGATTTCTGCGGAAGCATGATCAGCAGTGAAAACAAATAAGGTGTTTTTATACCAGGGCATCTTCTTTGCCGACTCAAAGAAGCGTTTCAATGAGTAGTCAGTATATTGAATGGTTTTGTACACATCCTTTGATCCTCCTTTAAATTTTTCCTGATATTCTTTGGGAAGATTATATGGATGGTGGGAGGAAACAGTAAACAGAGTGGAGTAAAAAGGTTCTTTGAACGTGTTTAGTTTATTTGCGAAAAAATGTAAAAACTTTTCATCCCAGATCCCCCAGATGCCATCGTAGTCGTTATTGTTATTGTATTCATCTTTACCGTAGTAATCATCAAACTCGCAG
>JBGATZ010000147.1:0-10019 GCA_044228905.1 Cyclobacteriaceae bacterium | reverse complement strand
GTACTCTTCCAACTAGTATCCTCCACGGAATTTGTATGTTTTTGCGACTTTATCGATAGCCACCATATAGGCTGCGATACGTAAAGAAACCTTATACTCAATAGCTGTCTTGTACACATTGTCGAACGCATCTTTCATTATGCGATCACTTCTGCGGTTCACTCGATCTGCAGTCCACTTATAGCCCAGGCGGTTTTGCACCCATTCGAAGTACGAAACGGTTACACCACCCGCGTTAGCCAGAATGTCAGGCACGACATTCACACCATTTTCATAAATGATGCTGTCTGCTTTGGATGAAGTAGGACCATTCGCACCCTCCACAATCAATTTTGCTTTGATTTTAGATGCATTGCTGGCCGTGATCACATCTTCCGTTGCTGCGGGTACCAGTAAGTCAACGGGCAGTGTTAGAATTTCTTCGCCTTTAAGTTTTTCCGCTTCCGGAAATCCTTCCATTGAGCCTTTGTTTTTATCGCGATAAGCAAATGCTTTTTCGATATCAATTCCATTTTCATTGAAATAAGCACCGGAGATATCGCTGATCGCCTGCACTTTCAATCCACGCTCTGATAACAGGCGCGATGCCCACGAGCCTACATTACCAAAACCCTGTACAGCGCAAGTTGCTTTGTATGGATTGATTTTCAGTTTCTCCATTGCAGCCAAGGCCGTTACCATCACCCCGCGGCCAGTTGCTTCTGTCCTTCCTAGTGATCCTCCTAATACGATTGGCTTACCTGTCACCACGGCATTGACAGTCATGCCTTGTGTGCGTGAGTATTCGTCCATCAACCAGGCCATTTCGCGAGGTCCTGTTCCCATATCAGGAGCCGGAATATCTTTATCAGGGCCAAAAATGTCTACCATAGAAAGCGTGTAGGCACGCATTAAGCGCTCGATTTCTCCAGCTGACATCTCACGTGGATTACAAGTCACTCCTCCCTTTGCGCCACCGTAAGGAATATCTACCACGGCACATTTCCAGGTCATCCAGGCAGCCAGTGCCTTTACTTCATCAAGATTAACATGAGGGTCGAAACGAATTCCTCCTTTGGAAGGGCCTAGAATGGTAGAGTGAACCACCCGATAGCCTTCAAAAACCTTGATTTTACCATTATCCATAGTTACTGGAAGCGAGACAATCACCTGACGGGCAGGGGATTTCAGTACATTATACACTTCTTCTTCCAGTCCTAAAATTTGTGATGCAGTGCGGAAGCGAGACATCATCGCTTCAAATGGATTCTCCTTATCGAGCAAAGGAGCGGGTTCAATATAACTCATACGAAAATCAGTTCTTTTAAAAAATTGGCTGAAATCAGCCCAAATATGGTATTTAAAACGGTTGCAAAGATAAATAAATTCAATACTTCCAATTTTTGCATTCTGGAAGATTAAGGGATTTAAGTTAGCCCAACTATGCAGGATTTCAACCTGGTTTCAGATTCTTTAATCCAATTTTAAACCTTGTTTGCTAAAAAAATGATACTTCATCAATTGGCAAGCAAAAAATCTGACCTGATAAATAGATGAAGAAAGTGAGGGTCAAAAAATCTCCAGAAAAGCCACAATAAAAGGAGCAGAAATCAGCAATCCGTCAAAGCGATCGAGGAAGCCACCATGACCCGGAAGTGCATCACCGGAGTCTTTGATCTCAATGCTCCTCTTTAACAACGATTCAACCAGGTCGCCAAACACCCCGCCCACTACAATGATTACACCTACGCACATCCATTGCCAGAAAGCAAGGGTGTGAAAGAAAGTAGAGATACCGTAAGCAAAAGCCATGGCCAATGCTGCACCACCCACTGCACCTTCCCATGATTTCTTTGGCGAAATGCGTTCAAATAATTTTCGTTTTCCAAAGAAAGTTCCTGCGAAGTAAGCCCCGGTATCTGTTGCCCAAAGTATGAATAAACAGCCCCAGATAATTTCATAGTTATAAGTGCCGTTTTCAAAAGCAGCAATGTTCAGCAAGGCAAAGGGAACTGCTACATACACTATTCCTAAAAAAGTATAGGCAATGTTGGTAAATGGCTTTCGCTCAAATTTCTTGTACAACTTAATCATGTACACACAAGACACCAATGGAAAAATGAGGAAGTAATACCGATAGGAAATATCGCCTCGTTCTATAAAAAACGACAGGCAAAAAATGACCATTCCTGAAATGGTACCGAACGCCTTCTGCGGAAGTAATCCATCCAGCAAGGTGAGTGCATAAAACTCCCGGAGCGACATCACACAGATGAAGAAGAAAATCGCGAAGTAGGTCCACTCGCTATATACTACTCCGAAAATAATACCTGCAGAACCAAGCAGGCCGGTAATAATACGTTGAGTAAGATTCGAATATTTATTTATAGGAGATGTCAAGCCGGTGAAGAGTTAGAAGCGTCAGATTGTTTCTTAAAATAAAAAAGTAATGCCGCTGTGATTACAGTAAAAGTGATAACGATTGGCCATGAGAACGATTCTGTGCTTTCCATATCAATATCTGTCACTTTCATCTGTACAAGATAAATACCCACGACAGACAATCCATTATTGACAAAATGGGCGAACATAGGAACAGCTAAATTACCCGACCAGAAATATAAATATCCGAATAAGGCACCAAGGAACACCCGGGGAATAAATCCAAAAAACTGCATGTGCAGCGCGCTAAACAAAATGGCTGACACCCAAATGGCCACATGGATATTTTTTGTTGCACGATGCAAGGCTGGCTGGAGCAATCCGCGAAAAACAAATTCTTCAGCAATCCCTGCAAATACGGCAACAACAAGCAACGCAATAATGAATTGATTTACTGAATCAAACTGAGTAAGATATTTTGTCAGCTTCGCAGCCAGCTCTTCTGTTTCACGGGCCCAGTTTTCGAAGCCTTGCATGGATTGAGGAAGTGCCATTTCAGAATTCCATTCGATGATCACTGAATTAAATCCGGTAAAGAAAATAACAATACAAAATGTAATCAACAGGGTCAGTCCCGTGATCTTACCTTTAAATAATTCTGCGGGTTTTATTTTCTCTATCCCTATGGCATAGAAGTAGGGGATCACAAAAAGTCCGATAAAGGTGGCGCACCCCTGAATAATAAAATATGGAATCTTCAGCTCAGGGTGATTAATTGGATTACCTAACTGTTCGGCAATTTCCAGCAAAGGCGCGTCAATAAAAGGCAGAGCAATTAAGAAGCCTATGAGCGGCCCGATTAACATAAAACCCATGAGAGCTACAAAAAGAATCAGAGCACTTGATACCCAGGGTGATCGTTGAGAGCGTTGTTCCAGTTCTTCCATCAATTCAAAATCGTTAAATTTGCGCCTGCTTTCCCAGCAGATGGGCGCAAATATGGTCAAAATCGGCAACATCGAGATAGGAGAATTTCCTCTTTTGCTTGCTCCCATGGAGGATGTGAGTGATCCTCCTTTTCGTGCGGTGTGTAAAGATGGGGGTGCCGACCTCATGTATACGGAATTCATCTCCTCAGAAGGCCTGATTCGTGATGCAGCTAAAAGCAGACAAAAGCTGGACATCTTCGAATATGAAAGACCAATGGGCATTCAACTCTTTGGTGGTAATGTAGACAGCATGCGTGAAGCCGCTGAGATCACTACTTTGGCCAATCCGGATCTGATTGACATCAATTATGGTTGCCCTGTAAAGGCAGTAGCTTGCAAAGGGGCCGGAGCGGCATTACTTCAGGATATCCCCAAGATGGTGCGTATGACAGAAGAAGTAGTGAAGGCTACACATCTTCCTGTTACTGTGAAAACACGTCTTGGCTGGGACGACAAAACGAAAAATATTCTTGAAGTTGCAGAGCGACTACAGGACATTGGCATAAAAGCATTGTCAGTACACGGACGCACGCGCGTGCAGATGTACAAAGGTTCTGCAGACTGGACACTAATCGGTAAGATCAAAGAGAATCCACGTATTCATATTCCGATTTTTGGTAATGGCGATATCGATTCACCTCAGAAGGCATTGGAATACAAAAATCGTTATGGTGTAGATGGCTTAATGATTGGCCGTGCTGCAATTGGTTATCCATGGATCTTCAATGAGATCAAACATTATCTGAAACACGGAGAGATTCCTCCTCCTCCAGATATGGCCGAACGGGTTCGTGCTGCACGCAAGCATTTTGATTTTTCCATTCGCTGGAAGGGTGACAAGCTTGGTGTGTTTGAGATGCGCAGGCATTACAGTAATTACTTCAAAGGCCTTCCTGATTTTAAACCATTCCGCACACGACTGGTAGAAGCTCCTACTGAAAAAGAAGTACACGCTATTCTTGACGAAATCGTGGATGTTTACTCCATGATATCCGTATAGCGCAGTCAACAGCAAGAATCGGATTTGATTTCCGTTGCCTTCTTCTTTTCTTTGGCTCACCTATTTTATACATGTCTGAAAACAAAAACCTCCAGGCCATTGGGCTTCTCATTATTCTTTCCCTTATCTGGGGAACATCTTTTATTCTGATCAAGCAGGGATTGAAAGTTTTTGCCCCTGACGAAGTAGCCGCTTTACGCGTCACCGCTGCAGGCCTGTTCTTATTGCCTTTTGCATTGATGCGATTGAAAGAATTAAAAAGGGAAGATTACTTCCTGTTACTCGGATCAGGATTGATGGGTGTTTTTATTCCTGCGTTTTTATTCGCTTACGCACAAACGCAATTGACCAGTTCCGTTGCCGGAATCCTGAATACGCTTTCACCTTTATGGACAATGATCATTGGCGCATTGTTTTTCGGACAGCGATTTAAAGGCTTTGCGATTATAGGAATCATCATTGGGTTTGGAGGAACGGTTCTGCTTGCATTATCAAGATCGGGTGGAGCCATCACCGGGATTAATGCCTACGCCTTGTTGATTGTATTGGCGTGTGCATTTTATGGATCGAATCTGAATTGGGTAAAATTCAAAATCCATGATATCCCTTCGCTAACCATCACCAGCGTTTCATTGTTGCTGATTGGCCCACTTGCTGCTATTTATCTTTTCGGGTTCAGTGATTTTACCTCAAAACTTAATACACTTGATGGGGCATGGAAGGCTACCGGCTTTGTGGTTTTACTTGGTTGCTTGAGCACCGCTGTGGCTATATTCCTATTCAACAAGCTGGTGAAAATATCAACTCCTTTATTTGCGAGTTCAGTGACTTACATTATGCCCATTGTAGCTGTAATGTGGGGTGTACTGGATGGGGAGTCACTCATAGCCGGACACTTTATCGGAATGGCTTGTATTTTGGGTGGTGTCTATTTAGCTAATAAGAAATAATAAACAGTGGGTGCCAAAGGCACAACTAATTATTAACTTGAATTCCTATTTACTTCATCACTATGAAAGCAACAACCAGACTTGTATTGATCCTCATTGCAGTTTCATTGGTTATATGGAACTGTAAACCGAGGGAGCCCAAAGAAGAAAAACCTAAAGAGTACACCATTGCGCAGTTTATGGATATCGTTCAGATCAATGGTGGATCATTCTCTCCGGATGAATCAAAAATTCTGATCAGCAGCAAAGCTACAGGCATCTTTAATGCTGTAGAGATTGATATTAAAACGGGCGAGCAGAAAGCTTTGACCAATTCAACTGATAACGCTATCTATGGATACAGCTATTTCCCAAAAGATGAACGGGTGGTGTATGGCAGCGATAAAGGCGGAAATGAGATCACGCACATCTTCGTAAGAAACAATGACGGAAATTCTCTTGACCTCATTCAGGACAGTACTGCGAAAGCTCAGTTTTACGGATGGAGTTATGATCAGAAGCTGATGTACTATACTTCCAACAGCAGAGACAAGCGCTTCTTCGACTTATACAAAATACAAGTAGATGGTGATCAGAAAGAAGGAAAGATTTATCCCACTACAGTCGCATACAAGAATGAAAAGGGACACGATCCGGCCGCTATTTCCAATGATGACCGCTACATCGCCTTATCTGAGTCTATTACAACCAACAATTCAAATATGCATTTGCTGGATACGCAAACGGGGAAAACCAAATTGCTGTCAGCGCATAGTGGCGACATTCAATATTCACCTCAATACTTCAGTCTGGATGGAAAAACACTTTTCTTCCTTACTAATGAAGGTAGTGAGTTTATGTATCTGGCTAGTTATAACATTGCAACCGGAGAAAAGAAAAAAGTAGAAGAAGCACCATGGGATGTAATGTATGCTTATCTCTCCCGTAAAGGAAAATACAGGGTGGTGGCGATCAATAATGACGCACGCACTCAAATAAAAATTTATGATGAGGGCAATGGAGGGAAATTGGTGGAAGTAGCCGGGGTGCCCGAAGGTGATATCACTGGAGTAAATATTTCCGACAGTGAAAAACTGATGTCTTTTTACGTAAGCAGTTCCAAGTCACCCAGCAACCTTTTTGTTTACAACTTTGAAACAAAAGAAGTCAAACAACTCACTAACACGATGTCTAAGGAAATTAATCCGGACGACCTGGTAGCTGGTGAAGTAGTTCGTTTTAAGTCATTTGATGGAATGGAAATTCCCGCGCTGCTCTATAAACCCAAAGGATTAAAAGAAGGAGAAAAAGTACCTGCTCTACTGTGGATTCATGGTGGTCCCGGAGGACAGACTCGTTTAAATTATTCTGCTTCGCTTCAGCACCTGGTTAATCACGGCTATGCCATTCTCGCAGTGAACAACCGTGGAAGCTCAGGTTACGGAAAAACATTCTTTGCAGCGGATGATCGTAAACATGGGAATGAAGACCTGAGAGATTGCGTGGAATCTAAACAGCTACTAGCAAGCCTGGGGTACATTGATATGGATAAGGTAGGGATCTATGGTGGTAGTTACGGTGGCTACATGGTAATGGCCGCGTTAACATTTACACCTGAAGAATTCAAAGTTGGGGTGAATTTATTTGGAGTAACTAACTGGCTTCGTACGTTAAAAAGTATTCCACCGTGGTGGGCTTCCTTCCGTGATGCGCTTTATGTAGAGATGGGTGATCCGGCAAAAGATTCAGTTGCTTTATATGCCAAATCTCCGCTGTTTCATACTGATAAAATCACCAAGCCGTTTATCGTACTTCAGGGAAGTAATGACCCGCGCGTACTCCAGGTAGAATCAGATGAGATTGTAGCCAATGCGAAGAAGAATGGAGTGCCCGTTGAATATGTTATCTTCCCAGACGAAGGTCATGGATTTGTAAAAAAAGAAAACAACATTAAAGCGTCTGAGGAAGTATTGAAATTCCTGGATAAGTATCTAAAAGAATTACCTGAAGCAAAGCCCGTTGAAAACTGACCAGGACTAAAAACAAAAAAGCAGGCCACTAAATAGCGGCCTGCTTTTTTATGATGATTAATAGGTTAGTCTATCCCAGCGCTTCTACTTCCTCCACTTCTTCAGGCATCATCCTCCTAAAGAGATTTTCAATCCCTGCTTTTAAGGTAATGGTAGAGGACGGGCAACCCGAGCAAGAGCCCTGCAGTGCAACCGTCACTTTCTTGTCTTTGTAGGAGTGATAAGTGATTGCTCCGCCATCCTGTTCCACAGCAGGACGGATGTATTCATCAAGTATGCCTTTGATCTTTTTTACTGTCTCTGTTTCTTCTCCAGCTTCTTCAGCGGCAGGCGTTTTTTTATCGAGAATGAATTTGCCTGATTCGAGGAACGTGCGAATGTGATTTTTTAGCTTATCCTGCACTTCCAGCCAATCGACATCACCTTTTTTAGTTACGGTAACAAAGTTGCTTGCATAAAACACACGATCCACAAATTCGTATTGAAATAACTCTTTCGCCAAAGGAGCTTCCTCCGCGCTTTTTGCATCCGGGAAATCAAAACTCATTCCCTCCGGAACCAGCATTTCACTCACTACAAACTTTAGTGAATTTGGGTTAGGGTTTGATTCAAGATAGATATGGATGTTTTTTGGAGTTGCTTTAAGCATGGTTTTGCGATTTAATATGGCAACAAAATTAACGAATTAAAGTTCGCCAGGCCGATCAGTAAAAACGAGATTTTATTAAGGGTTGGGTTGCTCCGCATCGAGGGCATTTTCCCATTTGCTCACCACTGCTGTCGCGATGCTGTTACCCATCACATTGGTGGCACTGCGACCCATGTCCAGGAGCGGATCGATTCCCAGAAGTAATGCCAACCCTGCTTCCGGGATATTGAATGATGCAAGTGTTCCGGCAATCACCACCAAAGAAGCCCGCGGCACACCGGCAATTCCTTTGCTGGTAAGCATTAGCACCAATAGCATTGTCATCTGTGTAGCAAACGACAATTCTATACCATACGACTGTGCAATGAAGAGAGAGGCGAATGTCATGTACATCATACTTCCATCCAGATTGAAGGAATAGCCCAATGGCAAAACGAAGCTTACAATTTTATCCTTACATCCGAATTTCTGAAGCTCCTCCATGGTTTTTGGGAAAGCAGCTTCACTTGTTGATGTACTGAAAGCAAGAAGGATTGGTTCTTTTACTCTTTTCACCAATGCCACTACACGTTTGCCGATAATGAGAAATGCCAGTGCGCATAAGCTTAACCAAAGCACTAAAAGAGCGAAGTAAAACTCACCAATAAAAATAGAATACGTTTTTAAGATTCCAAGACCTTGCTTAGCTACCACCGCAGCCATTGCTCCAAATACGGCAACGGGTGCAAGGTTCATTACATATCCTGTCACTTTAAGAATCACATGCGATACGGCATCCAATGCCTTCACCACAATTTTTCCTTGTTCACCAATGGCTGCAGTGGCTACACCAAAGAACAAAGAGAAAACTACGATCTGAAGGATCTCATTTTTGGCCATAGATTCAATTACACTGCTTGGAAAAATATGAAAGAGGAAAGTTTTCAGTGAAAATCCTATATGCGCAATCCCAACCTCTTCACCCACATCAGGAGTGGGCAAGTGCATGGCAATACCTGGTTCAAATAAATTTACAATCAGCATCCCTAACAAAAGACTAAGGAATGAAGCTCCTAAAAACCAGAGCAATGTTTTACCTCCTATGCGACCGACTGATTTTATATCACCCAATTTTGCAACACCTACTACAAGGGTACTGAATACGAGGGGAGCTACAATCATTTTGATTAACCGAAGGAATACGTCTGCTAAAACAGAAAACGGCTCTACTTTCTTTTCACGGGCCTGAAGGATATCGTTACGCTCCTTGTTGGCATTCTTGATTTCCTTTTCCTTCGCTTTATAAACAATGCTATCGCTGCCTGCCTGATGTAGTTCCGTCTTTAGCTGACTGATTTTAGCATCTACATTTTCAAGCGCCTTGTTTTCTTCATTCAGGTAATTTTTGTTAAGCACAAAACCCAAAATAATACCCGCAAACAGGGCAATGATAATGTATAGGGTGAGTTTGCTCTTTTTTTGAGGTGCCTTTACTTCCATAAATCAAATTAAGATGACGCTACCTTCGAATGGGGTTATCCCTTTTTCGAATAATAAACGAGGGCGCAATATAGTTGAAAAAAGAGGTTTGAAAGAACCTCAAATCTTGCTGAAAGACCGCTAATTAGATTATAATTTGGAAGCCCTCGACCGTAATAAGAAATCGGCCAGAACCAATGCTGCCATCGCCTCTACGATAGGAACGGCACGTGGCACCACACATGGATCATGGCGGCCCTTGCCTGATACTACGGCTTCATTACCTTCCTTGTCCACGCTTTGCTGATCCTGCATGATGGTGGCAACGGGCTTGAATGCAACATTGAAATAGATATCTTCTCCATTGGAAATTCCACCCTGCACACCACCAGAGTGATTTGTCTTTGTGCGGATCTTTCCACCTTCGTTGAAAAACTCATCGTTGTGCTGAGAACCACGCAGTTGAGTGCCTTCAAATCCACTTCCGTATTCAAAACCTTTCACTGCATTGATTCCAAGCATAGCCTTACCAAGTTCCGCGTGAAGTTTATCAAACACCGGTTCACCCAAACCAACCGGAGTATTCTTTATCACAGCGGTTAC
>JBGATZ010000146.1:0-10316 GCA_044228905.1 Cyclobacteriaceae bacterium | reverse complement strand
TGTGTGCCCATCCTGGATAACCTTTCAGAGATTGATGTTTATGAAAAGAATGTAAACGGCAATTTCAATGTAGGTATCCGCGTAGCTGCCGATGAAGAGCCTAAGTTTGAATTCTATACTTCACGCCTTGGCATTCGTTACAACGACATTATCACGCTGTACAAGGAGAAGATTGCGCCAAGCAGCAAGGCCTCATTGAAGATGATGCACTTCTTCATTAATACAGGCATCAAAGATACCGCATATTACTGGAGTGAGCTGAGCCGCTTTATTTTCAAGTACTGCGAATTGAAGAAGATCTGCGACTCACTGGATTCGATTGATATCGGAGGTGGATTCCCAATCAAGACTTCACTTACGTTCCATTACGATTACAAATACATGATCGAGCAGATCGTGGAAAATATCAAATGGATTTGCGAAAAGAATAACGTTCCCGTTCCTAACATCTTCACCGAGTTTGGAAGCTTCACGGTAGGCGAAAGCGGTGCGGTATTATATTCAATGGTAGATCAAAAACTCCAGAACGACAAAGAGCTTTGGTATATGATCGATGGTTCATTCATCACTCATTTACCCGATGTGTGGGGATTGAATCAGAAGTACATTCTTCTTTCCATCAATAAGTGGGACGATCCGTTCCATAAAGTAAATATCGGAGGACTTACCTGCGATAGCCACGATTACTACAATTCGGAAGCGCATACCGGAGAAGTGTTCTTACCGATGATCAATGATGAAGAACGATTATACATCGGGTTCTTCCATACCGGTGCTTACCAGGAATCATTGGGCGGATATGGCGGTATTCAGCATTGCCTCATTCCTGCACCTAAGCATGTATTGATTGATCGCAATGAGGATGGAGAAATCACCACAAAATTGTTTGCCGGTGAACAAACCAGCGAAAGCATGATGCAAGTGCTGGGTTACGAGCAAAATGCTGTTCCTGCACCAGCAGTAAAGAGTTAATTGTTATAAGTTAATCGTTAATAGAGTTCCCAACTATTAACGATTAACCTTCAACTCCTCAACTAATTAATACCCCAGTCCTTTTACTTCTTTATATCCGGCCGGAATCTGGAAGCTGCTTGCGGACAAAGATTCTTTCTTAATCTCTGTTGCTTCCATTGTCATCTTTCCTTCCGGCATCACCATCTCAGTACGAAGGGGAACACCTTCGATATTGTTGTAGAAAAATGCATTGCGACCTGCTTTATGATCAGCCAGGTTTTTCAGATCGATATCAATATCTTTTGTAGTCCAGAAAATCTGCTGAGCTGTTTTCCCGTTTGGTTCAGTTACATCTACCACATATTTCGTGCAGGTATAACCAAGAATCTTAGTAGTCTCACCGGTTTTAGTCACCTTCGCTTCCGGATTTGTTGTTTTATTTTCTGAGGTGGAAGAAAGAATAGAATAGGATTTATTGGCGTGATCAATACGAACAGATTGGTTTTTATCTTTTTGATAGAGCACCTCCATTTTATCCATCATACCGCCTTCCATAGTAGTTAGTGAATTATTGTTTTTTACTTTGATGATCATTCCTTTAGGAATCATCGAATTGAGTCCTCCACCCGACAGCATTTTCAGAGCAGTTTCCATCTGGGTTTTCATGGCAGGATTAGCATCCATCATTGCTTTCATCTGCGGGTCATTCATCTTCGCTTCCAGCTCTTTCATTTGTGCTTTGGTAGCGGGGTCATTCATTTTCTTCTCTGCCTCCGCCATCTTTGCCTTGGTGGCCGGGTCAGTGATGTCCATTTTCATTGACCATTTTATGGTGCCTTCAAAAGATTGTGCACGGCTTACGAAGACGGTTAAAAGTAAGACCACAAGAATGCTAAGCTTCTTCATTTGTTTACGGGTTTGTTTGGTATTTTAAAATTAGGGATAAATGAGGCAGTAACTGCAAATAACAAGCCACAATGCGGATTGTGTGCGGCAAACCAACCTGGGGAGAGATAAATATACAGGTTAATTTTTCTTTTTTAGTATCATGCGGGCTGCTTCCAGCAACGTTGCTACCTCATAGTCAGCCCGGTCTTTCTTTTCAATTTCATCACCGATCTGAATCGTTTTGATGCCCAATTGGCGGGCCGGAATAATGTCGCGTCCGCGATCACCAATCATCCACGACTTTTTGATATCAATATTAAATTTCGCAATTGCCTTTTCGAACATCAGGGTGCCCGGCTTACGGGCCAGTGAATTTGTTTTGCTGATGTGATATGGGCAGAAGTAAAAATGATCAATTACATGGTCGCATTCGTTCTGCAAATAGATATGACAAATTCTCATCTGATCTGCTGAGTAAATGCCTTTCGCAATACCCGATTGATTGGTTACTACCACCAGCTTGTAGCCCACCTCTTTCAGTTGGTAGAGGGGGCGTCTAAACGCCTGGGATAATCTTAAATTTTGTAAGAAGGTAAGTATAGTTGGGATCGTCAAAATTAAATTTTACAAATCACGGTCAAGAAAAATGCATTTATTCGGTAATGCAGTATCCGCAAACTCCTGAAAATGGAGTTTTATGCTTATGTATGTTTTTATTTAGTTTGCGGATACCAAAAGTCAGTGAGCAACGCACTCATTATTATCCCTACTTATAACGAAAAGGAAAATGTTCTCTCATTATTGAGGCCGTATTTGCGCTGCCCAAAGATTTTCATGTTCTGATCGTAGATGACGGATCTCCCGATGGAACAGCAGAAATCGTAAAAGAACTTCAGGCGAAATTCAATACAGCTTCAGATACCAAATTGCATTTATTGCAAAGGGCTGGTAAGGCAGGCTTGGGTACAGCTTATATCGCAGGTTTTAAATTTGGTTTGCAAGCGGGCTATGAGTATCTGCTCGAAATGGATGCGGATTTTTCGCATGACCCAAAAGACCTCGTACGATTATATCTTTCATGTGCTGAAGAGGGAAATGACTTGTCAGTCGGATCGAGATATGTCACAGGAGTGAATGTGGTGAACTGGCCTATGGGGAGAGTACTCATGTCATATTGCGCCAGTGGCTACGTGCGGTTTGTAACAGGGATTCCCATACATGATACCACAGCAGGTTTTGTATGCTACAAAAGGAATGTGCTTGAAACCATAGTGCTCGACAAAATCCGGTTTGTAGGTTATGCCTTTCAGATCGAAATGAAATTTGAAGCATGGAAATACGGTTTCAAACTGGCCGAAGTTCCAATCATTTTTACAGAACGAACGCGCGGGCAGAGTAAAATGTCTGCTGGCATCTTTAAGGAAGCATTTTTCGGAGTGATTCAAATGACCATTCAGAGCTGGTTCAGAAAGTACCAACGCCTCTCGAAATAGGATCCGATTCCTTAATTTGCCTGGCAGTGAGGGCAGGCACTTAATTTTACATTATGCAATTCTACCTTTATACCACTATCGGTTAATGGAACCCGTTGAAGAAACATCCTTTCTAAAACCCGTAAGAGGAAAAGTGATTGCCGCCTCTCTGCTGGCCTGCGTGGCAATCGGACTAGCGTTAGCTGTCACCTATTTCAGCTTTTATGGATTACTTGACAAAGTAGATGAACTGTCTAATCCAAATAACAAGCTTAAAACACTCAGCAACCTTTTCGAACAAATCACAAAGCTCGATCAGGAGCAACGACAGGAAGCAATAAAAAACCCAAAAAAGTCTTACCGCGATTTTCTCAAAGAATCACAATCACTGGTTGCCACGATAGATTCATTGCACCAGATGAGTTGGGAAGATAAAAGGCAGGAAGAAAGGCTGGAAGCCATGAAGCGAATACTTCATAAGCGTGACTATCTGCTCGTTGAGTATCTGAAACTGAAGTCTGATTTCGTATTCAATAAAAAATATTCAGACCAGCTCGATTCATTAACGGATATCCTAACCAAAAGCAAGCCACTTGCAGATAGCAGTGTAAAAACTACTCAGAAGAAAACGACTACGACTACTTACCTCCCAGAAACAGAAGACAAAAAACCTTCTTTCCTCGGACGCATCTTCGGAGGGAAGAAAAAAGAAACTCCTCCGGAAAACAGAATTGAGGTAAAAGAAGAGGTTACAATAAAAGTGGATACGCTCGCCATTGCACAGGAAGACAGTGCTATACAGGAGGTTGGAAAAATAATGAAATCGCTGGAGCGCGATCAACGGCAACAAACCAAACAAATGCTCCAGCGTGAACTGGAGTTGATAAGCACCAACATCGTATTGATCAATCAACTGTTATCTATCCTGCAGGAGGTAGAGAACGAAGAAATTGCCTCTATTCAAAAGAAGAATGATGAAGCGGTTTCTATGGTGAGTTCAAACATTCAACGTATTGGATTGATTATGATCGTATTCTTTCTTCTGGCAGCAGTACTCGTTTTCCTGATCATGGTAGACATTTCAAAAAGTAATTATTACCGGCTTCAATTAATTAAAGCAAAGGACGAAGCCGAACAACTTGGTCAGGTGAAACAGCGCTTCCTGGCTAACATGAGTCACGAAATACGAACTCCGTTGCAGTCTATTATCGGGTTCTCAGAACAATTGATTGAGTCTAATTCAAACAGTGAAGCAGCAGAAGCCATTCAAAGTTCTTCGGAGCATTTACTTCATATCGTAAATGAAGTGCTCGATTATAGCCGCATCGAATCGGATCGGTTTATACTGGCACAATCTCCTTTTTCTCTTCGAAAACTGGTGGACGATGTCACTACGGTGATGCGCATTCACGCGCAACAAAAAGGACTGGAGTTTATCGTTAACATAAACGGCAATGCAGATGTCACTTTAATCGGAGATGTTTTCCGTTTACGTCAGATTTTATACAACCTTTTAGGGAATGCAGTAAAATTCACCTCACAGGGGTTTGTAAAATTTGAACTGGACGTAAAACAAAAACAATATATAGTCTGCCATTTCACTATCACCGACTCCGGAATCGGCATTGCTCCCCAGGATCTCGGACGGATCTTCGGACAATTTGAGCAAGGCGATGTGAATATTCACAAGCAATACGGTGGCGCTGGTCTTGGATTAAGCATTGTAAAAAAGCTGATCGATATACAGGGAGGAAAAATTGAAGTGAGTAGTGAAGAAGGAAAAGGATCGGTGTTTACTGTTGAATTGGGATTTGATAAAGCAGCTGCTTCCACGGCAGTAGTGGAGGAAATCGATCACAACAAGAATACAAAGCCTTTCAGTGGAAAAGTGATTCTGGTAGACGATGACCCGTTGATTCTAAAATTGTGTGGCATTCTCCTGAATAAGTATCACATTCCTTTCACATCAATCAATCAATCCGACAAAGCACTGGAAGAAGACCTCACGGATGTTACCTTCCTCTTTCTGGATATCCGGATGCCCGGTATTAACGGAGTAGAGCTTTGTAAAATGCTAAGAACTAAAACAACTGCAAAAATCATTGCATTAACCGCCCACGTATTACCTCAGGAGCAAGCTTCTATCCTGGAAAGCGGATTTGATCAGATCCTCACCAAACCGTTTAAAGAGCGAGACCTGCTTAATATCCTAGGAGTACATCAGGTAGTCAATGAAATCAATGGAACATTTGATTTATCTGCACTTAGAAAAATGACCATGGGCGATGAACAACTACTGCAATCTGTTGTATTTCAATTCAAAGAAGAAACCCAGATTAATCTGATTGAAATCAAAGAAGCGCTATTACAGCAAAACAGCAAAGCGGTGCGTGAGCTTGTACATAAATTTTCGGGAAGAGTAGCCCAAATGGGGGGCAAAAATCTGGCCGATCGTTTTCATCAGCTTGAAATAAAACTCGATGAAGGTGTTAACGTAACTGAACTTCATAATGACCTCAATGGCTCACTCCTTGCGCTAGAGAAATTTATCAACGATGTAGAAAAGGATATATTGACAACTAATGCCTGAACTCCTATTCAATTCCATACTTCTCCATCTTCAGATAGAGTGTTTTACGATCGATATTTAATAAGCGGGCAGCTTTCGATTTATTATACTTCACATCAAGCAAAGTCTTCACAATCAATTCCCGCTCCTGCGTTTCCTGCAATGCTTTTAAATCGTAAATGTTTGCGCTGGCCGTTTTTTCTATTTTCTGTGTATTGATTGCAGCAAGCATTTCTGTAGGCAACGTATCGGTATTGATTGAATCACCGGAAGACAACAATACTGCTCTCTTCACCACATTTTTTAATTCCCTCAAATTCCCCGGCCATTCATATTTCTTAAACAACTCAATCAATGGGGCGGAGAAAGGTATGGGATCACGGCCTAATTCAGCTGCGGCATTCGCTCTGAAATATTCGATGAACTCCAGCAGATCATCTCCCCTGTCTCTCAAAGCAGGAACCTGCATTTTGAATTCATTCAGGCGGTGATACAGATCTTCACGGAATTTTCCCGTCTTTGTTTTTTCAAACAGATCATCATTCGTTGCCGTAATGATTCTTACATCTACCTTTATCTCTTTATTACTTCCTACAGGCGAGATGATTCGCTCCTGTATGGCTCTCAGTAATTTGATCTGAACTTCATACGACAAGTTGCCTACTTCATCCAGAAACAATGTTCCGCCATTTGCTTCTTCAAACTGACCTCGTTTGTCATTCAACGCACCGGTAAAAGCGCCCTTCACATGACCAAATAACTCGCTTGCTGCAAGTTCTTTCGACAGCGCCCCACAATCCACTGCCACAAAAGGCTGAGACGCACGCTTGCTTAGTTTATGGATTGTTCTCGCCACATTCTCTTTTCCTGTCCCACTCTCCCCTTCAATGATAACCGTAAAATCTGTTGGCGCCACCAATCGCACATGATCATACAGGTGTTTGGATGCAATGCTATGACCTTCTATTAATGCGGACTGTTTGGGAACTGCTTTTGACCTTACTACTTTTTCTTTCCTTGAAACCAGCGATTGATTCAAAAGCATCAACATCTCTTCCGGATTAATTGGCTTGGTAATGTATTCCATCGCCCCGGCTTTCATCGCAATGACTGCTGTACGTATATCTGAGAAACTGGTCATTATAATTACCGGAGTGTCCGGAGATATCTCCTTCAACCCTTCCAGAATTTCCATTCCTGTAGAATCAGGCAGGCGATAATCCAGAAGAATAGAGTTGAATGCTTGTTCCTTAGCAAGCTTCAATCCTTCCTTACCGGTATGACATACCTTAACAGTGAAATTATTTTTAGTTAGAAATCCCTCTAGTATTCTGCTAAAGGTGAGATCATCTTCAATTAAAAGAACTGTGGCCATCTGGGCATGAAAGTAAAAAGAAAAAGCCAGTTCCAATGAATCGGAACCGGCTTTTCCTTAAAGTGACTTTAATCTACTTTACTTATTCGATGATGTTACCATCCTTTGAGAACTTAAGTGTTTTAGTCTCAGTTCCTTTTTTCACTTGAACTTCGTAATTGTCCTTAGTTTTATTGTAGAATGCAGCGTCTGCAGACCATCCTTTGTACGAATCACTCGCCAAAGCAGTTTTAACTGCATCAGGAAGTTCTTCGATTTTGATCTTCACTTTTTCATCGGCCTGATCCTGGCTTTGAGCTGATGGAGCATCAATACGTTGTGCACTTGCTACTGAAACTGCACCAAAACTCATTACACCTGCTACTACTGCAAAAATTACTTTTTTCATGGTTAGAAAGTTTATTGTTAAACATTTATTTATCCTGACCACTATAGTTACAATATGATGCCAGTTTGCATAATCCTCTGACTTTCAGACGATTTCAATTATAGCATTTTTAAATAGTTCCTTTTCTGTTGAATCATTCTACAATTCGCCCAAAAGGAGTGTTGACGTTGATCTACGCATTACCACGTTTCATAAAATAAAAGGGCGAACCGGTTATCGGTTCGCCCTCGAATTCAAAAAACAACTTTTATAATCTTAGCTTAAATCTTTTTCAAGCTCATCAATTCTTGGCTTAGCATCTTCTTTACCTAAAGAATATGCACGCTTGTAAAGTTCAAGTGCCTCACGCTTGGTTTCTTTCTTCTTACGTGGAGCAAACTGAGTTCTGTGAGCTGCCAACTCTAACGCCTGACCTTGCGCAAAGTATAAGTCCGCTTGAGTATTGATCGAGTTCTTGTTGATCTCCTCTACTTTACCTTCCAGATTAGCAATGTCCTGCTCTCTCACTTTTATGGTTTCAGTATTAACAGTGATCAACGAATCTCTCTGGCTTACGTTACGGGCCAATGACTGATTCTCACCACGAACTGTTTCGACCTCTTGTTGCAATGCTGCAATTTGCTGCGTACTGGTTTCCAGATCTGATTTCAACTTGGCTACCATTGACATATAGGTTGAAGAAGAAGCCTTGGATTTCTTTAATGACTCTTCCAGTTCAGTCAACTTTGATTGCGTTTCCTTGATGTATGCATTCAGGTTATTCAATCTTCCAGAGTAGTCTGTATATTGAGTTCCTTCCACTACACCTGATCTCAGCATCAAACGATTTGTTTCAATCGAGTCCAGCATCACGCCAACTTCCTGAAGCATTTGAGCTGTTTTTTCACTTGCTTGTAATTCAACGTTAAGTGAATCTACTTTCGCTTTAAGCTCTTTATTTTCCTTAACGTTACAGCTCGCAAGAAGAGCCGCTGCCGATAATCCTAACATTATATTCTTTAACATAGTTGTATTGTTTAGTTTCCTATACCCTTTGCAAAATGCGGGCTCAGGCCAGGACGAGCTCCGTAAAAATCAAAATCGGCAGTTGAGTTGTCGTATAGGGCGACAAAATACTGTGAGATTAGAATCAGGTTAGAATTGAGGAAGAAAAGTTGTGTAAAAAGTCAACACATTGAGGTGCTTCCCTAATCGAATCGAATCGCTTTTATCGGATTAATCCGTGATACAATGGTTGTGGGTAACAGAAGAACCAGGGTAACAATGGCAAACACCAGAACATTTAAAAAAATTACGGCTTCCCAGTTCCATCCAATGGGTACATAACTCATATAATAGTCTTTCGCATTGAGCTTAATAAAATGAAATGTGGATTGCACATAGCAAAGTCCTAATCCAAGCAGATTTCCATAAAGCAGCCCTTTCAAAATCAGATTGATGCCGTTATACACAAAGACAGAACGCACAAATCCATCTTTCGCTCCCAATGCCTTCAACATTCCCACCATTTGTGTTCGCTCCATAACTAATATAAGTACCACAGAAATAATATTCACACATACTACCGTAAGTATTATTATCAATAAAATCTTCACCTGCCTGCTTACCAACCCCAGCCACTCAAATACCTGGAGATAGGTATCGCTCGTCTTTTCAAGGTACAGATCGTAATCCATGCTTTCTCCGATAAATTTCACGTCAGCATCAATGTGCTTAATGTCCTTCACATATACTTCAAGTCCCCCCGCCACACTATCCGCCCAATCGTTGAGCCGCTTGATTAATCTGATGTCTCCGATAATCATTTTTTCATCGAAGTATTCAGAGAGGTTGGTTTCATAAAGACCCGTTACTTTCAGTTTCCTGAACCGGGGAGGGTTTTGAAAGAAGTGAACGGTCACTTCGTCTCCAGCCTTAATCTTCAGTTTATCTGCTATGTTTCTGCTTAATAAAATTTCTCTCGCATAGCCTGAATCAGGCAAATGCAGAAACTCTCCTTCCACCAGGTTCTCTCTAAAACGGTTTAGGTCAAAACTTTTACCCACACCTTTAAAAACAACTCCGAGTACTTCATCTTCTGTTTTTATCAGGCCTGCTTTGTGTGCATACTCCTGCACATGATCTACCATTGGAAATTTTTCCGGGTGATTGTATAAATCGATGTTGTAGAAGAATGGTTGTTCTTCCATCGAATTGTTAGTGGTGAATTTTTTAACGTGCAAATGAGAGCTGAAACTGTAAATCTTAGCTTTTACTGTTTCCTGGAAACCAGTCATGATCAGGAATGATACAATGCAGGCTCCGAGCCCGATAGCAATCGTCACTACTGCAATCACATTGATAATAGAGGAAAATCCTTCCTTCTGCTCCTGGCTGATTCTTTTTGCGATGAAGTAAGAAAGGTTCAAAAGGATTGGCTTAAATTTGGCTTGTTCTCCTTCAAAAATAACAAAATGGTCAGAATCTTAATCTTATTAGTTCTTTTCTATAACAGCTGTCTTGCTCAACAGCAATCTGGCGTGATTCTCGGTATCGAGCAGCCTGATGTATTCTTACCAAAACTGGAAAATAAAAGAGTAGCATTGTTGGTGAATCAGACCTCCGTGTCAGGAGAAATTCATCTGGCCGATTTACTGAAGGCAAAAAAAGTCAATGTTAAAAAAATCTTTT
>JBGATZ010000145.1:0-12009 GCA_044228905.1 Cyclobacteriaceae bacterium | reverse complement strand
CGCCCTTAACCGCATCACGATAAAACGCAGAAATCTGATGAAACCTTTCGGGTGACTGTGTGGGCGTACCACCGCAGGCATCCCATAAACGCTGCAATAAAAGACCGGCTTCGTTCACGCGTTCATCCAACTGGTCAGACTGAAAGATGTAGTTCAATGAAGTCCACCATCTCTTCATGTCCAAAGCAGAATCAACAGCAAATACACCACACGGACGAAACAACTTGCGTGAACCGTTTTGAAATGCACGGGCCGCATAGATTAATGCGCCGTTGCCTCCTGTGAAATGCCCTCCAAGAATAAACCGTTGCTTGGAAATTTTATATTCACGAAATACTTCCTTTACGATTTCATCCAGCCATAGGAAGAAGCCGGTTTCAACAGACAATGTATGTCGGTCATAAAACGGAATGACAACTAGAAACCCTCTCTCGCTCGCGAGCGCAGGTAGATCCGTTTCTGCATACAGTTCCTCTGGAGTTTTGTTTAATCCGGGAAGAATCATCAATAATCCGTATAACGGTCCCGCAGGTTTAACAACAAGGTAAAAATCTTTGTCTTTTTGATCTGACCGGTAATTCAACGTTACGTCAGTAGTAGTGGTAAGCACGGTGTTAAATAAGTTTGGTAAACAAGTGGAAAAACGAGATCGGCAATGATGTGGTTAAAAAGAACGCACAATACCATAATTCGGATAACAACTTCACACCTGGATAAGATGACATGCTAACCGGATGTTTTCCGTTTTATGGAAAAACAGAGTGGGCTAAAGATGGAAGGGAGATAAAGACTACTTTTGCCCTTGTCAAACAGAAATGCTAACTGGATTCAGTTTGCATCATGATGGTCGCCCCTCAGGAATTCTGATTCCATAATGTACAAACCCCCTCTAGAGGATTTCAGAGAATGAAATCCTCTCTTTTGCATAGCACTATTTATCACGCAAAGAAAATATCCAGCTCAACTGTAATGCTTCTTCTATAAATTGCTACATGATTTCTTTCACATCACTCGGCCGGTGGAAGCCGGTTTGCATTGGCTTACTTTGGGTAATTCCGGCATTGATTTTTATACTTCAGCTGGCACTGCAGCAGACAGATCAACGATCTTGCTCGTTGTCAGGAAGTATTCTGGGGCAGTTGCCTAATTTTATTTTCTGGGCTTTCACTTCCGGATGGGTTGCTGCAGAGCGTGCAAAGGCACCCTCTGAAATCCGAACCCGCCATGTACTGATGATCATTGGAGGAATGTTCTTAATTCACCTGATCTATAACTATGTTTCCTATGCGCTTTCTTGTCCGTCATTGACGTGGTCCATCGCCTGGGCGGATTATCAGTCACGCTATTCATTTGGATGGGTATTTTTTCAACTCATCATCTATCTGCTTATCGTGTTCGCCTTCTATTATTTGCCGGTAGGAGAGCGGCAGGCGACTGAAGAGTCCCAGGTTCAGGTTCCTGAAACCTCCTATATCACCGGCATCACTATTAAGGAAAAAGGAGTGACCTTCTCTCTTCAGCTGGAAAAGGTCCAATGGATCATAGCACATGATTACTACATTAAATTGTATGATGGCAAAAGTGAATACCTGGTCAGGGATTCCATGAATAATTTCGAAAAGCAATTAGATCCCAGCCTGTTTCTCCGCATTCATCGCAGTACCATTCTCAACCTGAACTTTGTCCACACTGTAAAATTCAGTGACGAAGAAAAATCGTGGATGGCCTGTACCACCGGAGGAGAGCAATTTCGTGTGAGCCGCAACCGGAAAGAAGAAATTCGTCAGCGACTCGCTGGCGAAAGGTAGCATTCCACTGCAAATACTTACTGCTGACTGCATTTTTGAAACATAAAAGGCCAGTCGTGGTATATGCTGAAGAATGATAACCCTTCCTATGTTCAAACTTCAACTCCTGCTTACCTGGCGTAACCTCTTAAAAAGAAAATTCTATTCGGCGATTGAAATAGGTAGCCTGGCAATCGGCTTAACCTGCTTTATACTGGCAGCAGTGTATGTAAAAAAAGAATTTAGTTATGAATCTTTTTTCAGTGATTCACGGCAGATTTACCGCGTGCTGAACCTGGAAGACGGTTCCGGATATCGCTATTCAGGAGGAGCATCTGCATTGGGTGACCATGCCTCGAAAGAAATTCCACAGGTTACGGGCGTGACGAGGATCTTTTATCCTTATCGGATGTTTTCGACTTCCGCGCTGATTACCGTGGGAGACGCCCGCTTCTATGAGGATAATATCATCGAAGCAGATACCACGTTCTTTGGTTTTTTCGACTTCACATTTGTAGAAGGAACACGTCTTTCTGCGTTGAAACATACTAACAGCGTAGTTATTAGTGAACAAACAGCGAGGAAGCTTTTTGGGAATCAGTCTGCCTTAGGAAGAATGATTGAATTGGATAGTGAATCACTTGAAATCTCAGGCGTCATTAACATCCCAGAGAACACGCATCTGAATTTTGCTTTCCTGCGTCCCGCACACCACGATCCATCTCAGTTATATGTATGGAATCATACACTGGCATTTACCTATGTGAAGGTTCCTCGCGCACAGGATGTTCCGGCCGTAGAACAACAATTACATGCATTGGTGATGAAACATGCTACTGACGAACAAGCGGCCTATCTTAAAAATTATCATCACCAGCTTCAACCGATCAACGAAATTCATACCACGATTCTCCAATGGGACATCGTTCGGGCTACACCTGGAGATCAGGTGATCGCAGTTATGGCCATCGCAGTATTCATTCTTGTGTTGTCTATTGTTAACTTCATTAATCTCACCACGGCACGGGCAGAGGAGCGCATCCGTGAAACAGGCATCAACCGCCTCATGGGGGCTTCGCAAAGACTACTGACCGGACACTTTTTTTTCGGATTCCTGTTGATCATCATCCTGGCGGCAACCCTCGCTTTAATAATTCTCATGTCGCTTTTACCCTTCTTTAATTCCTTGCTGGGTATTCAAATACAGGGGATTGATTTTTTTCAGAAAGAAGTAATTCTGATAATTATCGGTATTGTCGCCCTGACCGCAGCGATGGCCGGAGTTTATCCTGCTTATAACATGGCATCATTCCACCCCACACAGGTGATTCGCAAGTCATTTACTTCATCCTCCCGTGCAGCAGGACTGAGACAAACATTAGTGGCTTTTCAGTTTCTGATTTCAATTGGCCTGCTGGCAGGCACGCTCATCTTAAGACAGCAAATCCATTTTCTTTATGAAGCTGATCTTGGATTTAATAAAACCAATCTGGTAGCCCTGCGACTTCGTGACTTGGATCGCGTGCGGTTTGAGCAACTAAAAAATAAATTGCTTACCTATCCATCTATTGAAGACATTGCCGGTGCCTCTGCATTGTTGGGAGGAGAGAACGGATCAACTACTTTTCATCCCGATCATATGCCGGATCCCACCCCCGAAACATTTGCCAGATATACAGCGGTGGATCCCAATTTTCTCAACCTGATCGGAGTGCCGATAAAAGCAGGAAGAGGCATCCTGGAAGATAATCCCGGTGACCTGAGATACAACTATATCATTAATGAAACAGCCGTTCGTCAATACGGCTTGAGTCAGCCCGTGGGAACACGTTTTCGGATGGCACAGGATACACAAGGTAGGATCATTGGCGTGATGAAGGATTTTCATTTCTCATCCCTCCATGAACCGATTCGTCCCTTGGTATTTTATCTGGACAGCATTCAGTCCTATCAATATATGTTTATTCGTATAAGCGGCAATCCACAACAGGCGCTGGTAGACATTCATACCGAATGGAATAACTTATTCCCTCACTTATTAATTGAAGAAATATTTCAGGAAGAATATTTTAATGCCCTCTATGCACAGGACAATCAGGTGCTTTGTTTTGGAGAACAGTTTACCTTGCTCGCCACGCTACTGGCTTGCCTGGGATTACTGGGAACTTCCTCCTTTCTCATTACCAAACGCACGAAAGAGATCGGTATTCGAAAAGTGGCAGGAGCACCCGTTTTCAGTATTCTGCTGCTCATCACGATCAATTTTCTCAGGCCAATTCTTGTCGCTCTCCTGATCAGTATTCCGGCTACACTTTATGTCATGGAACGGTGGCTGTCAGGATTTTCAAAACGAATTGCAGTGTCCCCCTGGATATTTGTAACCGCGGGCGTAATGATGATCGCAGTTGCATTGATTACTATTATCTGGCAGTCGGTTAGAGCAGCCCGTGCTAATCCGGTTCATGCCTTGCGCCAGGAATAGTGAATGACCTTAAACAAGTAAATCCATTATGCTGCTTGAGGCATGGTAAATAGAGTACGGTAGCCACCCGGCGTAGTTCTGTATTTTCGTTTGAATGCTTTTGACAGCGAAGCCTTATCCTGATAACCAACTTCGTAGGCAATGTCGTTAAGGCTGAGCGAAGTTCCACTTAGCAATTCAGCAGCACGTTCAATGCGTACATTGTTAATGTATCGCTTGATAGGTAAACCCTCAACCTGGTAAAAGATATCGCACAAATGATGGTAAGAAACACAGCTGAATTCCGCCAGACTTTGTATGGTTTAATAAGGTTAAGCCGATTCGAAATCTCTTTCTTTACGGCTTGGACTATCCTGATAGTAAAAAATAGTGGAGAGATTTTTTTGCCGCATACATAAGCTCATCATTTTATCGGGTGACAAGTTTAACGCGCAGTCAAATAGTGGTTTTCAAAAATGACGGTCTAATAAATACAATGATGGAGGGATTGTAAAAAATAGACACGAAAACCACGGGAATCTAAAAAGAGAATGCAGGAAGATCAATTAAACATTAATTTCGGCCAATTCAGTTTATGCCGGATATGATTTCTTTGATTTTTGGCCATAAAAAAGCATGCTGGATGCTCGTCTATATAGCAGCATTAGTGACCACTGCGTCCGCACAGCTTACACTACGCCAGAAGGACTCTTTACCTCCGCTTTGCCCCAAAGTACTGACACGGTAAAAGTTCAGTTACCAAATGAACTGGGCTCTGGCGATCTGATGTTCATCGATTCAGATAGTGCCCTGCACCTGGCAGAACAATCATTTACTCTTGCAACAGAAGCAAGGTATTTAAAGGGCTGCTCAGAGCGTCCAACATTCAGGGCATAGGCTATGCCATGCGCGCCGACTATGAACGCATCGACTATTTTTTTTAGAGTACTTAAACTACAGGAGCGCCTGGGCGACACAAATCCGGAAAAGCACAAACTTTAAATAACCTGGCAAAAATATTTTGTTGAGCAAAAGAAGTACTCCGTAGCACTTGACTTTATCACACAAGCCATTGGTATCGATAAAGAACTCAATAACCAATCCGGTATAGCGAATGACTACGCGAATGCGGGGATTATTTACAAAGGATTGGGGACACTAAACAGGCGTTGTCATTTTTTGCAGTGCATTAAAGATTCATTACCTGCTCAGCGACAGCATAGCCATCGCCTCTGCATTAGTTAACGTGGCAGAAATTCATAATGAACAACAAAAATTCAAAGCAGCAATTGATAGCACCGGCAAAGTATTGCACATGTTTCGTGCCAGCAACAATCGATATGGTACATGTCATTATTGGTAATGGGCAATGCGCAAAAAGGAATGGCGGATTATAAACTGGCCCTGTCCAGCCTGACCCAGGCCCTGATTATAGCCCGGCAAGACAACTTACTGGAACAGCAAAAAGAAGCACGTCAACTGCTTGCATCAACCAACTCCCTTTCCGGAAATGCGACCGCTGCCTATGATCACCTTATTCATTTTATCGCACTCAATGACAGCCTCTTCAACATGGAAAAAACGCGGATGATCAATGAAATTCAGACTTCATTCGAAACGGCCAAAAAAGAAGAAAAGATAACGCTACTCGAACAGGAGAACATACTCGAGAAAAGACTGCGCTTTGTTTACATTGTATTGATTGCATTGTTAGTCGTTCTGGCCGCACTGATTATACGTGCCATCCTGAACCGGAATAAACTGCTAAAGAAGCAACATCAGCTGTCAACAGAACGATTTCGATTGGAAAATGAAAGCAATCGGATTGAACAGGAAAAAATCAGGCAGCAACAGCAACGTGAAGCCATCGAAAATACACGTCTCCTGCAGCAACAGGAAAGAGATCAATTGGAAAAACAAAAGCTCAATCTTGAACTGGAAGAAAGCCAACGCGTGATTCTCGGTAAAACCGTCCGGTTTGAACAAAACAGAGAGCTAATGGAAAGACTAATCCAGGAAATGACTGCAGTTAAACGTACAAGCAGACTCGACGACCTTCCCGGTGCCGTTGATCAGGTCATTCAAAGCCTTCGCACGATGACTACGCAGGATGATTCATGGGAGGAAATGAAACTCCACTTCGAAAAAGTGCACCCGCATTTTTTTGCGAACCTGAAAAAGAGCTTTCCGGACCTAACGATTCATGATCTTAAAATGTGCGCTTACATTCGCATGAACATTAGCAACAAAGACATCAGCAAGCTGCTGAACATTAATCCATCCAGTGTGCTCATTTCAAAAACACGACTTAAAAAGAAGTTGAACCTAACGGAAGAGATCAACCTCAAAAACTGGATCATTGAAAGATGAACCGCTACACCGGTATGGGTAACACACAGTCAAAAGCCTGTGAATAATTCATAGCAGACTTGGCAGGAGTTAGCCCAGTAATACTTTTAAAATTACGGATCATGTGGGGAAGATCATGATAACCACAATGGCTTGCAATCGCACGGTAATCCTGGTTGCCTGCAAATAGTTGTTCTTGTGCCTGGAGATACCTGCGGATTTTTTGAAATGACTTTGGGTTGAGTCCGAGATAACGCTGAAAGATACGCTCCGCTCTTTTTTGATTGATATGAAGTAAAGCACAAAGATCAGCGATGGAAGCGGAGTCCTCCGCTTGGATAATGACATCAACAAGCCGATCGAATAAAGAACTCGTCTCACACCCTGGATCACACCGCAAAGAATATCTCAAAAGAAATTCCTGTATGGCCTGGTCAGGTTCCGGACTGGCAATTAATAATTCCCGGATAGGTCCGAATGTGGAAGCACACAAGTCAATAGCATTTACTCCTTTATTTTGAAAAGAGGAACAGGGTTTTTTCAAAAGCTTATAAAATGCCCCCGGGTAGAACACAACAAATAAGTATTCGCCTGCCTGGGAGGAACGCACTTTCAACCACCGTTCACGGGGTCCTAAAAGGCATGCACTCTGGTAACTTTTTACCTTCTCTTTGCCAATGTCTTCAATACAAATGACATCGGTTTTGCCGGTTAGACTGAACACAAAAAGGCAATGCGCTCCCGGTAGTAGGATCAAGGGGTGTTCTGAAAGCTGCGCAACGAACAAACGCTGAATAAAAGGTTTTAAATCAGAATGAATCGACTTTTCCGTCAAAGCCATAGACGATCGTCCTTCGGAAAAAGGAATCGGCACAAGATCGGTAAGGGGTACTCGCTCCATAAATTTCGGTGATTAATGCCTTTCCGTATGAGCCGGAATCGGTGCCCGAAGGTAGGGGGAGGCACCGGCATTCATCCCGAAATGGTATTTACATAGTCTTTACATTACCCTGCCGAATTATTCTATTAAAATATTGAATATCAGTATTTTGTATTTTGTGTATATGCTTTGTAAAGAGGGGCATAATGAAGTTTCGGCCTTTACTCACAAAGAAAAAGCATGTTTCCGGAGGGATCAGAGAGGTGAGTCACTAAAGGAAACATGCCGTTGGTCATGCGGTCATCAACGATAACTCCAAACCGTTCCAGGTAGGTGCGGGCCTCCAGGAGATCAGCTGTTTTTAGCTGAAGCCAGATATCGGGTTTCGTAATGCGCGAAACCTGCTCGAAATGCCACGTTACTTTCCCCTGCCTGCAATAATATGACTTCTCCGGTGTCACGGCCTGAATCATTGTTCTCAACTGGCCCAAACCCGAGAATGTCACTGTAAAATAAGAGCGTTTGTTCATAACTGGCTTTGGGGATCTTCAGGATAATATTTAGCCCCCCCTCAAAAGGTGGTCTCGCAATCATAGAATCTGGTTTAAGCTTCTAATGCTCACAAAATTTATTCTCTTAACCGTTGTCCGCATTAAGGATTTAGTGATTGATCAAATTAATATTCAGCACTACCGGTTTTCTTAATTCATTCTTCCGAATCAGACTCATGTCCGGTTTCAGATTTCGGAGGTGACTGTTTGCGATATAATAGAAGCGATTTTCCCTAACCGTTCCTGTTGTTGGAATAACAAAATCATTGCGCATAAACTGAAGAGTAGACGCAGATATAATTTTATTTCCGTCCAATTTGAATTGCACCACGCGGTCGTCCTGCAAGCCGGTATCCTGAATAGCAATAAGGTCTCCGTGATAGTAATAGAGGCCGTCAATACCAACTGTATAGGTTTGTTCTCCAGGAGAAATCGATTGTTTCTTTAGTGTAGAAAGATTCACGGAGTGAATCCCGGTCAGGTCAGCAACATACAATTGATCACCTTCGTCATTGAGTGTGATTCCGTTAGGATAAATAAACCCATTCAATAATACCTTGAATTCATCTGATTCCCGCTGGTAACGGTAGAGCCTTCCGGCTTTACTATCGGTCAGGTACACATCCCCGCTTTTGCTAATGGTCAGATCATTGAAAAAGTGCTCACCCTCTTTGTTATCTAAAACATATTTTTTCTTTAATGCTTTTGTATTCAAGTCAAAACAAAGCAACCCGGAATATCCCTTCAAAGAATCAATTTCTGTTGCCGAGCAAGCCCATAATTCTTTTCGCTGATCATCTACCTTAATTCCGACCACAGACCATAGGCCACTTTCTTTTTTAGGACCTGTAAATTCAATCGCTTCCTGCGAAGATCGGATAGAGACTATTTTCCATTGTGAAAGGCTGCCTAGAAAAAAATCACCTGTGGAGGAGGAGGCCAGCCCTTCAGGAATAAAGGTTTCATCGGGCAATACAAACGTAGTATCACTCCGATCAATATATTTCTTGTTGGACGCAAAGGCGGATGCAATCTTTTGTAGCTTGTTTGCAGAAAAACGATTTCGTAAAACGGTGACCGTATCTACTTGATACGTTATACCCATGGCGATAAGTTTTTTTAATACCGCCTCACTTTCTTTTTCTCGCCCTAGAGCCGCCAGCGAAATGGAACGACGGAACAGGATTGCAGGGTGTTGCATTTGTTCCAGGATCCGTGAACTCAGGGGCAAATAACTTTCATAGTTTTTAGCTTGCCATGTTGCACCCGCTTGTTGATAAACGTTAACAAGGTCTTCTTGTGCAAATCCCCAATGGAAACCAAGTGACAAGAAAATGAATGGAACGGCAAAACGTTTCATAAAGAGCAGGTCAATTTCGTTTCTATAGAATGAAGGGAAGTTAGTATTTGCTGCAGTCAAATTCTATTTCGTCTCCTTCCTGATAGTCCATTCCGAATCGGCCGAAGCATTGGCAGATTTTTTTTCAAGGACACCTAATATACAATAGAAACATAGTCTCCTTTCTGATACACCAGTGCATCCACTTTTGGCAGTTGACTAGATTCATCGGTTTCCCACTTGTCGCTGATAAAGTAGCATTGACCTGATATTCCATCCTTGCTGACCAGCAAACTCACGAGCCTGAAAATGAATATCGGAATCCCAGAATTTTCCTTGTGCCGGATAAATACGCTGCGGCTCCTCACGCTGAAAAACGTCTTTTTGGAACTGGAGATTCATCTTGTAATAACGATCCGTTCCTCCGCTCACATCACAGCTGATTTTTACTGTCGCCAAAGGCGCGTGATAGTGATCAAGACTTGAAATTAATCGAAGTTCATTTTTCCAAACCCCGGAAGATCCATCAGCCAGCGCCTCCATAAAAAGTGACGCACTTTGATTTCGAATAAATGAAGTCAGGCAAATGCTGAATTCTTGCTTCTCAAGTAATTCTTCCGGAAGGGAAGTATAATAATAGTCTTCCGGTCCACATCCGCGGAAGCATAGCGTATTGTATTTCCATACTTTGGATTGATCTCCCTCTGGCCCGATCGCCAGCATCATCATGGTTTTCTCCGGACTACTTTCATAAGGATGGCCAGTCACCACTACATAATTTTTTATCGGTTCAGGGAACCAGGCGTGCAACCATAATGAATCACCATCATTGACTTCGTAAACTTCGCTGTAGTAAGCGGTTTTGAAATCCGGATGGTTTTCGGCGGTAACTACGAGAATTGGTTGTGATTCTGTTGACATGGATTTAATCGTTTTTTTGCTAAACCTAATCCGGAAGCAGCAGTTCTCTGTTCTCCGTTTTATTGAATTATCCCGTTGGGTAAATCATTTCGCTGATTGAATGTGAGGGGGTGCCCGGTGTGAATTTATGGGATATCGTATTCCGCACTATGGATTTTGGCCTGATGGCCGCCGGTGGTGTAACTTCTTGAGGGTGATCAACCGTTATTTGCGAAAGTAATCACGCTCCTTTTTAGTCCGTGACCAAAAAACGCATGTATATCTTGGGAATAGCTAAAAGATAGTTTAATGCCTGATAGGAATAACAAACAATAACTAAATACACTTTAAATGAAACGTACATTTTTAATTTTTGGCTGGGCACTGTCAGTGATGTTAACAGCCTGTAAAGACGATGATAATGAATTGGCAATTAATTCGAATAATCCCAAACAAACAGCGATCGACAAGGCGGTGGATGAGCAGCTGATCCCTTACATGCGAGATAAAAAGCCAGGCCGTGTAATAGTAGCGGTCTCCAAGAACGGGACAACAAAGTTTTATGCTTATGGACAAGAATCAGAAACATTGCCAACTGAAAAGAATGTTTATGAGATAGGCTCGGTAACGAAAACATTTACCGGTTTGCTGATCGCCCGCGAAGTAAAAGCAGGTACGATTAAACTGGATGTGCCGGTGACACAATACATGGATCCTGCAAACGCAATAAAGCTGGAGAAAAACGGAAAGGCAGTCACCTTAAAACAATTGCTCACACATACTTCCGGCCTTCCGGAAAATCCTCCCAGTATCGAGAAAGGTTTAACTGCCGGCACACTCGATCCGGAAAATCCTGCAAAAAACTATTCACGCAATGATCTGATCGCAGACATGAAAAGTGTAACACTGCAATCCGATCCGGGACAGAAATATGCGTACTCAAACTTTGGATATGCCATCCTGGGTGAGGTATTAAAGGTAGTCACAAAGAAAACATTTAGCGAAAATGTGCAATCACTGAATACACAACTTGGTCTTTCAGATACAGGCATTACACTGACTTCCGATCAGCAGAGTCGCGCAGTAAAAGGCCATAATGAAGACACTGGGAAGGAAGTGCCGGCATGGGAAATGGGTGAAGCTGCTTCTGCAGGAGCACTTCGTTCTACCGCTCAGGACATGATCAAATACATCAATGCATATATTACGTCTGCTCCAACAACACTGCCGTTAAAAGAAACACATGCTCCATTGTTTAATCTGGATAATACGCAACAAGTAGGTTACGCATGGAACCGGGTGGGCACAGCTGCACCTTATGCAGTGTGGCACAACGGAGAAACCAATGGTCAGCGTTGCTTCGTTGGCTTCTTTGAAGATACCAAAGCAGGAGTGGTTATTCTCTCGGATCGCGCGGAAGGTACTACGGACCAACTCGATGTGGTAGGACTTACATTATTAGTCGCTACCAAAGATCAGAATCAATAAGATTTTAATTTATATAGTAAGTAATAGGAACGGCAGTCATTACAAGGCTGCCGTTCCTGATTTAATTCCAAAACCAATCCTATGAAATACTTCTTCTTTGTCGCGGTAGTGGTGGCATTGTCAGCCTGCCAATCCGGTCGTGATGTTGAACAAACCTCACAAACATACTTTCATCAAATTGACTCCTTGCTCAGGAAGAAAAATTTTTTTGAGGCCAGAGATGCATTCCAGCAGAATGCTACTGCGTTGAATGA
>JBGATZ010000144.1:0-10211 GCA_044228905.1 Cyclobacteriaceae bacterium | reverse complement strand
CTCCATCCGCATTTTATGTTCAACACGTTGAATAGCATCTATTCGATTGCTTTGAATGATTCCAGCAAAAGCGCGGATGCGATTTTGAAATTATCGAACCTGATGCGCTACATGATGGCCGAATCCAAACGACCGATGATTACGCTTTCAGAAGAAATTCTTATTCTGAACAATTATATTGATATGGAAAAAAACCGCTTTGGTGATAGGCTTGACCTCACAGTCAATATATCTGGTGAAATGGAAAATAAGTCGATTCCGCCACTTTTACTCCTCCCTTTTGTAGAGAACAGTTTCAAGCATGGCACAAGCCAGGTGGAAGGACAGGCATGGATGAGTATGGATATAACAGTAAAAGAAGAGGAACTGACATTTAAATTAATGAATGGCAAACCGGAAAGTGAAAACAAATCAAAATCACTTTCGGGTATAGGACTGAGTAATGTGAAAAGACGTCTGTCTCTATTGTATCCTCAGGGTTGTGAACTCCGTATTACAGAAGATGATTCAACTTTTATTGTTTCACTGATTTTGCAATTGAATAAAGTACATCTGGCAGGATGAAGATGAAATGCCTATTGGTTGATGATGAACCTCCGGCAATTGAAGTGCTGCGAAGGTATATTGACGCCACACCCTCGCTGGAAATAATTGCCGAATGTCATCATGGTATGGAGGCGTTTGAGTTTATTCAGCAAAATAAAGTAGATCTGATTTTTCTTGACATTAATATGCCAAGATTATCAGGTACAGATTTAATAAAGGCATTACCCCATCCTCCGAAAGTTATATTCACTACGGCACATCGTGAATATGCTGCTGATGGATTCGACCTGAATGCTGTGGATTATTTGCTAAAGCCATTCTCCATGGATCGCTTTTTGAAAGCTGTTCATAAAGCCCAGCAAAGTGAGTTCAAAACACAAACAGGGTCAGAGTCTATTCCCCCTGACAATGATCGTTTTTTATACTTCCGTGCAGATCGTAGAATGGTGAAAGTAATGGTTAATGATATCCGGTACATTGAAAGCCTTAAAGATTATGTAAAGATTATTGCCGGATCTCAAACAATTATTACAAAGCAGACTATCACTGCTGTAGAGGAAATGTTGCCAGCTGATCAGTTCCTTCGGATTCACAGATCGTTTATTGTATCGCTGAATAAGATCTCTTCATTCTCTCCACAGTCAGTATTTATACAAAAAGAAGAAATATCTATTGGCCCCTTATACCGCAATGAAGTAATGAAGCGCCTCACAATAAAAGGCTGATAAGTGCTTTCAAAAGTAAAATCGCCCGATTTGATTTTACCATCAGTGTAAAACACGTAGACAATCTTCAAAGCTTTTTTCTTTTTAGCAGAGCATAATCCCCGATGCTCATGAATCGTTTTGTTATTGTTTTATTTTCAGCGCTCTCAATTGTTGCAGCTGCTCAGCATGTTCCGTCCTTTGAAGAGGTGATTTCCTTGCGTAATGCCGGATCAGTTGTTCTTTCACCCGATGGAAAAATGATTGCTTTCACCGTTCAAACAACCGATTGGACAGACAATCGGTTCGATTCTGAAATCTGGTTGAAAAAAGAAGGACAAAAACCTTTTCAATTAACTAATACAACAAAAAACAGTAGCTCCAATCCATTATTTTCTCCTGATGGACAATGGCTTGCTTTCCTTGCAGACCGGGGAAATAAAAACCAGATTCATATCATCAATCTTGCAGGAGGAGAAGCGCGGGTGATGACCAAAATTGAGGAAGGTGTTTCTAATTTCGAATGGCATCCTTCCGGAACAAAATTCATTTTTATCAAACCCGAGAAAGAAGATAAAAAAGAAAGAGAAAAACGTTATGGTGGCTATGAAAGCGATGATAAGGAATTCACACTTTCTCATTTGTGGCAAGTGGATTTCAAACCGGAAATGCCCGATCCTTCGGAAAGACCTTGCTATGAGAGCAGTGATTCGTTGAAGATGAAAGCAGGATGCATAGATTTTCCAAAAGCTCAACGATTAACAGATGGGAAGTTTACAGTAACAAACTTCTTTATTTCACCTGATGGAAAGCAAATCGCATTCACTCATCAACCTGATCCATTGATTAATTCTTTTTTAAGATCAGACATCTCAGTATTTGATTTTTCCTCCGGAAAAGTAACACCTGTTGTTGCCAATGCCAGCTCAGATGCACTGGAAGACTGGTCGCCAGATTCAAAAGAGATTTTGTATACCACCAACCTCAGTGACTCAACTTCTAATTTTTATACTAACTCCAAACTCATGTCAGTTAATGTTGAAACCAAAGCAACGCGTGAGTTGGCAAAAGAGCTTGATGAAGACCTGGGAGGATTTACCTGGGAACAAACAGGTATTTATGCCTCCATCTGGAATAAAACCACACGCCCGGTTTATAGAATAGATCCAAAAACGGGAGCACATAGTGTATGGCTAAACTCACCTGACCAGATTTTTGGAATATCTTTTTCTAAGGGTGGAGATCGGATTGCATTCGTAGGAAGAAACGGGGATCAATTAAATGAAATTTTTATTTCTGATGTGGCTTCTCCAAAACCTGAAAAGATTTCTGACTTAACAAATCAAATCAAAGATTGGAAAGTAGCACAGAGCGAAGTGATTAGCTGGAGGTAGTACACGGAACAACAATTGAAGGAGTTTTGCATAAACCAAAAGATTATGGATCCGTCAAAGAAACCTGTTGGTAGTGATACATGGCGGACCCACAGGGCATCGACACGCCAACTCCGGTTCCTGCGTATGTTTATCCCATTGTGCAGTGGGTAGATAAGGGCTGCTTAGTGTTGCGACCAAACTATCGTGGGTCTGCTGGTTATGGAGAAAAATTTCGCTCATTGAATGTAAAAAACCTTGGTGTAGGTGATGCATGGGATGTTTTATCAGGAGTGGACTATCTGCATAGCAAAGGAATGATTGATAAGTCAAGAATGGGATGCATGGGCTGGAGTCAGGGCGGTTATATCTCTGCTTTTTTAACAACCAATTCAGATGTATTCAAAGCAATTTCAGTTGGCGCGGGAATTTCCAATTGGGCAACTTACTATGTGAGCACCGATATCCATCCTTTTACGCGGCAGTATTTAAAAGCTACACCATGGAGTGATGAGGCGATCTATAAGAAGACCTCGCCCATGACAAACATCAACAGAGCAAAAACACCAACCTTAATTCAACACGGTGAATTTGATAAGCGTGTTCCGATCGCTAACGCATATGAATTGGTACAAGGTCTTCGTGACAAAGGAGTTCCAAGCGAATTAATTGTATACAAAGGATTCGGTCATGGAATTAGCAAACCAAAGGAACGTCTTGCAGCTAACTGGCATAACTGGCAATGGTTCAATAAATATGTGTGGGGTGAAAAAGTTGAATTACCAATGGGGAGTAATTAAAATCTCCTGAGCAAGAAAGTTTTTCAGAATCTAAACACGTATCCACTCGTCATTTTTATCATTTAAAATTCGTGCGAAGTTCGTGCGAGGAGGGATGTCCAGATAGGGATAAGTTACTTTGGAAAGATACAGTCCTTGTGGATGTGCAGGCTCAATCAGCTTAGGTGTTTGCTTAGAGATTAAATACGATTCAAATTCATCTACACTTACCTGACCCGCTCCAATCTCTATCATTTTTCCCATCAGTATGCGAATCATTCTCCCTAAAAACCGATTGGCGGAGATTTGAAAGCGAACACGATCACCCTGTGAATTAGTGTACAATGAAGCGGAAGTAACATTGCAGATCGTGGTTTTATAGTCATTAGGGGTTCGGCAAAATGCTCGATAATCATTGTACTTTGTAAGCAGAGCAACCGCCCGATTCATTTCATCCAGATTAAGTTTGTATTGCAGGTACAGTGCACTCGCCTGACTCAAAAAGGGATCTTTATAGCTATGAAGAAAGTAATCATATGTTCTGGCAGTTGCATCGAAGCGCGCATGCTGATGATCCTGCATGGGAATGATCTCAAAAATCGCAATGTCTTTTGGTAGTGTCTTATTCAAGCGAAACATTAGATCGTAATCCCATTCCCTTACAATGTCTGCATGAAAAAAGAATTGGCTCGCATGAACCATTGCATCGGTTCGTCCGCAACCCATAATTGTTACTGATTCTTTTAGATTTTTACTTAACGCATCTTCAATAATTTCCTGTATATGGGCTCCCTTAGGTTGATATTGCCAGCCACGATAGTAATAACCGTTATATCCAATGTGAAAGAAAAATCTCAAGGAAGGAATTTTAAAAAATGGTTATAGGATCAGAAGCCGTCATCATCAGCTTCTTTCTTCTTTTCTTTTTTCTGTGCAGAAGTGCCGCCACTCAAATCATATGGTGTTTCTATCCCATAATAATTTTGACGAAAGCGATTAATAAACGCCAATGTTTCATCATCACTTCCGGGAATGAATACAAGTTCGCCAACCTTTGCCTTGGAGGCATTGGTCTTTTTGCCGATAATATCATTGAAGGGCTGGAGCGAAGATTGAATCATTAAACGGTTGTCTTCAAAACCAAAGTAATACCAGGACTCAGGGGAAGCTTTAACGAATGCGTGAAATACGGGAGCTCCATCTTCATTCTTACGAATCTCCATAAAGCCTTCAAAGGCTCCATTAATATCTTTATTACCAATATTGCTCACACCTAATGTTCCTTCACTATAGAAAGCTTTGAGTTTTTGTGACCATTTCAAATTTACTTGAGAAAAAACAATGGGTTTTTGTAATTGAGGTATTGTAGCCAGCGACACGTAGTTTTGTAATGATTTTTGTTCGTAATCTTTTACTACACGTTCGCCCACGATGTCTGCAATCTTGTAAAGCAACTCGGTCTGATCGCCCAACCCCTCTGACGCGCCCTCATTTTTGATAACTTCCTGGATGTCCCGTGCCATCAGGTCAAAAGCCGTAGTTGGCAGATTCATATCAGCCATAATAAACGAATTCATTTTGATGTCATTCGTTTCCATGTTTCCTGAACCCAGCGCTGTAGAGGTTAGGGTGAATCCTTTTATGTCTTTAAAGAAGGTAACAGGTCCTTCAAATTTTACCTCCTGCTTATCTTCGTTATAGGCAAATACCTTTCCGGATAGTTTTTCTCCAGCTGCTTTCTGGCGGTCTTCAATTTTGAACTCAGAACTTTCTTTATCAAAGAAAAGTGAACCACTTGGAAGGAAGAAATCATCGTCTTCCGGCTGCTTCTTATCGTAAACAAAAGTAATATATAAGCTATTGTCAGCTGCGAAGTGTAATCCGGCTTCTGCTTTTCTTCCCTCTTCCGTTATCGAATTATTGAAATCCATGTAAACGTCTTTTTCATCACCACTTTGTTCATACTTCAGCCAGGTGTTATAATTTTTTATCTTCTTCAGATCGAGCTTAATGAACCCGCGCAATTGCAGCGCAGGACGTGTGGCATACATCACCATATCCCCTTTATAAAAGATCCGTGGAGCCAGAAGGATATTATCTTTTTCAACTACGGCACCATTGGCTACTGTCTGTTGTGTAGCCTGAAGATCCCTGTTGTGCTTGCGCGTTTTTCCTTCAGCAGTAATTGCCTCAAGGTGAAAGTCAGTCATTTTAATTGCGAATGTGTCGCTTACTGAGTTTACATATTGATAAGTTGCATATCCGGAGAATTCTTTCCTTGAAATGATATCCACTACTCCGTCCGTCAACCGGTGAAAACCATTGAGCGTGTCAAGAATAATCGTTGTGTTTTTCAATTGATTAATCTTGGCATTTTCCAAAATCAATACTTCATTATTTTCAGGCGTAATCTTCGCATCTGCTACCACGATAAATGGAATACCACTTACCTTTAGTTGCTGAGTGTTAATGTCATATTCGGCCCGCTCAGCATTAAATACCAGGGAATCAAGTTCTTTTCGTGTCGTATAGAAATAAGAATTTTCAATGGGCGCATCGTCATCTTCTTGTACTTCAGGACTGATATCTGCATAGTTTTTATCGAGATAAAATTTTAACTGAACGTCTTCTCCAGTCAAAGCCGGCTTTTCCGGGTTGGTCGTTTTCACCTCAAACCTGGCGTGTCGCGCACCAAAATCTTTAGATGAAAAACTCATTTGTTTTGAAGTTACTTCAGACCCACGAGTAATTAATTTCCCCTGACCAGTTACTCCCGTTTTAGATACCGTTAATCCTCCATTCAGCTGTGCGGTTGAAGTATAAAGCTGGAAAGGATCTTTAAGATTATATAAATTGAATTTATCCTGCTTGGGGAGCCACTTCAGTTTATACTCGGTAAGCGTAGTCTGTGGAAACCAGACATTACCGAATTGTTTTTCTTCCAGATCTCCAACCGTTCCTCGTCCTACAACCGAGTCAGGGTAGAAAACAAAGTCTTTTGATTCCACAGTAGCAGCCAGATAATCTATTTTTCCAACCGAGCGGATCCCGGCATTATCAAGACTCAATCCTCCATATAGTTTTCCATCTCCTTTAAAAAGCTGATAACCTGTTTGAGGGATAGCGTGAATGAAGCCCAGAGATTTATCTGGCATCGTGTGAAGCTTCTCCTTGAAACTTGGCAGCATCCCGCTCGAGACAAAGGTTCCTTCAAAGTTGATAGATCCCGGGTCGGCATCACTTAAACTATCGAGTTTGAACGGAGGCACAACGAAAAACACTGATCGGTCATAGGCACCATCCAGTACTTCCTGCCGGTCGAAATAAATCACACCGCCTGCTGAAGCATCGAGTCTTGGGTAGTTGGGATTCTTTTGACGACCTGATTTATTATCCGGGCGATTGATAAACAAAGTACCTGATGACTTCGATGTATTTTGGAGGCCACCAGCGGCAGCGGCAGTTGAGTCTGCGCCCACCATTGCGTTGTTCACTCTGCGTCTGATCTGTTGCCCTTTGGCATTGGTCTCAGTGATATAAAAGCGAATAGAGTCAATATGATTGAGGTTGATGAAGAAGCTGTCATACTTCAACATGAAATCTTTTCCATTGATCTCGAAATTTCCCGCAGTAATTTTTCCGTTGAACTTGATGTCTCGGTCTTTCAGCAATGTGATCGTACTGCTGTCTGGTTTGATGATAACGTTTAATGAATCACTCACCTTGAACTCTTCCACGCCACGCACGGTCATGTATCGCTTTGGAAAATTCAATGTAGCGTTGGCGGGGCCGTCCACAACCGAGTGAATCTTCAAGTTGTCATAATCGCTTTCGTTTCGTTTTGCGTCATACACGTGAGTGGTCTTGGCTTTAACACGTACTCTTCCCCAGGCGGGATCATAGTCGATCATTCCTTTGTCTGCCAGAAACATCATGGCTGCACGAATGTCTTCAGGCTTTTGACCGGAGTTGATGGCAAGGTCATCTGCGTAAAATTCAGTTACTCCGTTTTTAATACTATAGTTTGCAACTAAACCCAATGGATGAAAAGAAAATCCCTTTCCCTCTAGTAAACGATAATCTTCCGGATCAAAAAAATCAGTGGATTCAATAATCATTGGCGACTGGCTTCTTCCTCCGGCAGCATACATGTTCATACTGTCTGATTTAAGATCCCATCGCAAAAAGTCAGCATCAAAATCGACATTGAAGAAAGAAGATGAGTAAGGCGCATCTTTCAACTGCCCTTTGCTGCGTTGCATGGTCAGTCTTTTTTTTCCGTAGTCATAGCGAAATTGTGCAGAGGGTTGAAAGATCGAATCATTCTCCTGGTAAATTTTTATCCGCCCATTACGGGTAAGAATAACGGAATCCAGGAATTCAAACTGACGAGCCGTCACTTCAAATTTTTTATCCGTTTCGCCCATCACTTCAAGTTTTGCTATTTCGTTATTCACAGAAGAACTGAATATTCTCCGGCCGTTCAATGCAAACCCTCCCTGATATTTCAACTTATCATCTCCAAAGCCCAGGATAGGTATGTTGCTTTTGAAAGACATGAAGCGAGGATAAACAGAAGCAGCTTCATCTTTGTGCTTGACGCTTTTGAATTCAAAAATACCATCGACTTTGCCAGTGATTTTTCCAACGTAAGTCAATGTACCTTGCTCCGCTTTTATCGCTGCTTTATTGACTTTGAAATTGTAGTCCTTCAATTCAAAAAATACAGAATCTGCTCCCAGGCCTGCCGGGGTCCAGTCAAATGTTCCGTTCTTGCCTACGAATGTGAAATCTTCAAGAGAAACAGATCCTTTTGTGTTTTTTAAAAAAGCAGAATCATACAATGTCGAAAAATTGAGCGTAACGCGATCGAAAGTAATAAGCGGACCAGTGAGTATGGGCTGTGGTACTGGTTGCATCCAGGAATCGACAAGAGGTGGAGGGGTAGTATCTGGTGGAGGATCGGTCCATGTATTATTATCTACATTATTCAGTTGATCAAGTGGATTCTCGTTTGAAGCCGAATCAGACATTAACGGTACATCGGCAATTGCCTTTACGTACTCAAAGCGATAGCTGTCATCGCGTGCGTAGAGCCGGAAGGTTTTATCCCAATGAAGAGCATGATGCTGAAAGAATTCCCTGCTGTTTTTTAAGAAGATAGCTGCCTGAGTTGGAGTATCATTGTCAATTACTTGTTGGGTGACCGACAAAAAATTAGAAAGCTTTATTGCATCAGCTCCCTCAATGTTAATCGCATCAGTAATCGCACCTAAATAATTGTGAAAATGAGGGCGAAGCTTGTAACCCTTTTTTTTCATCTGTTTCGCTTGTTTTTGAATGACGATCTGTTGGTCAATTCCCAGATTATTCCAGGCAGTTGCAAATCCTGCACCCACCGTGCTAGCGTCCAGATTTTTGGTGTTCTCCAGCAATACGCGCAAACTGTCCTGAAAACTCAGCTTAAAAGAACCTGATTCGTTCTTCTTCTGAGCCCAACCTGCGGTGCTTGCGAGCAGGATCGCAAATAAATATGCGTAAAGCTTCTTCACTTAGTCAAAACCTTGAAATTTCGTAAAATAACTGCAGATTAAAAATGCTGGTAGTTAAGGCGTAAGCTTTAACGGAAAGCGGATAGGAATTAATATGTTAAAAGTGCTTAATCAGTCCGTTTTTCCAATAGAAGCGAAGCCCAGGTTTCACGTTCATCTCTTCTTACTTCACTTAACTGAAAATGAGCGGCTTCTTTTTTCAGGTCCTCTATGTCGTATGTGTAAAAACCGCTTAAAAGCAGCAATCCGTTCTTCGGAAGAAACTGAGCGTATTGCTTCATCTCAGACAAAAGAACATTTTTATTGATGTTGGCGAGAATGATATCAAACGTTCCGGTGAAATTCATGTCACCGATCTTTCCCTGACGGATACGAATATTAGAGCAATTATTCTTCTCAGCATTCTCCACTCCGTTGGGGACGCTCCACTCATCAATATCAAAAGCGTCCACTTCCTTTGCTCCTAGTTTTGAAGCCATGATAGCCAGAATAGCGGTACCACAACCTGCATCCATTACTCTTTTGCCTTTATGATCGATTCCTAGCAGAGCTTTTACCATCAGGTAGGTAGTCTGATGGTGCCCGGTGCCAAATGACATCTTCGGAGTGATGATGATCTCATACGGAAATTTCTTTTCGATCTTATGAAACTCTGCACGAATGAGACATTGATCTTCTACAAAAATAGGATCGACATTTTTTTCCCATTCTTCATTCCAGTTTTGCTTTTGAACCTTATCCTGAATAAAAAGCAATGGATTAACATGCTTATACTTTTCGTTCAGCTCATTGACAAGTGTCTGATCTAGCTTGCTTTCTTCTGCATACGCCTCAAATCCCTTCTCCGTTTCCATGAACGTATCGAAGCCCGCTTCGGCAATTTCTGCCATAAGAATTTCAGTAAAGTCAGGATCACAAACAACCTGCAGACGATGATAAAACATAACGAGTTAATTAGTCAATGTTCAAATTAGCCAATGGTTTTCATCGGCTAATTTTCAAATTTTCAAATTGATTAATTACTTAGGCCCCTTTGATAATGTCTAAAAAGTCACGGGACTTTAATGAAGCGCCACCCACAAGACCTCCATCCACGTCCGGGCAAGAGAAAATTTCGCGTGCATTGTCTGGCTTCACACTTCCTCCGTACAGAATAGAAATGCTTTCCGCTACTTCTTTTCCATAGCGATTAGCCAAATACTTACGAATGACCGCATGCATGTCTTGTGCTTGTTGTGAAGTAGCAGTTTTGCCTGT
>JBGATZ010000143.1:0-10174 GCA_044228905.1 Cyclobacteriaceae bacterium | reverse complement strand
AATACTATTAAGAATGAATATCCTGAATTAGGCGGTAACTATGAGGTAATTCATCATTCTACTTTTCTTCAACAGTTGATCAATGAAGGAAAGATCAAAATGAATGAAGGAGGATCTTTTAAAGGCAAAAAGATTACTTATCATGACTCATGTTACCTGGGAAGAGCAAATAATATTTATGAAGCTCCACGTGAAGTATTGCAGGCACTGGATGCTGATCTTGTGGAAATGAAACGTTGCCGCACAACAGGATTATGTTGTGGAGCGGGTGGCGCACAAATGTTTAAAGAACCTGAAAAAGGTAAGAAGGACATTAACGTGGAGCGTGCGGAGGAAGCCTTGTCAACCGGAGCCACTACGATTGCTGTTGCCTGTCCGTTTTGTATGACGATGATGAGTGATGGCGTGAAAAACAAGGAAAAAGAAGCGGAGGTAAAGGTAAAAGACCTGGCTGAACTTATCGCGGAAGCACAAGGTTTGTAGGTTGTACGAAAATGCAAATGAGAATCGCTGATTCGTCATTTTGTCATTCTTAATTTGTCATTCAATATGAAGGTTCTATTTGAAGAATTAAGTCCTGAAAGTCGTCTCTGGATCTACCAGGCTAGTCGCATTTTTACCTCTGCAGAAGAACAACTCATCAATGAACAACTGGACGCGTTTTGCCATCAATGGGCAGCCCATGGTCATCCGTTGAAAACGAGTTTTAAGGTTGAACATCATCAGTTTATTATTCTGGCCGCAGATGAGTCATATCATTTGCCAAGTGGTTGTTCGATCGACAGCTCTGTGCATGTGATCAAGTCACTGCAATCTCAGACGGGAATCGACTTTTTTGACCGCACGCAAATTGCTTTTCTCATTGAGGGGACTATCCGGTTGTTTCCTATGGCAAAACTGAAAGAGGAATTTGCCAACCGCACACTAACGGCTGAAACTTTATCGTTTAATAATCTTGCCTTAATAATCTTGCCGCTACCAAACAGGAATGGCAAAATGGCTGGACTGTGCCGGTGAATAATTCATGGCTTGCCCGCTATTTACCTAAATCGGTGGTAGAGGTATAAACCGTTGAGTAAGGTTCTTTTTGTACCTTTATAAGCCACTTTTGAATTTATGAAGACCCCACTTCTTTTTTTAGCAGCACTTTTGGTTTTTGCGGCATGTAGCCCGGAAAAAAAAGCCCAAAAGAATTTCCGGCTGGCGAAGTACCAGACAGTAATTAATTACTATACAAACGTTCTTGAGAAACAGCCTAACAACAGCAAGGCTAATTATTTTATAGCCGAATCATATCGGTTGTCTAACCGGATCAAAGAATCAGAACGATTTTACGCCAAAGCTGGCGGACCAGGCATTAACAAAGACACCATTGCTTTGCACTATGCCAAGGCCCTTCAGGCAAATGGAAAATATGCAGAAGCAAAGAATGTATTGGATCAAGCCGAGAATGCTGCGGAAGACGATGCTGTAAAAGACCGGATCAGAAAAGAACTCAACGGACTAAATCAACTGGAGAAGCTTGCTGAAAAGAAAAGTTATTATAAAATCAAAAACCTGGAAGCGATCAATACGCCTTTCGCTGAATATGCACCTGCTTACCTGAATAGCGAATTATATTTTGCTTCTTCACGCGGCAATTCAAAAATTTACGAAGCATCGGGCACGCCATTTACTGATTTATTCAAGGCAGAAACAAAAGGAGCCAATGTTGATGTAAATACTATTGCACCACTGTCTGATTTAATAAATGCTCCGAATGTGAACGAGGGAGGTATTACGTTCTCTGCTGATGGAAAGACGATGGTTTTTGCCAAGGGCAATTCAGGCAAACGTAAAGGTTCCAATGACGTGGATTTATACCTGTCACGCTTTCGCAATGGTCAATGGGGTCAGCCAATCCTGATCAACATCAACCAGCCAGATTCATGGGAGTCAACACCAGCATTTAGTCCTGATGGAAGAACGCTTTACTTCTCCTCTAATCGTAAAGGCGGATTTGGCGGACTTGATCTTTACACTGCACAGATGGACTCACGCGGACGATTTGGTAAAGTGAAGAATCTTGGACCGGATATCAATTCCGCAGGTGACGAGTTATTTCCTTATGTGGCAGAAAACGGAAAGCTTTATTTTTCTTCCGATGGTCACCCGGGTTATGGAATGCTCGACATTTTCGTGGTGAACAGAGCCAACGGAAAAACAGTAATTGAAAATCTTGGGCAACCTGTAAACAGTACTGCTGATGACTTCGGAATTTTCCTGTTCAAAGCAGACCGAGGATTCCTTACTTCAAACCGTGAAGGTGGGAAGGGAGACGATGATATCTATACATTCATCAATGAAGACCCGAATCTTAAGGTAGTGAACTATTACCTGCAAGGAATTACTTACACGACCAAAACAGATAGCTCGCGCACTATTTTACCTGACACTAAACTGACTTTGCTTGATGGAAACGGAAATGTAATGCAGGATTTTGTTACTGGTAATGATGGAAAGTTTTTATTCCGTGTATATGAGAATGAAAAATATACGCTTATCGGAGAAACGGATGGCTACCTGGTAAAAAGACAACCTTACACTACACTTGGCAAATCAGTCCCGCTTGAATCGCTAAAAGAGCTTGTTAATACAGTAACTCTTGATACACTTCTGGTTCTGGATAAGCTGGCGAAGAATATAGTGTTTCGCTTAAATAACATTTATTTTGAATTAGATAAGGCAGACATCATGAATCGGCAGCGGAGTTGAATAAACTGGTTGACCTTCTCAATGACAATCCTGAAATTAAAATTGAGATGAGTTCACACACAGATAGTATTGCTTCCAATGATTATAATCTTGCGCTTTCTCAACGCAGAGCAGAATCAACCGTGCGATATCTTGTGAATAAGGGTATTGCTCAGGAAAGGCTGGTAGCAAAAGGTTATGGGGAGAGCAAACCGATTGCACCAAATTCGAATCGTGACGGAACGGACAACCCGGAAGGTCGTCAGAAAAACCGGAGAACAGAATTTAAGATTCTTGAAATCGGGGCTGTTCCAAAGAAATCGGAGGAGTTGGATGATGAAGACAAGTATTTCCGCAATACGGATAACGATCATTGACTTCGACAAGCTCAGTCTGACATAGTTCATAATTGAGAATGTCAGGCTGAGTTTATCGAAGCCTCTCTATATTTAATACCCTTTCGTAATTCCTTTTTCTATCGCAGGCACTCCCTTGGTCATCCATTCCGGCTCGGCAGCTCCCTTCAGATAGTGATTGAAAAATTGCATCATCCGGATTTGAAAGTCCATACGATTCTCGCGTTTCACTGGCCAATGAGGTTCTCCATTGTAGTTCAGCATCCACACGGGTTTCTCTAATCTTCTTAAAGCCATATACATTTCAATTCCCTGATACCACGGTACCGCTCCATCGGCATCGTTATGTAATAAGAGAAGAGGTGTTTGGATTTTATCTGCAAAAAATAACGGAGAATTTTCAATGTAGTGCATGGGCTTTTGCCAGAGCGTTGCACCTATCCGGCTTTGTGTGTGCTCATACTGAAATTGTCTGCTCATTCCACTTTCCCAACGGATACCTCCATATGCGCTGATCATGTTGGCAACGGGAGCACCAGCTTCTGCTGCTTTGAACAGATTCGTGCGCGTGATCAGGTAAGCGGTCTGATATCCACCCCAGCTGTGACCTTGTATGCCTATGTTTTTTTCATCAATAAATCCTTTGGCCAGCAATGACATCACGCCTGGCATAATGCAATTTTGTGCACTCTCACCCGGAAATCCGATTTTGTAAACAATGTCCGGAACAAACACGATATATCCGTTGCTTACATAAGTGGCTCTGTTGATTGCGGAGCGAAGTGGTTCGGGCTTGATGTGCATGTGAAGGTTGTCACTTTCCTTTTCATAGAAGTAAACAATCATCGGGTATTTTTTCTTCGGATCGAACCCTTCAGGCTTATATAGCAACCCTTGCAGTGGAATATTATCAAGTGAAGTCCAGCTCACCATTTCTACATTTCCCCAGAAATAATTTTTCATTTGCGGATTGGCATCACTTAGTTTTCTGATAGAGGAAAAACTAAGTTCTGCTGTCCATACATCAGGAAATTCACGGAAGCTTTCCCTCGTAAATAAAACCTGACTGGCGTTTCTTGCTTTTACCGTGCCGCTGAAACGATAGTTGTCCATTGTCAGTTTGGATAATATTCCGTTCGATAAGGACAGTTTATAATATCCGGAAGCTTTCGTTGTTTCATTGAAGGCGGAGAGTATCATCTCTTTATTCGGATCAATGAAGCGTTCTTCGGGATCCAGCTTAATGTACCGGTAAACGATTTTCTCTGAACGTCCCGTTTTTGTAAGATTAACCGGATCTTTTAAGCCTTGGGGATCAAATGACCAGATGTCGTATCGGTCATAAACTAAAAACTGGCCGTCATTGATTGTCCAACCGGCAGTTCCATACGCACCTGGATAATCCGGGCTATCATTTTCTTCATCAGCAAACTTCATTTTCAAACTGCGATTGAGCTTTGCCGTTTTTGAGGTGGCAATAGTATAAGAATACCACGCGGTATCAGGTAAACTAAACCAGGTGACATAATTGGCTTTTGGTGACAGTGATGCGTTACCTTTTATTTTTTTAGCAATAAGTCTGGTTGAGGCATCCTTTAAATTGAACAGATAAAAGTCATTAAAGGCAGACGGATCATAAGTCATCATGTGACGATATGCAACATTGCTTTCGCCCAGCGCAAAATTGGAATTGCCCTCATCGCCTAACTCCACAGATGGAATTTCTTTCGATCCTAATTGCTTTACTTTTAACGAGGCAAGATCTATAGCAAACAGGTATGATCTTTTCTTTTCTGTATCCAGTTGTTTGTTTTGTTGCGGATAGATGTAATCATCTTTTCCTCCCCATACTTCAACATTGACAATTTCTTCTGTTAATAATGTAGTATCCTGTACCAATGGTCGTGAATTAGACCCGAAGAAAAGCCGTGCGCCATCTTTTGCGAAATACGGATTAGCATTCTCACTCACCAGCCATCCTGCCGGCAAACCTTCCTTCTGCTCATCAACGATTAGGGTTGCAGATGGATTTCCGTTTTTCCAATGATATAATTTGAAATACCGAACCTGAGCTTTGGTAGTATCAGTGTCAACCAGGAAAGCAGTTTGTGTTCCATCTTCACTGATAGAAAGACCTTTGATTTTATACTTGCTTTTTCCTTCAAAAAGTGATTGTAATTTTTCTGTTTTGAGATCATACCAATATGTGCCTGCTTTGAGCGTGCTGTCATTACCGGTAGAAGTAAAAAGTAATCCTTGTCCGTATTTAGCAAATGAATACTCCTTCACATAACTGAATGTGCTTTCTCTTTTATTCGTCATGTTTCTTACAACAAGGGAATATCCATTGTCATCTGAATTTATTTTTTTCTTTTTGATCGGCTTCTTATCCTCGGCTTTGGCATTTGGGTCTGCTTTTGCTTTCACTTCTTTTCTTGCTTCCAGCTGATAGGCCACCCATCCACTTGCTTTCTCCGGTATTTTGAATGACTTAACATCAGGGATTCGTTCTGTTTTGCGTGTGCCGAAAGAATAGATGCCAAGAGAATCTTTTGGCAATTCATCTTTTTTCTTTTTAAGCCTTCGGAGACTTTCTACCGTTTTCTTTTGTGGTTTGATTTTGAAGACAGCATATTCACTATCAAATGTGATTAATATGTCACTGGCTCTTTTAACTGAATCCTGATTACCTGTTCTCAGGTGATGGAAAACCACTCGTCCATCTCCATCCTGCGGATTGATTGTATAAGCGGCATAATTTCCATCCGGAGAAATCGATTTATACAAAACTTCTTTCCATGAGTCATAAACTGTGTGTGATAGTGGTTTGCGTTGTGAGGCCGGAAGGGTTGTGATTTTTTGTGGGTATGCCGCAATGCAAGCGAAGAAACAAACGAACGTGATAAGTATTCTTTTCATTTTTAACTATTAAAAGAAGAAAAATACCACAAAATGTGAATAATAAGCCACACTTATTTGATGACTATTACGAAGCGAAAAGAAGAAGCAGAAAAAATACATCCTTAAAACAGCGTAATAAGTAACCTTCAGTAACAGCAGTTGAATGATTTTCTTCTTTAAAGCTGCAGGATAGTCGCCTGGTGTAAGATTTTAAAGAAGGTTTATTCAATCATAAAAATTTACTGGATGAAATTATTTTTTACACTTTGTACGGTAGGGTTACTTTTTTTCGGAGTAAGCGCACAGACGCCTGCCTCCGCGAACGCAGCACCTTCATTACAAGATACCGTTGGACTCATAGTGAATGGAACGGTAAGGTCAGCTGAAGACAGCCAGCCACTGAAAGGAATTAAAGTAGCGCTGTACAAGTCAAAAGAGAGTGTACTTACGGATGCAACCGGCTCGTTCACCATTCAACTCAACACACCCGCTGACACAATTATTTTTTCCGGTGAAGGAAGAAAATCGAAGGGAATTCGTGCAGACGGAAAGAAGACACTGGAAGTTATTCTGGAAGCTTCCGCTGATGTTGCAACCGCTCCGGCTAACGTACCCTCATTAGATAAAATTAACGAATCGCTTCCCAAGGATTCTACTTCGCAGGATAGCTTAATTTCAAAACCATTTATCAACGATACCACATCAAACCCGAAACCGCTGGCATCAGATAGCGCTGGAACAACAACAATTACGAAAGATACAAGCGGTGTAACAGGAGAGCGAGTGAGTGGAATAATTACTTCTGCGGATGACAAAATGCCCATACCGGGAGCGAGTGTAATTATTAAAGGCACAACAAACGGAAGTGTAACTGATGTGAATGGAGCCTATGTAATCAAAATTTCATCTTCTGAAGATATTCTGGTGTATTCATTTGTAGGAATGGAAAGTCAAGAGGTTCCCGTAAAAGGGCAGACAAAAATAGATATCGTACTACAGAGTGAGTCAAAAATATTGAAGGAAGTTGTAGTAGTTGGATACGGTACAATGGATCGTGCAAACCTGACCAGTTCGGTTTCAAGTTTGGGTAGTAGCGAGTTGGAGAATGACCCAATGCCAAGTGTAACGCAGGCTATCCAGGGAAAAGCCGGAGGGGTACAGGTAACACAAAAAGGAGGAAGCCCGGGAGGAGGAATAAGCATTCGTATCCGTGGAACTACCTCTATCAATGCAAGTTCGGATCCATTGTATGTAGTAGATGGAGTGCCGGTAAACAGTAACACCAATTTCACTGGCGGATCTGATTTTAATTTTGGCGGAGGAACACAGGGTATTAACATCCTGTCCTCTATTAATCCGAGTGATATTGAATCAGTGGAAGTATTGAAAGATGCAGCTTCCTCTTCTATTTATGGAGCGCGTGCAGCAAATGGAGTGGTACTGATCACTACTAAACGTGGTAAATCAAACTCAGGAACCATCAGCATGAATGCTTACGCTGGTGTATCTCAGGTTCCTAATGAGCGGAAGTACAAAATGATGGGAACAGAAGATTATATCTCTTATATGAAAGATTATTATTCATATAAAGGAGTTCCCGTTCCTGCCCAGATTCTCAATACAGAGCACGATACGGATTGGCAAAAAGAAATTTTTCGTACTGCACCCATGCAGAGCTATGAGCTTTCCGCTTCGGGAGGTTCTGAGAAAACACAGTATTATACGTCATTGGGTTATTACAACCAGGAAGGTGTTATTCTTAATTCAGGTTTTGATCGCATGAGCGCTCGTTTGAACCTGGATCATCAGCACAGCGATAAATTAAAATTCACAACGAACATCAACCTTACCCGTGCAGTTAATCAGCGCGTGCAGGAAGAAAACTCAAAAGAAGGATCAACGAAAAATGGAATTGTTGCGCCTCCAAACATTGCGGTATATGATGCTAATGGTGAATTTGCGTTCGATGGTATTGTGGCAAACCGTGAGAATCCGGTAGCGATGCTGGTACTGCCCGTTAATACGGCAGAGACATTCAGAATTCTGGGAAACGTCTCTGCAGATTATCAGATAGTGAAAGGACTTTCTTTCCGTACAAACTGGGGTGCAGATATGAGCTACATCGATGAGAGTTTCTTTATGCCTCCCAATGGAATTCGTTTTGTTGCCGCCTCCAAAGGATTGGGTGGTGCACGAAGCACAAAGGATCAGCTGTGGTTAAATGAAAATACGCTTACGTTTGATAAAACAGCTGGAGATCATCATATCAATTTGCTTGGAGGAATTTCTTTCCAGGAATCGAAGTATTCATTTGTTGATGCACGAAGAACAAACTTTGCCACTAATGATATTCCGGTGATCTCTGCAGGAGGTACGATTTCCGGAGCAAACGCCAGTATTCAGGAATGGTCAATCGTATCCTATTTCGCACGAGCTAATTATTCATATAAAAACAAGTATCTCTTCACTGCAAATTACCGCATCGATGGTTCTTCAAGATTTGGAGCAGATAAAGAAGTATGGATCATTTCCATCCTTTGCAGCCGGATGGCGTATCTCTCACAGGAAGAATTTATGAGCGCGGCTCATGGAATTAGTAATCTGAAGCTTCGTGCAAGCTGGGGATTAACAGGAAATCAGAACATTCCCAACTATGCAAGTCAATCATTATATAATGGAGGAAGTAATTATCTGAATCAACCAGGCTTTGCACCGGGAACTTTAGGCGATCCGAATTTAGGATGGGAAACCACTGAACAAACGGACATAGGGCTGGATGTAGGACTTTTCAGAGATCGAATTTCAATTCTTGCAGACTATTACATTAAAAACACATCAGACCTGCTGCTGAGTGTTCAGATACCAAGAACAACCGGCTATCAGACAACTTATCTGAATGCGGGTGAAATTCAGAATAAAGGTTTTGAATTTGAGATCTCTACAAAAAACCTGATTGGCAAATTCCGTTGGAATACTTCTTTGAACATGACATTCAACCGCAACAAGGTAATGTCGTTACCTAATGGCGATTTATTCGGTGGACTGGGTGGATCATTGAACATTGCCAGCGTGGGTTTGCCACTTGGAACATTCTATGGATGGAAGATGGCCGGAGTTAACCCGGAGACCGGAGTGATTGATTTTGAAAAAAATGATGGAACCGTAGGCGCGCCTTCTGATCCATTGGATAGAAAAATTATCGGCAACCCTAACCCGGATTTCTTTGGAGGTATTACGAACACATTCTTCTACGAAGGTTTTGATCTGAGCATAATGGGTCAGTTTGTTTACGGCAACGAGATCTTCAACTATAACCAGTTCTCTCTATTGTCTGGAAGCAGCGATAGCAACAATGGTTCGATTGACTGGAATAATCGCTGGAGGCAACCTGGCGATATTACCGATGTGCCAAGACCCACACCGGGAGTATTTGACAATGCAACGGTATCCTCACGCTTTATTGAAGATGGCTCTTTCTTCCGTATAAGGAATATCACACTGGGCTATACGCTTCCGGCAAAAATACTGGATCGATGGAAGATCCGAACGCTGAGAATATATACAACGGTTCAGAACGCATATGTGTTCACAAAGTATAAAGGATATGATCCTGAAGTGAGTTCCTCTATCGGTGGAATTAATCCGGGTCTGGAATACGGTTTCGATTACGGAAGTTATCCGCAACCCCGTATCATCACTGGCGGAATCAATCTTACTTTCTAAAATCTGAAATGAAATGAAAAAGAATTTTAATCATATACTTTTAATCATCACCGTTTTATTTACAACTGCCTGTGATGAGTTCATCGATAAGAAACCGATTGACCAGTTAACGGCTGATGAACTTTTTTCTGACGTAAAAAATGCTGAAACCACCGTGATGGCGAGTTATCGCTCACTGGAATCGGCATATTATTATGGACAATCATTCATTATTGTTCCGGAGTTTGCCGCTAGCCATGTTCGTCATACAGCAAGTTATCCGGAATACCTTGAGTATGAAGAAAACCGCATCCGCGTAGATAATCCCTGGTCATTGAATATGTGGACAGCAATGTATGCCACAATCAACGCAACCAACACTATTATTGAAAAAGCTCCTGGAATACCCGATGCAAGCGAAGTACAGAAATTACAATTTGTTCGTGAAGCAAAGTTTCTCAGAGCTCTTACTTATTTTAATC
>JBGATZ010000142.1:0-10450 GCA_044228905.1 Cyclobacteriaceae bacterium | reverse complement strand
ATGCATTCCCATCCATTCAAGCGAGGCATATTTATATCCAGGAAAATAAAATCAGGTATAAAATTTCCTCTCTTGAGCTTCTTCACGGCATCACGGCTGTCATTACCATAGATAAGCTGAATTCCTCTATGGATATCCCTCAACGCCTCTTCGAAAAAGTCTTGCTCGTCCGGATCATCATCAATCAGATAGGCAATTTTGGTGTTCATCTGTCAAAAGTAATTTAAACAAAAAAGAGTTACAGGAGCATTCTGCTTTTTATTTGAAAAAACACTATCAGCTGCTATTATTTCCGACAGATCGTCTTATTTCAAAAAGTAAGATTTCAGGTAAAGGAAATAAAATAACTATCGTTACATTGAATCGCTTTTATTATCGTGCTATGAAAGAGATAAAAAATATCGAGCGTTTTTTTCTACTCACTGTTTTACGTATTTCGATTGCCGGGACATCGATCATTCTTTTTACGGACGCATTGCTCTATCCTAAGGATTCGCTCTCTATCAAAATCGACTTACTGATTCTTTCTGCTTGCCTGGTCGCTTATGTTCTCAGAAATAAATATTTCACGTTGTCTGCGCTGATCATCTCCGTTACCACGCTGATTGCCATGTTCTATCAAAGTATCTTTGTTCCATTGAATACCACCACATCGTTCGCAATCATTTTAATTGTTGGGTTTCTCTTTTCAATTTTATTGACAGGACTATTGCAATGGATAATGCACGGCATTACCATAACTGGTATCGTTATAATTTTTATAATTCAAACCGTGACGCCTACACTTCGCTTCTCCACAGAAACCAGCGAGATCATCACGGTTGGAATTACCTACTGCGTTCTCTATTTTATCATCAGCTATTGCACCAGTGTCTTAAAACTCGGCTACGATCGCACTCATGAAAGTCTGCGATCAGCGAATATCGATCTTCTGGAAAAAACAAAAGAAATCGCTACTCAAAATGAAGAACTCCTTCAGATTCAAGACAACTTAAATTCATTGAATAGTAATCTGGAGAAAGTAGTTGATGAACGTACCAACAAAGTAAAAGTTCAGAATGAAATTCTATTAAAATACAGTTATACCAATGCTCACCAGCTTCGCGGACCAGTAGCACGTTTACTTGGGCTTGTTGCTATTTGCCGGCTCGACCCGAAATCGGATTTTAATTTTTTCCTTGATAAGATCGAGCAACAATCACTGGAGATCGACATGGTGATCAAGCAAATTAATGCTGATCTGAATGATTCAAAATACAACTGAGAGAACCTATTTCTTAGCACCCATCAGATATAACACAATGCCCGGCCCTGATTTTATTTTTCCAATGTCCCAGCTGTAGCTTTCGTGATTTCTTACCGACTTAACCAGTTCACTCATTTCTTCAATCGAATACGTGCGGAGAGAAGAAACAATTCCATCCCACCATACAAACAATGGAACAACGGGTATTAAATACGTAAAAATGATTCTGCCAATCTTAAATGGCCTGATAAACGGAGTAACCAAAATCAAAGTAAGCGGAGAAAAGAACATGGCCAATAAACTTGGCAGACTTCGTTCCTGTGCTTCGAAAATGGCAATCGGCTGATTGGAGTCTACCGCATTTTGCAAAATCAATCGCGCATCGTCAGGTTTGAAGTGATGTAGTGACAAGAACTGTGTGCGCAGACCTTTCAAATGCACCGGAACGTTTCTTGCGTCTACCGATTCACTTACGTATTCAAAATTAGCGGCTTGCTTTGCGGTGTATTCAAATGCAGGAATGTTAGGAAAATAATCTGTCAGTTTAATTTTAAGTTCGGGTCGGGTTTTTATCAATTCACTATTGAGCCATACAAATCCACCTCCTCCACCGGAAGCAAGATCTATGATACTCGATGCCTTACTGCTTTCCAGACCTTTATTGATGATAGGCACAATAGGCTGATACATTTTTGTCTTGTTGGAAAGAAACTGCAGAAAGTCCGTTCCATAGTTTCTCAGAAAACCAGGAAACCACTTTTGATCCTCAAATTCAAACAGATGCCGCATCGCACCATATCTAACTATAAAATTCAGGAATTATTAATTGCCTTTAATCTGATCGGCATACCCAGATCTCTTCTTCAGTTAGCGCTAATTTTGTACTTATCACCTACACTTCAAAATGTGGTCTTCGTGATCAACGCTATTGTATTCGGAATCTGTTGAAGCAACAGTCTGAAACATACAGCTAAAATCTGCTTTGTCTTCCCATATAGTTAAAACAGCGTACGATCCACTTTCAATCACGAGCTGTTCCATTCCATCCGGCAATCCACTGAATTCACTCACTTCAACTGCAGCCCACTTTTCAAACAAAGCATCCTGATTGAATTTAGTAAAGTCATGGGTGTGATCAAAAATCTGAACACAAAGTAAATCATTGCCAACTCCATTGATAATTTGCTTCCTCACCGGCATGAAGCTTCGCCATAATTCGGGAGTTCGATCGTTTTGCAGTGTCATCGGGAGATGCTTCCCAAAGATTCTTTTTGCTTGGATTTCTTCAATCCGGGGTTCTTGTCCGATCATTGAGTAGCATTTATATCACAGGTTTGATATCTATTACAGGTGTCCCCTGAATTGCTTCCAGCATAGAAACCTCTATTTCATTACCATTAATCTGAAGCACCACTACTTCATGCAACCCAATGGGATTGGGGCGATCCGGTGATCGTGTGGCAAAAACACCGGCAATGGGATTTTTCTTATCTCCTCTTGGGTGAACTTTATGTATCGTGCGATCGGACTGATGAAACCAGGTGAGTATAATTATTTCTTGTCCGATCTCCACTCCGTCCAATGCATCAAGAAATTCTTCTTTTAATTTAATCCACGCATTGGGAGCCCCTTCATTACCCTGACGTGGGGCATCTTCCCTCCTGGTCAACGGTGATTCTACAAATCCAATAGCTTGTAATCTGAAATCCTCCATATCTTCAATTGATTCTTGTTTCCATATGTACACTTATTTAATGTTACTGGCCAAATTATACTGACGACCAATCGATTCAAGCAGGCTTTCTTCGATTCTCTTTACCGGAACACCAATTCCATACGTAAAAATAAAACCACTGGCAACAGGATACAAACGAAGAAATAAGTATCGTATTGACATTATTCATTTGACTCATTTATCAGTACGAGTTTAATCATTTCTTTTGAAAAGCGCATCGTGTCTTTTCCCGGGGAAGTACATTTATTTGCAAGTATTACTATCTTTGAACATGACCCCAACGGCATGTAAAAACTGCAGCACCCTGCTGACTGGAAACTTTTGTCACGAGTGTGGACAAAAAGCTAATATCCACCGCATTACTCTATCTCACCTTCTTCACGAATTTTTTCACGCACTTACACATGCTGATAAGGGGGTTCTCTTTCTTGCAAAAGAACTGATCTATAAACCTGGCATAGTGGCTAGGGAATACGTAGCAGGAAAACAAAAAAAATATTTCAACCCACTCACGTTTCTTGTTCTTGTGTCTGCCGTGTTTGCCCTTATTACGTTGAAGAGCGGCTACTTTCAGGCTATAGGAGATGGAAATGAAACTCACGACTACGGCAGTATGCCTGCGAGATACGTGATCTATATGAACGAAAGCACCAACATTTTTGTCAATCACGGAAAATTAATCAGCCTGGTAGTAATGGTGCCTGTACTCACATTTTTATCGTGGAGTTTCTTCAGAAAATCAGGATACAATTTTGCCGAGAATCTTGTACTTCAGTCATTAATCATTGCGCAGATTCATCTGGCCATGGTCGTACTATTCATTCCTGCTTACTTACTATTTGGTCATGCTCAAATCAACAACAACATTTTTCAAGTCTGCTTTTTTATATACATGGCAATCGCCTTTCGACAGTTCTTTCAGAATTCAATCTTATTGACAATTATTAAAACAATTTTCGTGCAGTTTCTTTTTATCATTCTCTTCTGGATGCTGGTGCTGGGATTCGTCATCATAAAACATCAGGTTGCCTGAAAATGGTCTTATCAGAAAATTTGGTATACGCTATTTTTTGAAATAGACTTTGAATACCGTTCCTTCGTTGAGACGGCTCTCCAGCTCTATCTTTCCACCCAATGCTTCAATTTGTGTTTTGATTAAATATAATCCAAGCCCTTTCCCTTCCACGTGACTATGAAAGCGCTGATAGAGTTTAAAGATTTTTTCTTTGAACAATTCCGTATCAATGCCCAATCCATTATCTGAAACAATGAGGCAAATAAATTCACCGGCTACTTCAGATTTTAGCGTAATTGCGGGAGTTCTTTCAGGATGCCTGTATTTAATGGCGTTTGTCAGAAGGTTATGTAAAATACTCTCGACATACGGCTTTACACTCCGAATAACCGGAGCATCGGAGAAATCTGAACTAATTTTTGTAGCCGTATCTTCAATCTCTTTCTTCACATAAATCTTTACCAGTGCCAGTTCCTCTGCCAGATTAATTTCTGATAAAAATGTATTATTATTTTTTCTGATCTCCAGAATGGTGTTAAGATCACGCACTACACGATCCAGCTCAAGCGCAGTCGCCACCATGTTTTGGTAAATTATTTTGTTCTCATCATCTTCCCTCAAATTGAGGTTAAGAACATTTCCCAATCCAAGGATACGTGCCACCGGAGCGCGAAGATTATGAGCAGATATAAACGCAAATTGTTCAAGCTGCTTGTTATACTCCAGCAATTCTTTAGTTCTTGCCTGTACCTCCATTTCCAGATTATCGTTGCGCAGTTTGGTCTCTTCATTCTGTCTTTCAATCGTTGACCGCGCTTCCTCCAGCTTTAGGTTTTGTTCGGTTACTACATCCCATTGAGCAGTTATCTCCTCCTTACTGGATTTCAGTTCTTCATTTTGCACTTCAATCTCATCTTGCCGTTCCTGCAATATTTTATTCTGAACGTTTATGGCAGCATTCAATGCTTCCAGTTTTTTTGTCCGCTCGGCCACCATCATACTCAGTTTAGCATTTTGATTTTTGATTGACCGCAAGCGATATTGATAAAATCCCACAGCCGCCAACAGAGCAATTACGCTGGCTAAAATCCTAAACCAATACGTTGCCCACCAGGGCGGAAGTACGTGAATGATCAACTCCTTGTACTGATCTCCCCACAGTCCATCATTATTAGTTGCTTTTACTTTAAACGTGTAGTCACCCGGATCAAGACTGGTAAACGAAACGGAACGTTGCTGATTCACGTAGATCCATTCATCGCTCAGTCCCTCCAGCATGTAAGCATATTGATTACCCGGCTTCAAAGTGCTATTGAGAGCGATATAACTCAATGTGATGAAATTATAGTTAAATGGAAGCCAGATCTCGTGAGTCTCACTGATCGATTGACTGAGTACACCATCCTTCCTCCTGCAAATACTGATTTATTAAAAATCTTAAGATCGGTGAGCACAAGTTCCGGGTGATTGGTGTTCTGCCGGATGCTATCCGGATGAAAAACAACCAATCCATTTACACTTCCAAAATACATTTTCCCGTTGGAAGTGCGGAGCAACCTGCTTCCAAACTGATTAGTTGGAAGTCCATCTTGAGTGGTAAAGCTAGTGAATTCTTTTGTAGCTACATTAAACTGAACAATGCCCGTATTAGTACTTATCCAGAAATTACCGTGCTGATCATCCAGCATTCCATTGATATTGCTGGATGGCAATCCATCAGCAACAGTAATTGCTCCGGCCTTTTCTTCTTTTAAATCATAGTACTGAATTCCCGGATTTCCGGTAATCCATACTCTACCCAAACTATCTTCATCAATAAATTCATCACTCTTAATAGTAATACCGGAAGGAAGGGGAACTACCTTATGAGTAGATAAATCCATTCGCGTAGGGCCATTACCCCAGCTTCCCAGCCAGAGAAACCCCTTTGAGTCATGAAGCATGCTAACTACGTTCTCTTCTGCAATTCCATCGCGTGTACTGTAATTGATAAAATTCTTGTTACGTCTGTTATAAATACTCAAACCGCTTCCTACGGTACCCACATAAAGAGTGCCTTCATTATCAATATACAGTCGCCAAAGATTGTTTGAAGCTATGCTATGAGGATTGTCATCGTCATGTCTGAATGTTATGAACTTTCCCTTAACCGGATCAAATTGTGAGAGACCAGCTCCCCATGTAGCAACCCACAGGCAAGCTTCTCTTGCATCCCAAACAACATCCACCAGAAAATCACCTGGCAAACTCTGCTGATCACCTGGCTGATGACGGTATGTTTTAAATGTATTATTTTCTTCATCAAAAAAATTCAAGCCACCACCATCGGTAGCAATCCAGAAACCCTTGCCTGGTTGCTCAGCAATTGCGTTTACCTTGTTATTACTCAGACTTGAGGAAACACCAGCGATGTGTTGATAAATCACAAATGGTTTTTGGTCGGCCTCGTAAAAACTCAGCCCCGAACTATTCGTGCCCACCCACATGTTGCCATACCGGTCTCGTAACATGGAGTAAATTGAATTATCCCTAAGGCCTCTTTCCCCCGATCCTTTTTCATCTAACCGATAAATCTGGTCAGCGTCTCTATCCCAGATATTAAGACCACCATTAATAGTTCCAATCCATAATCTCCCCTGCCTGTCCTCCGCAAGACATTTAATGGCGTCTACACTGATCGAGTTATCATCCAGATCATTATGCATATAACGTCTGAACTGATGATTGTCATATTGATTTAATCCTTTATCCGTTGCCACCCAGATCACTCCGTCATGATCACGAAAGATGGCGTTCACATTGTTATTACTCAAACTGGATGAATTGTGTGGGGAGAATTCAAATCGCTCAATAATTTTATGAGAGGCATCCATCAGTACCACACCCTGTTGGGTGCCTATCCATAGATTACCATCGGGCTCCTGAAGCAAGCAGGTGACATCAATCAGATTATTCTGAATCTGATAATGAGTAAATTTTTCTGAAGTAACATCAAAATGATCCAGAAAGCCGGTAGCAAAACCGATCCAAAGATTACCCCTGGTATCTTCAACTATGCTATTGATCAATCCTGCACCGAGACTGTTTTCGTTTTTAGCATTGTGGAGGTAGGACTTGAACGAGTTGGCCGATTTATCATATCTGTTCAAACCTTCGCTTGTACCAATCCATAAATTACCCTTCTTGTCTTCCACAATGGCACTGGTAAAGTCATCACTTAATGTAGTTGAATCGTTCTTATCGTGACTAAAAACTTTAAACTCATAACCATCATAGCGATTCAAACCTTCCAATGTACCAATCCAGATGAATCCCTGTCGGTCTTGAGTGATTGTCAGAATCTGGTTGTGAGACAATCCATCCCGGCTTGACAAGTGTTGAAAGGGAATATAAGGTTGCTGCGCGGAGGTAACAAAGGAACAGAAAACGGAGGCGAAGAGTAAGCCAACTTTCAACACTCCCTGTTCCAGCGTTTTATTAAGCATAATGCACAAACTAGGGTTTGCCCACCTTTACTATACACATTCAATATAATGAAAACATGCAATAAGTAACGAAGAACATTCACTTGTTCCTGAGCCGCTTGCAACTTTCTTTGGTCAGTAGCCAGAAACTCATAAAATCACCGTATTTAGAAATACATTCACAATATTATTTATAATCAATCCATGCAACGCCCCGTAATTTTACTTGTCTTATTCAGGTAACCAATTAGAAAAAACGAGGTTTCCTTTCAACCAGCTATCATAACTATGATCAAGAATTACCTGAAAGTTGCAATACGTAGCATTTTCCGAAATAAACTCACGGCATTTATTAATATCGGAGGGCTGGCAATGGCCATGGCTTCCGCTATTCTTATTTATCTTTTTGTTTCCGATGAGGTCAGTTATGATCAATATCATACACAAGCAGATCGCATTTATCGCGTTACGCGCGTTTTCTACAATAAAGAACATGTACCTACTCTTCACCTGGCCAGCGTGGCACCTCCGTTTGGTCCGTTGCTAAAAAATGATTTTGGGGAAATCGAACAGTTGGCGCGCATGTTGCAAAACACGGGTACGATCACCATCGAAGAAAACGGGGACAGTCGTTCGTTTAATGAAGACAACATTTTCCTCGTTGAACCTTCAATTTTTAAAATTCTTGATATCCATGTGAGTTCAGGCGACCCCGCAAAAGATCTCGAACGCCCGTTCACCATGATGTTGTCTGCACAAACCGCTATGCGTTACTTCAATACTTTAAATGTGATTGGTAAGCGGCTTCGTTTCAATAATGCGATTGATGTAGAAGTGACTGGAGTATTTGAAGATTTTCCTGCGCAAACACACTGGCATCCCGATTTTCTTGTGTCATTCAAAACACTCGAAGACGATAACATTTATGGCAAGAAGCAGCTGGAAACCAACTGGGGCAACAATGCATTTACTACTTATTTGCTACTTTCCCCGGGAACTGATCCTCAAAAACTCTCAGGCCAGTTTCCGGCATTCATCGATAAACATTATGGCAGTTACGTTCGCACGATGGAAGGTTCTTCTCCTGACTTTGTGGCTTCCAAAACAACAGAACTCACCCTTCAGAAAGTAACTGACATTCATTTGCGCTCTCACCTGGACGATGAAATCGAAGTGAATGGTAATATCAACAATGTATACATGATGAGCGTGATTGGGCTATTCATTATTCTTATCGCGTGTTTTAACTTCATCAACTTGTCCACTGCACGTGCTACGAAGAGGGCAAAAGAAGTGGGCTTACGCAAAGTAGTAGGTGCTTTTAAAAATCAATTGGTGGGTCAGTACTTGAGCGAATCGGTATTGATTGCGTTTTTCGCTCTTGTCATTTCGATTGGATTGGCTTTTGCCGGACTGGGTTGGCTCAATCAGTTTACAGGAAAGGCGCTTGCTATAAATTTCGTTTCCAATTGGACGCTTTTAACGGGATTAATTTTGTTTGCCTTATTTATTGGATTACTTGCTGGTGTTTATCCTGCGTTTGTAATCTCTGCGTTTAAACCCGTATTGGTATTAAAAGGGCAACAGGGCTCAGCTAAGGGTAAAGCAGGAATTCGTAAAACGCTGGTTATTGCTCAGTTTGGTATCTCAATCGTATTGCTCATCGCTACAGCCATCACTTTTCAACAGCTGAGCTTCCTCAACAATCGTGATCTTGGATATGATCGCAACCAGGTCATTACACTAGACTACGATGACCTGCTTGACAAAAATTACGATGCTTTTTACAACGAGCTGTTAAAATCTTCTGCGATTAAAAATGCCGGAAGATCCTCACGCATTCCTACGGGCCGGCTACTTGATTCAAGAGGTGAAGCAGAAATAGAAAAAGACGGAAATATGAGTCAAACAGGTGTAGGACTAAAATATGTTACCGCAGATGATGATTTCTTTGATACGTACAGTATTGAGCTTGCCGCAGGTAAAACCTTCTCTAAAGACAATCCTTCCGATGATAGTCTCGCCTATATTATTAATGAAGCTGCCGTGAAAGCACTTGGCTGGAAAACAAGCGAAGAAGGTATCAATAAGGATTTCAAGTATGGAAAAACACAAGGAAAGTTAATCGGAGTAGTGAAGGATTTTCATTTCGAATCACTGCACCAAAAAGTAGTTCCTATGATTTTTCTTCCACGCAAGCAAAGCTATTACAATTATGTAGCTATTAAAATAGCCGGAAACGAAGCACAACAAGGCATCGCTCACATAGAAAAACTATGGACCACCATGTTGCCTGGTCGGCCATTTGAATACCAGTTTATGGATGACCGATACACCCGATTATATGAGGCCGAGCAAAAAGAAGGAACACTCTTCACTATTTTTTCAGGTTTGGCCATCGCCATTGCGTGCCTGGGTCTGTTTGGGCTGGCAACTTTCAATACGATGCAACGTGTGAAAGAAATCGGAATACGAAAAGTATTAGGGGCCTCGGTACCGAGCATTCTCGGATTACTATCAAAAGAAATTGTCATTCTGATTGTAATCGCCAATGCGATTGCCTGGCCAATCGCATGGATTTTTATGGACAAGTGGCTTAATACTTTTGCTTATCATATCCATATGAACGTACTGGTATATGCGCTTGCTGCTATTGGAGCTATCGTTCTTGCATTGATTACGGTAAGTGCACAAACGATTAAAGCAGCCATGACTAATCCCTCCAGTACCTTACGATACGAGTAATGGAGTATTGCTTGTTAAAAAGAAGTAAAGAAAACAGGCTTTACATAGGTTGAGCATTCATAAAAATCTCCTCTGAAGAAGGTTCCGTATGCACATATTGAACAATCTTCTTCCAATGACCAGATTTCTTCGTTGAAAAAATCTGAACCGTTCCGTAAGAGCTAATAGGAGATTTACCTTCTTCCGTAGAAGTATATTTTATAACACAGCGTTCCGAAGCAAATTCGTCATTGATATTCCGCTCC
>JBGATZ010000141.1:0-10194 GCA_044228905.1 Cyclobacteriaceae bacterium | reverse complement strand
AGAAATTCGGAATACATGGTCTGGATGTGTTAGCTGGTTACGAAGCTTTGAATGCCGGAAGAGGAAGAGTAATGGAAGGTTCTGGTCAAAGACCATTCTCTGCTGATTATAACTATATCAGCTTAAGAACTACTTCTAATAAGGTTGTTAATAGTGATTATATCAATGGAAATACTTTCGCTTCTGTATTCGGAAATATCAAGTACAACTTATTTGAGAAATACTATATCAGTGGTGTATTGAGAAGAGACGGTGCATCTAAGTTTGGTGCAAATAACCGTTACGGTGTGTTCCCTGCAGGTTCTGTGGCATGGAGAATCAGTGATGAGAATTTCATGAAGCCAGTAACATTTATTTCTGACTTGAAATTAAGAGGTGGTGTGGGACAAATGGGTAACTCAAACCCGGTTGATCCATTTAACAACTTCAGCTTGTTCTCATCCAGCTTAGGCCAGGCATTCTATGATATTAGTGGTGGTAACGGAGTTCCTGCAGAAGGATTCTTCAGATCACGTATCGGTAACCCTAATGCGAAATGGGAAACAGCGACTACATCAAACGTTGGTTTTGACGCGACTTTGATGGATGGCAAATTTGAAGTTGTTGTTGATTTCTGGAGAAAGGATACCAAAGACTTGTTGTTCCGTCTGGAAACACCTGCTGTAATTGGTCCTGTTGCAGATGATCCATTCGTAAACATTGCAAAAATGCGTAACCAGGGAATTGACCTGATGATCATCAACAGAGGTAACATTACTTCTGACCTGACTTATGAAGCAACGTTTACAGGTTCATTCCTGAAAAATGAGATTACTTTCTTAGCTCCTGATGTTCCTTATTTTGAAACAGGTGGTACTCGTATTGGTAACGCGATCCGTAACCAGGTAGGTGGCCCTATTGCTTCTTTCTTCGGATATAAAGTATTGGGTTTGTTCCAAAACCAGGCTGAAGTTGATGCAGCTCCGCCACAAGATGGAAAGGGTGTTGGTCGCTTCCGCTATGAAGATAACAATGGCCGTGATGCTGAAGGAAAACTTACTGGTAAGCCAGATGGCAAAATTGATGAAGCCGATCGTACTAAAATCGGTGATCCAATCCCTGCATTTACAGGTGGTATCAACTTAACGTTAGGTTATAAAAACTTCGAAATGACAGCGTTCCTTTATACAGCGCTTGGATTTGAAAACTATAACTTCTCACGTTGGTTCACTGATTTCTATCCTTCATTCACTGGAGCTGCTTATGGAAACAGAGTAAAAGATTCATTCACTTTTGCTAAAGGTGGAAATACAACTCCAATCTTTGAAAATGCGTCTAACACAAGTACGAACAACGGTCACAACACTTATTATGTTGAGAAAGGTGACTATGCTCGTTTAACTAACCTGCAAATTGCTTACAAATTCCCTGTGTCATTCCTTAGCAAATATGGAATTGAGCGTGCTAAACTATATGTTCAGGCAACTAACCTGTTCACTATTAGCAAATACAGTGGTCTTGATCCAGGCGTAGGTGGTGCAGCAGATACTACTTTAGGTCTTGATTTTGGTAACCCTCCTGCAACAAGAGGATTTAACCTTGGTCTGAATCTTGGATTTTAATTTTTCCAACTATGAAAAAAATATTTAGAAATAAGTACGTGGTAATTTTGATAGGAGCCATTATTCTAGGCCCTATCGCGTGTAAGGATAGCTTTCTGGAAGTGCCTGTTACAGGTAGTCTTACAGAGTCACAGCTTGCTAGCCAGGCTGGTTTGGAAAAACTTCTGATCGGTGTCTATGCAAACATCAACGGCCGTGATTCATGGCATGGTGGTGCTACCAACTGGCTTTGGGGAAGTATTCGCGGAGGTGATGCGAATAAGGGAACAAACTCAGGAGACTTTAACTCAATGAACCCTGCGGAAAACTATGCGTTGGAAACAACAAATAGTGAAGTGGGTGCTAAATGGGCCAAGTCTTATGAAGGTGTTGCCCGCGCTAACATTCTGTTGTCTATTATTCCGAAAACAACAGATGCTACTCCAGAAGTAGTTGCTCGTATCACTGGTGAGGCGAGATTTTTGAGAGGTTTTTATTACTTCGAATTGAAGAAAAACTTCAACATGGTTCCTTATGTTGATGAGACAATGGACCTGGCTACCGGAGCAACTGAAGTTAAAAATGACCAGGACATCTGGCCAATGATCGAGGCAGATTTGAAATTTGCTTATGACAATCTTCCTGCTGCTCAGGCGCAGGTGGGTCGTGCAAACAAATATGCGGCTGGTGCACTTTATGCTAAGGCATTGATATTCCAGAAAAAATGGGCAGCAGCAAAGACTGTACTTGATGATGTAATTACCAACGGAAGAACATCTGATGGAAAGAAATATGGTCTGGCAGCAAACTTTGCCAATTTATTCCGTCTGGCTGGTGAGAACTCTGAAGAATCAGTATTTGCGTTCCAGGCAACTGGTGGCGCGCAGAATGTGAATAACTCCAACCAGGAGTACGCGATGGCATTCCCTTATAATACATTGCCTGGTAACTGCTGCGGATTCTTCCAACCAAGTTTTGAATTGGCAAGCTCGTATCGTGTAGATGCTACTGGGCTTCCTTATCTGGATAACTCTTTCAGAGATGCTACTAAGGAGTTGAAATCAGATTATAATGTTCAGACTAAAGATGCGTTTGTTCCAGATGCAGGTTTAATTGATCCACGTTTGGATGTGACTATCGGTAGAAGAGGAATTCCTTTCCTTGATTGGGGTCCTCACGCAGGTTTCGATTGGATTCGCGATCAGATTTATGCAGGTCCTTATACTCCTAAAAAGTATACTTATTCTAAGGCAGAATCTTCAACTAACGATGGTAGCGGCTGGACTCCAGGTTATACCGCAACCAACTTCATGATCATTCGCTATGCAGACGTGTTGTTAATGGCTGCTGAAGCTGAAATTGAATTGAATAATCCTGCGGCTGGTGTTGCTTACATCAACCAAATCAGAACAAGAGCAGCTAATACTGCGGCTTGGGTTAAAAATGTCGCTGGAACAGCTAATGCGGCAAATTACCTGATTGGTAATTATGGAGCATTGTCACAAGATCAGGCACGTACCGCTTTGCGTTTTGAGCGTAAGCTTGAGTTAGGTATGGAAGGACATCGTTTCTACGACCTGGTTCGTTGGGGAACTGCTGCGGCAGAACTTAATGCATACCTGGAGTATGATGGTAAAAAAATCACTTCACACTTCCCAAGTGAAGCAGAATTCACTGTTGGAAAGGATGAGTGGTTGCCAATTCCTTCCACAGCGTCAGATTGACCTTCAGGGAGCGGATATCTTAAAACAGAATCCTGGCTTCTAATTAATTGTCAGATAATTTTTTAAAACAAGCCGCATATTTTATGCGGCTTGTTTTATTTTAAGGCAAATTTGTATCATGAAACTATATCACGCCCTTCTCTTCTTATTCATTGTTCTGATTGGATGTAAGAAGAACGAAGACGCAACCTTATTCAATTTGGTAGATTCCGAACATCATGGAATGAAATTCACCAATACCATTTTTGAAAATGATACAATCAATATTCTGAAACTGGAATATGTTTATAATGGAGGCGCTGTAGCCATTGGTGACTTTAATAACGATGGCTTAAGTGATGTTTATCTGGGAGGAAATATGGTTTCAGATAAACTCTATTTGAATTCCGGTGAATTGAAATTTAAAGATGTAACCATTGAAGCAGGGATATTGCCTAGTGATAAATGGAGATCAGGCGTAGCGCTTGCAGATGTTAACAATGATGGCTGGCTGGATATTTACGTATGTACAACTATTAACAAAGATTCAGCACGAAGAGCAAATATGCTTTATGTTAATCAGGGGTTAAGCAAAGAGGGAATACCTACTTTTAAAGAAGAAGCGGAGAAGTATGGCCTGGCTGATTATGGATATAGCTCTAACGCTGCCTTCCTGGATTATGACAACGATGGAGATCTGGATCTTTACGTATTAACAAATATTATTGAAAAGGGTGTTCCCACCACTTTTCGGCCAAAGATTGATGATGGTTCAGCATTGAACGCGGACCGTTTGTATCGGAATAATTCAGATGGAACATTTACCAATGTAACTAAAGAAGCAGGTATTTTACATGAAGGATATGGTCTTGGTTTAGCGATTGCAGATGTTAACCAGGATGGCTGGCAAGATATCTACGTAAGTAATGACTATATCGCTAATGATATTCTTTATATCAATAATAAGAACGGCACATTTACTAATGATATCGATAAATGGATAAAACATCAGTCTCAATTCTCAATGGGAAATGATATTGCTGATATTAATAATGATGGACTGCCAGATATCATTACACTCGATATGTTACCAGAAGGCAACTTGAGAAGGAAAACAGTGATTGGAGGACCTGGGTACACAACCTATATTAATAATAAGCAATATGGATATACACATCAGTATATCCGTAATATGCTTCAACTTAATAACGGAAACGGAACGTTTAGCGAAATAGGCCACCTTAGCGGAGTTTCACAAACCGAATGGAGCTGGTCGCCATTGTTCGCTGATTTTGATAATGATGGGTATCGTGACCTGATTATCACGAATGGCTTTCCCCGTGATATAACGGACAAAGACTTCAGTAATTTCAGAAGTGATCCAGGAGGAGCTATTGCACCTACTCAATACCTGCTGGATTCTATACCAGTAGTGAAAATTTCCAATTACTCCTATAAGAACAACGGAGATCTTACTTTTAAGGATGTCACCAAAGACTGGGGGATGGCATTGCGTTCCTTTTCAAATGGAGCTGCATTTGCCGATTTTGACAATGATGGAGATCTTGACTATATCGTCAATAATATAAATGATCCTGTTTCGCTCTATCAGAATAACCTATACAGTAAAAAGAAGAAGGATTCTGTAAATACGCATTATCTGCGGATAAAGCTGGCAGGAAAATCTGGAAATTCTTCTGGCATGGGAACAAAAATTCTTGTCAAGTATAATGGTAAGCAACAATATCATGATCATTCCACTTCACGTGGATATATATCTGTCGTGGAGGATATCGTTCATTTTGGATTTGGTTCCGTTAAAACGATTGACTCACTTATTGTTCAATGGCCGGATGGAAAAACTCAGATTCTGACTGGTGTTAAAGCAGATCAGGTGTTGACGGTAAAGTATCAGGATGCTTCCGTAGATAATTATTCTATTAAGCCGGTGACTAAGAGTGAGTCGCTTGTTCAACAAGTGAATAAGAAATTCGGAATTCAATTCGTTCACCAGGAAGAAGACCGGATTGATTTCAACCTTCAACGAACTCTTCCTCATAAATTCTCCCAACTCGGACCTGGCTTAGCCGTAGGAGATGTGAACGCAGATGGATTGGAGGACTTTTTTGTGGGCGGATCTGTTAAATCGGCTGGAACGTTCTTTATCCAGAAAGCAGATGGAAAGTTTACCAGTCAGAAGCTGAACGTTAAAGATCCTAAAGAAGAAGAAGATGAAAGTGTTCTCTTGTTCGATGCAGACAACGATAATGATCTTGATTTATATGTTGTCAGTGGCGGATTTGAATATGAGCAGGATCATCAGCTTTATCAGGATCGTTTGTATCTAAACAATGGAAAAGGAGTGTTTACATTGGCTTCTGACGCATTGCCAGCCCTGAAACTTAGCGAAGCAAGCGTTCGTGCTGCTGACTTTGACGGTGATGGAGATTTGGATTTGTTTACCGGATCCAGAATTATTCCGCGGAGCTATCCGTTTTCGGGCGAAAGCTGTATTCTGAGAAATGATAAAGGAAAGTTTACGAATGTAACAGAGGAGATTTGTAAGGAATTGAAAGAAGGAGGGATGATCACCGATGCTTTATGGACTGATTATGACAATGATGGAAAACTGGATTTGATTACGACAGGAGAATTCATGGCTATCACTGTATATAAGAATGATGGGAAGACATTGAAAAAACAAACTGATACCGGGCTTGAGAAATATTCCGGCTGGTGGAACAGTATTACATCTGGTGACTTTGATGCTGATGGTGATATTGACTATGTAGCCGGAAATCTGGGTCGTAATAATTACTATAAAGCTTCTTCAGATACCCCATTACGTATTTATGCGAAAGACATCGATGGCAATGGTAGTGTAGATGCTATATTGTCCTGCTATTTCAAGGATGAAAATGATTCGCTTAAAGAATTCCCAATTCATTTCTGGGACGAATTGAATACTCAAAGTCCGAAATTCAGACGTAAGTTTGGATTCTATCGACAATATGGCCGGGCACCAATGAGCAAGTTGTTTACCGCTGAGGAACGGGAGGGTATGATTGTGAAAGAGGTTAATCACACATCCACCAGCTACGTTGAGAATTTGGGCAACGGAAAATTCCAGATAAAGGCATTGCCTATGCTGGCGCAGGTTGCACCAGTCAACGGCTTAATTACGGATGATGTAAATGGGGATGGAAACCTCGATGTTGTTATGGTAGGAAATGACTATGGCAATGAAGTGTTTTCCGGTCGTTATGATGCATTCACTGGGTTGATTTTGCTTGGAGATGGAAAAGGAAATTTTGAGTTAGGTTCTTCAAAGGCTACCGGATTTTATGTGCCCGGAGATGCTAAGGCATTGGCTCATCTTTCCCTGAAAGACAACGATTTATATATAGCCAGTCAGAATCAGGACAGCCTCAAAGTATTTTCACTGATTAAGCCAAAAGCCGGGTTTGTTTTTAAACCTGAAGCCCTGGATAGCTGGGCGGAATTGGTATATGAGGACGGGAAGAAGCAACGGGCCGAATTTTATTATGGTTCGGGCTACTTGTCACAATCTACACGCAGACTTAGAATTCCGGTTGGTGTGAAAGAGATTGTTGTACATGACTCTAAGGGTGGAAGCAGAACTGTGACACCAAAGAGTTTATAGCAACTCAGAATAATTCGTTTGGTGGATCTGTGAATTTAGGTTCAGGAATAGTTGTTCCACAGTGCTTATTCAATTGCCGGATGAGATACCTGGCCAGTTCAGGTGAGTGAAGTTCTTCATGTTGGTGCATGAAGAAATAGACCTTATGTATCCCTTGATTCATCCATAATTTGATTCGCTGAACCCAGTCGTCAATGCGCGTATAATCAGTAGGGTGGAGGCCATTTCCTACAAAGCGTACAAAGGCTTCTGGTTTAGTCAATCTCATGTGAACGCAATCTCTGCGGCCGGAAGAGTCGGTAATTACGAATCCGGTGTTTTGATTGGTTAACATTGATCCAAGTGCGCTCATCGCTTCGGGATTAGCAAACCAATCCTTATGGCGCTGTTCAACAAACAATTCAATGTCTTTGGGCAACGATTCAATGAATAGTTGTTGTATCTCTAAGGTCTTTGGTCCCATTTGTGGATGCGGCATCAGAAAGATAGGACCGAGGGTGTCTTTAAATCCTGATATTCCCTCCAGGAACCGGTCTACCTGTTCTTTTGTGTCTTTCAATCTCTTAATGTGTGTAATTGTATCTGTAAACTTCGGACAGAATTTAAATCCTTCAGTTACTTTATTCTTCCAACTTTCTGTTTGATCATATGTCGGCATTTTATAAAACGTAGCATTAAGCTCAATACAATTAAAATGTTTCGCATAATGCTTTAAAAAGTCAGCTTCTTTCGTTTTAGCAGGATAGATTTTCCCGACCCAATCTTTGCGTCCCCATTTAGCACACCCGACAAATATTTCTGGCTTGTCATTCCTACTGCGGGCCAACAGTTGTGTCGTTTCCGGTTTATCCGGAGGTAGTTTGAAATCTATTTTATCAATCTCTGCAGGATCAACTTTACCAAATTCCATGATCGGCTTTTATTGAAATAAAAATACTAATTCTTTCAGGTTTTAGGCAGCCAGTTTTTCTTGTTAACCTGAATGGCAATTATTCCAATGGCCATCACAACTATTGTTGCTACAGATACACCTGTTCCAAAATTGATTCCTGGAATTCTCACCACTACTTCAGCAGCAAAAGCTGCATATAGTCCTACAGCAGAGTAATACATCCCAAATACATGATAATAGATCCAGGATGGAATTTGCTTTTTGAATAAGGCCGGAATGAATCCCATAAGTAAAGTCACCGAACTGATTATTGCCGCAACATGGAAAGGCCCAAAACGATGAAATAGTCTGTAGATGCAAAAGGCGGTAATGTTCATGACGATCATGCTGAATACATAAGCGTATCCCATTAGCTTGTGCTTATCCGTTCCTTTTTTCATGAAAAGGATAAAAGAACCAGCTACAAGAGAAGCTATAGCGCTGAATAAATGAATAAACCCGCTCGTATCGTGAGTTAATGAATTCATTTTCGGGTTATCCGTTTTGTTTTACCAGATTCAATTCGATGAACTTCATCCATTTGATTCCATCCCTGGAGTATTCGCCTGTTTCAAACCACGTTTTCTTTGATGGGTCAAGGATGATAATGTATTTGGTTTTGCCACCGGTAGGAATATCAAATCCCCATTCAAACTTATTCTCTTCAATCACTTTGAAATAGGCATTAGTAGAATAGCCTTCTTTAACAAATGATTTCCATTTGAATTGCTCCTCCATGGGATCAAAGTTAACTGTGGCCATCGCCTGAAAAGTGATTTCCTCTTTTCCTGTGGCTTCGTTTTTCTCACGGCCGGTTCCTTCAATCACCATTACCATTTCCTGTAATTTCCATTCGATGTGCTCCCGCTGCATCACTGTTTTAGGGCCATTGGGACTATTATGCTTTGCTTCGCCTGCCCAATCACCTACGAGATAAGATAGTTTTTTCATCTCAACCTTGCATCGTTGTGAATGATCAGGAACTTGTGCAAGGGCATGACTTGTGTAAAGCAGAATAGGGAAGATGATTACGATTAGTTTTTTCATAACTGAGTTGTTTAAATTGAATGGTGTTTTTGTAAACTGGTTTATTTTATAAACTATATGAGTAAAAAAATTATTTTTTAATGTAATCCTTTAAATTATTCACATACTCTTCAAAGGCTTTGATTCCTTTCCGTGAAATCTTACAGGTCGTTAGTGGCTTTTTGCCTTTGAATGACTTTTCGATTGTGATGTAGCCAGCCTCTGAGAGTTTATCCAATTGTACACTAAGGTTACCTGCAGTAGAGTTTGTTTTTTCTTTGAGAAAGGTAAACTCAGCTGCCTCGAGGCTGATCAATAACGACATGATGCCCAGGCGAAGTTGTGAGTGCAGTAAAGGATCCAGCTCTTTAAGCATCAGGCTTTAAGTTTGCGTAACATGTATCCGGGAATGAGGTATCCGGTGATCACAGCAAGTGCACCGATTAGCGGTTGCGTCTGAGCGTCTACTATAAAGCAAAGTATTGAAAATATCCAGAAGCAAAATGCTCCTACTAACAGGGGTTTAAACCTTAAAATAATTCCGGTAATAAAAGTTGGCAGCGCAGTCAACAGCAGGATGACTGGATTGATCTGAAAATTAATCTTCCATCCAAATACAATGATGGGAAGAATCAAAAAGAAAAGACTGATCCAGAGCCACATCGTGATTCGCTCGAGATGCGTGGGCGATGTTTTTTCACTGCCTTCCTTTACACCGAAAATGATGCTCACAACTACTGCAGGAATTGTAATGAGCCAAATTAAATAAGGATAAGGATAGGTTGTGAATTTCATCAGGCCATACATTCCTAAATTCGCAATAGTGATAGTCCAGCCCCACAAGATAAAGTACTTGGTATTGTATGATAGTTTTCCCTGCGCCTGACGAATCATGCCCGAGATCAAAGCCAGACTTTGTTCGGCAGAGAAGTCATTTGATTTGTTTTCCATAAGTGATTGGATATACTCAAATGTAAACTAGTTTATTCTATAAACCAAATTAAATTTTAATCACCGTTTGCAGCGGTTTTCACTACCGTTCAAGGAAATAGGGGAAAATAGGGGCTATCAGCGGTTATATTGCATAAACCTAAACCTTACGCTATGAAGAACTTTCTCTCGTCTCTTCTCATCATCCTGTTTATTCCTATTAGCCTTTTTGCTCAAACGGTATCTCCAGAGAAAATTGAAAAGCTGAAAGCAGATGTGCTTTTAGAAGTGGAGAAGAACGCAACGCTGGGGCAGCAGATCAACGATATGCTTTTCAGCTTTGCTGAACTTGGTTTTCAG
>JBGATZ010000140.1:0-10218 GCA_044228905.1 Cyclobacteriaceae bacterium | reverse complement strand
CATCGGCAATCAGAAAGAGATTGAACTCTTTCGCGATAGCCACGATCTTCTTTAACGTTTCCAGAGGATACACCATTCCCGTTGGGTTATCCGGATTGATGATGAGTATACCAACTACAATGGGATTTTAATTTAGGTTATTATATAGGTCATCCAGATCGGGATACCAATTATTATTGGGATCCAATTTGTAAGTAAGCGGTTCATGTGCTGCGTGCGCAGCTTCTGCACTGGAGTGTGTGGAGTAAGCGGGTGATGGCCCGATCACACGCGAAGTACGCGAGATGAATTGATATACTTTCGAGATGGCATCACCCAATCCATTGAAGAAACAGATATCATCGGCATTGATCTGCACTCCTTTCAGCGCATTGGTCTGATTTGCCAGGAACTCACGCGTCTCCAACATCCCTTTCGATGGACAATAGCTGTACGTATCGTCCTGCTTCATCAGGTCGGCAATGATGTCTTTGATCCATTGGGGAAGTTTATGATTTTTCTGAATCGGATCACCGATGTTCTCCCACGAGATGGAAAGCCCGAGCTTCTTCAGCTGATCTGCTTTCTTTACAATCTCCCGTATTTCGTAGCTGAGCTCTTTCGCTCCCTCACTTAATAATCTCTGACGCATAGTTTTGTTTCGTGCTATTCCGATAACCATCGGATTTTGCGTGAGTTTTATCTAATGTTATTAACTTAGACTTCTCATTCTGACCTAAAACTATGAAGAAACAGTTTAATCTCTTGCTATTAACCATTGTGTCATTGATTTTATTTCAATGTAAGCCCGTATCCAAACCAGAGTTCGTTAGGGTGGAAGGCACACACTTCAAAGTAGGAGAGAAGAACTACTTCTTCATGGGCACTAACTTCTGGTATGGATTAAATCTGGGTTCGAAAGGAGCGGGAGGTAGTCGCGAGCGATTGACCCGTGAACTTGACCGATTGAAAGAACTTGGCGTAACCAACCTTCGGGTGGTAGCCGGAAGTGAAGGCCCGGACAGCGAACCGTATCGTATGGTTCCGGCATTACAGACTGCACCCGGAATCTATAATGAAGAAGTATTTGACGGACTAGATTTCTTATTAAGCGAAATGAAGAAACGCGACATGTATGCCGTGATGTGTCTGAATAATTTCTGGAACTGGTCGGGAGGGATGGCACAATACGTGGTGTGGGCAGGAGTAGCTGATTCCATTCCGTATCCTCCGCCACACCCGGGTGGTGACTGGGGTGTGTTTCAGAATTTCTCTGCTCAGTTTTATTCCAACGCAAAAGCCATGGAGCTGTTCGATAATCACGTGAAGACCATCATTGCGAGAAAGAACTCCTATTCGAATATTGATTATAAAGATGATCCGACCATCATGTCATGGGAGTTGGCTAATGAACCGCGTGGAGCGAACAATGTGCCTGCGTATTACGAATGGGTGAAGAACACTTCCTCATTGATCAAGCAATTAGATCCGAATCACCTGGTGACAACAGGAAGTGAGGGTAAAACTTCTTCGCCTTCTTCCGGTACTGATCCGGAGAAGGATCACGCCTTGGCAAGTATCGATTACCAAACCATTCACATCTGGGTGCAGAACTGGGGAATATATAATCCCGCGAAAGCGGATTCTACATTACAACCCAGTGTTGATTATGCATTGAATTACCTGAAAGAGCACGAAGCGATCTCAAAGACCATCAACAAACCTGTTGTGCTGGAAGAGTTTGGGATTTCGCGTGATGCAAACAGTCATGATCCTTCTTCATCTACTGTGATCAGAGATCAATACTATGAGAAAATATTCGAAGCAATTCACAATCGTGCTTCTGCAGAGAACAGCATCGTAGCAGGCGTGAACTTCTGGGCCTGGGGTGGGGAAGGCAGACCTCGCCAGGCCGAAGCAATCTGGAAAGCAGGTGATGACTTTATTGGCGATCCTCCACATGAACCCCAAGGATGGTATTCGGTGTATGATAAAGATTCAACAACCAATAAGATTATTAAAACTTACAGTGAGAAATTGAAAGCATTGAAGTGAAATGTCAGCCTGAGCTTGTCGAAGGCTAATTCGGGATTCTATGATAAAAGAACAATACACCAGGAACAATAAACAATTCATTATCCGCAAACCCATCGAAAGCGATGCGGAAGATCTAATTGCTTATTCCAAGATTGTGTTTGCTTCGACAGATCAATTATTGAATACGGTTGAGGAATATACCATCACTCTAGAAGGTGAAAAAGCATGGATCAACAACTTTCTTCAGAATCCGAATTTACTTGCGTTAGTCGCAGAGCTTGATAATCAGATTGTGGGAATGCTGTTCTTTGTGTCTAACAATAAAAGAAAAAATGCACATACTGGTGAGTTTGGTGTCAATATTCATCCTGATTTTCAAACGCTCGGAATAGGAAAAGCATTGACTCAATATCTGATTGAGTGGGCAAAAGCTCATTCACAAATTGAAAAAGTATTCCTCCAGGTATTTGCCACTAATGCTAAAGCTATTTCATTATATGCATCTCTTGGTTTTAAGGAAGAAGGAAGATTCCCGAAAGCCATCAAACAGGATAATGGTGCTTACGTGGATATTATCCAGATGTACATTGAAACGAAGTGAATTGCTATTATCCACAGAGCCCGCCTGGGGACTCTGGAGGGGAACTTAGTCGTTCTCATTTACTTCAATACAAAAGCCACATTAATTGAAGAGCTAACCTTGATTTTTTCGAATTCAATTTTTGGCAACTCATACTTTAATTTATTCTCAGGTACACTATAATGAAATCCCCTAATTGTAACTCAAGATGCCCTGCCTGCTAAGACATTATCGAATGAACCATTATTTTCGGTAATGTGAATGGCGTTTCCGATGCTTTGATTTAACGATTCTGTAATAACAATGGCTTTAGTCTGCGCATCTTTAATTGCCTTGGCTTTACAGGCGTTAGCGATGTTTTTCATATTGCTATGATTCACGTGATCAATATTCGCATTGGAAAGCCCGATGTCTTCAAGTGCGATGAAAACCTTGCTGGCAGTAGTCGCGTCAGCCACCTTTAACATATACTCTTTCGTTTTAAGTACATCTTTTTGTTTTAAGAGATAAAATCGATAATTGCTCAGAATATCACTGGTGGTTAAATCAGCCTCGCAATTGATGTTAAGTGATTTGAAGGCGTTGAGCATCTTCTTCTCCTGATCCTCTATTGAAATTTTGTCTTTATTATCACGTTCAGCTATGGTGATTTTTATGAAAATCTGATTTGGAGTAATTAAAGTATCTGCTTCTCCCACCACTTCAAGGTAGGGCTGATCGATGAAATTTTTGGTTTGACTGTAAGTGGAACGGATAGACGCGAGTAAAAGAATAGTTAGAAGCAATTTGTTCATGATGTTATTTTTGAGATTAATGTTAATTTCTTTACAGATGCTGACTTTCGTCAGAATCCATAAATGAAGAGTGTTTTTCTTGAAGATTAGTTTTAATCCCGCCTGGAACTAATGCATTTAGGTGTTCTCCGCAGAGTCACCTGCCTTAGGGACTCTGTCGGAACAAAGTCACTTTTTATTAAACTCCATTCCATTCAACCTCAACTTGCTCGCTTTGCCCGAAGCATCGACATCAAAATCAGCGAGCATCTTATACTGACCATATTTTCCCGTTCCGCCATAGAATGTATCGTAATGCCAGTGCGGTAACTGTACCACGATGAACTGATTATTCACATCAAACTCGAGCTGATCACCTTTTAGTTTGATTTCCACTTTACCATACAAGTCGCTCGTGTAAGTTCCTTCATATTCTTTTAGCGCAAGCGAAGGTTTTGTATTTGTAATACGTTTTGCTTCGAACGCCTTTTGCTGTTTCTGACCAGCTTCATTCAAAGCAGTATATAATTTTTTAAATGCCGGATTCCAGTCGGTGGTGTTGTTCAAGGCAAACTGATCGAAAGCTTTATACATCAACGCATGACGTACTTCAGCATGATCGGAATTACCAAATACAAACACGCCAAAATTTTCTTCGGGCAATAAACCTATGATGGCAGTGAGTCCATTGAGACTGCCTGTATGGAAATTTACTTTCTTCCCTTTGTAATCATGCTGATACCATCCCAATCCATACGTTCTCCAGTTGGGTTTGATTAATGTCAGTGATGGATATTCATCTTCCGGAAAGATCACCTGCGGTTTGAAAATCTCAGCATACGTTTCCTTTTTCAATAATCGTCCACCAGCATACTTGCTGCTGTCGAGCATGGCCATGGCCCAAAGTGAAATATCGCCCGCGTTTGACCACACGCCACCTGCGGCTCCGATCTCGCTGTCACTATCATAGTCCAGTACCTTGATTTCATTGTTCACCGGATAATGCGGTTTGGTCATGTTGCCCGTTTTATCCCATGAGCGTTTAGGAACGGTGTTCTTCATCCCAAGCGGAATAAATAATTTTTCATTCATCACGTCCGGCCATTTCTTTCCGGTGATGTTTTCAATCACTCTTCCTGCAAGCGTGTACATCGTATTCTGGTATTCGAATCCGCCACGGAAAGAATACTGAGGCTTCACATATACCAGCTTGTTAAACATTTCGGTGGCAGGTATTCGCATCATCCCCGTAAGGAAGTTGGTACTCGGTAGCCCTGCACTGTGTGTGAGTAAATCGCGAACACGTAATTCACGCGTCACGTATGGATCATACAATTGTAATTGAGGGACGAACTTTGTCACCTTGTCATCCCATGAAAGTTTTCCTTCATCGACCAACATCCCCAGTACGACAACCGTCATGGCTTTGGTGGTGGATGCACAGGCAAATAAAGTTTGCGTGTCAACCTGTTCGGATTTTCCTAACTCACGCACACCATATCCCTTTTTGAAAATGATTTTACCGTCTTTCACTACGGTAATGGATAGGCCCGGAACATTCCACTCTTCTTTTACACGCGCTACATAGCGATCAAATTCCTGGATGGATTTTTCGGAAATGGTCTTTTGTGCAAAGGAAATGAGTGATGTGAAAATAAATATTGCGGATAGTACGCACTTCATAGTTTTTGCCGATAGATGATTGGCAAAAGATACTGATTTCACTTGGATATGAATAGTATGTTCGCGCAGCATGAGATGGTGAGCGAACATTTCAGGCGTAGGATTCAGGGATTCAAATCAAATACCTCTCGAAGTATCAAACTTCTCAAGATAATCGGCTACTCTTCGCACCACACTTCCACCCAAAGCTCCGTCCACCACGCGGTGATCGTAGGAGTGAGATAAGAACATTTTATGACGGATGGCGATTGCGTCACCATACGGTGTTTCGATTACAGAAGGTTTCTTTTGTACCGCACCCAATGCAATGATACCCACCTGTGGTTGCATGATGATCGGAGTTCCCATCACATTACCGAAAGATCCCACGTTAGATACCGTGAATGTTCCTCCTGAAAGCTCATCTGGTTTCAGTTTATTTTCTCTTGCACGCTTTGCCAGATCATTGACCGCCTTGGCGAGCCCCGTGAGATTGTATTGATCGGCATTGCGTATCACCGGCACGATCAGGTTGCCCGAAGGCAATGCTACAGCTAACCCGATGTTGATGTCCTTCTTTTTGATAATCCGGTCTCCGTCAACTTGTACATTGATCATCGGATAATCTTTTATAGCCAGAACAACCGCTTCGATGAATATTGGAGTGAAAGTCAATGCATCACCTTCACGTTTCTGGAATTCGTTTTTCATTTTATTTCTCCAGAACACAATATTCGTCACATCTGCTTCTACAAATGAAGTAACGTGTGGAGAAATACGTTTGCTATCCACCATGCGCTCAGCAATCATTTTGCGCATACGGTCCATTTGAATGATTTCATCACCCGCGCTAATGGAAGCAGGAACTAATGGAGCAGTTGAAGTTTTAACCTGAACGGCCTGGCCCAGCTTACGATTTTGAACATAGGCGAGAATGTCCTTTTTTGTAACTCTGCCTTCAGAGCCTGTTCCGGTGATCGTTTCCAATTCGGCAACCTGGATCTTCTCTTCTTTGGCAATGTTTTTCACCAGCGGAGAATAGAATCGTGAAGTGTTCTTGAAATCAGTAACGGAAGCATGAACACCATTTCCATTTGAAGAAACAGCAACTTGTTCAATTGTTTCTGTTTTTGCTTTGGCTTCTGCCTTGGGCTTATCCGTATTTGCAGAATCATCGCCCTCAGTGGAGATGATGGCAATTGCCTTTCCTACTTTTACTACCTCACCTTTTTGAGCAAGAATTTCTTTTAATATCCCACCATGAGTAGAAGGAACTTCTGTGTCTACCTTATCTGTAGCTACTTCCAGCACCGACTCATCCTGCTCAATTTTGTCTCCTGGTTTTTTCAGCCAGGTCAAAATAGTGGCTTCCATGATGCTTTCACCCAGTTTGGGCATGATCAGTTCTACTAGGGCCATGAGATCAATCGTTTGTTGTCGCTAAGTTACGCAGAAATCCAAAAGCTACCGCTTTATTGCAACTTGTGAAACTCTGATTTTAAAGAGCGCTTAAGTGATTTTGGATAACAGAGGGGAAAACGATTGTAAAAACTGATGAATGCAGAATTTTATTATGGCTATTTAATGGCCGGCAAAAAATATTTTGAATGGTCGGCACTTTTATTGTGTTGGTCGAGTATTAAGTACTATTTTTCACCAGCAATCGTAAATATGTTGTTGTAGATTAAGACAGCATATCAGGCCAAGTGGATATCTGATTTTTGAGGGGTTAGATACTACAAGTGAAAAAAGAGGGTGTTTTCCTGAAATGTTGTTGAGGGCCGTTAACCACGGCCCTCTCTTTTTTGGTGAGGATACTATGCGGGCAGACTTTGGCGGATCAGGTTCAATACTGCCACCGATGCGGCTTTGATATTAATCATTCTGTCCGTTGACAATTGTAATCGTTTGGTAACGGTTTGATGTTTATCTGAATACGCAATCCACACTGTGCCTACAGGTTTATCCGGAGTAGCGCCACCGGGTCCTGCAATTCCACTGGTTGCTACACCGATATCCGTATTGAATTTCGCACGAACAATATTGGCCATTTCAATAATGGTAGGCTCGCTTACTGCTCCGTATTTTTCAAGCGTCTCAGGCTTTACGCCCAATTGCCGCATCTTTACTTCATAAGCATAGGGAATCATGCTTCCCAGGAAATAGTCTGAACTTCCTGGAATACTCGTAATCAGATGCGACAGGTATCCACCAGTGCAACTTTCAGCTATTGCCAGCGTAAGTTTTTTCTGCTTCAGTGTTTTTCCAATGACCACTTCAATCGGATCTTCTCCATAGCCGAAAATAAAAGGTGCTATGTATGTTTTTAACTTTTCGGTGAGTTCCTCCGATTCTTCTTTTAATGAATCCAGTGAATCACCCACAGAAGTAAGTCTTAGTTTTACCTCACCCAGACTGGGAAGGTATGCGAGCTTCACATGATCAGGCAGTGCTTTTTCCCACTCCGCAATTTTTTCGGCAAGAAAAGATTCACCTAACCCGATAGTGCGGATTACTTTGTGGTGAATGACGGGAGTTTTGAATGCGTTCTTGAGCTTGGGAATGATGAGGTCAGTCATCATTCTTTTCATTTCATGAGGAACACCAGGCATGGATACAAATACTTTTCCATTTCGTTCAAACCACATTCCGGGAGCTGTGCCTACCGCGTTAGTAATTTTTTCACAGCACACAGGCAAGGCAGCTTGCTGCCTGTTGATCTCGGTAAGTTCGCGTCCGCGTTGTTTGAAGAATGCGGTAACTTCAGCCAGCGCTTCGTCATGGATTTTCAATTCACAATTGAAATATTTCGCCAGGCAAGGTTTGGTCAGATCATCGCTTGTTGGTCCAAGGCCCCCGGTAATCAGTACAATATCCACCCGTCTTTCTGCTTCTGCCACCGCAGTAAGGATTTCACTTTCAATATCGCCCACGGAGGTTTTACGCACTACCTTTATTCCTGCATTGCTCAACTCAACACTCATCCATTGCGAGTTGGTATCAACGATTTGTCCGTAAAGTATTTCATCACCGATAGTTAATAATTCTGCGAGAATGGGTTTCATGTGTTTTTTATTGAATGAGATAGAGGCAAAACTACTGAGGAACCGTAAAAGTTTTGCTACTATTTAAAAATGAAGTGATTATTTTTAATGTATGAGCAAATCAGGACTAGAACGGCAGAAAGAGATTTATCTGAACGGATTTGCGGGCACCCGATCCAATGTACCTGTAGACTGGAATAAACTGGAGCAAAAAGCAAAGTCAATGATGAGTGATGATGCTTTCGCTTACATCGCAGGTGCTGCAGGCATGGAGAGCACGATGCTTTCCAACCGATCTGCTTTTGAAAGATATAAGATTGTTCCGCGTATGCTGCGCAATGTAGCGAAACGTGACACCTCCGTTACTTTATTTGGAAAAACGATGCCATCACCGCTGCTGTTATCACCAGTAGGTGTATTGCAGATGGTGCACAACCAAGCAGATATAGCGGTGGGCAAAGCTGCTGCTGAGCTCGGTCTCACTTATATTTTCTCCAATCAGGCGAGCAAGCCAATGGAAGATGTTGCTGCTGCAATGGGGGATGGTGCACGCTGGATGCAATTGTATTGGAGTAAATCAAATGAACTGGTTGAGAGTTTTGCGAAGCGCGCAGAACAATGTGGATGCAGCGCGCTGGTTGTTACACTTGATACTACATTGCTGGGGTGGCGTACACGTGATCTCGATAGTGCTTACCTCCCTTTTCTCGAAGGTAAGGGCATTGCCCAGTACACCTCAGATCCGGTGTTTCAAAAGTTGATGGATGAGAAGAACGCAGCTCAGCCTGCCAGGCAAATCACCACACACTCCATTGCAGGCCTTATGCAAATGGTTAGTAATTATCCGGGTAGTAATTTTTTTTCGAAGCTATTGTCAGGAAGGCCAATAAAAGCAGTGCAGAAGTTCGTGGATATCTACACGAATCCGGCTTTGTCATGGAATGACTTGAAGTTTCTTAGAGATAAAACAAAACTTCCTATTCTGCTGAAAGGCATTCTTCACCCTGACGATGCACGGATGGCAGTTGATCACGGCATGGATGGAATAGTGATCTCTAATCATGGAGGCAGACAACTGGATGGAGCCATTAGCACAATAGAAGCATTGCCGGGAATTGTGGAAGTGATTCAGGATCGCATTCCCGTACTAATAGATAGCGGGATACGTGGAGGAGCGGATGTATTTAAAGCTCTGGCACTGGGAGCAAAAGCCGTATGTATAGGAAGACCCTATGTATATGGCTTAACTATTAGCGGACAGCAGGGTGTAATTGACGTGATGACTAATCTTATGGCCGACTTTGACTTAACAATGGGATTGGCTGGATGCAGAAATGTGAAAGAGATTACGAGAGATACACTGGTGTGAGATCAGTGTGTTAAATAAGTGTTCTTTATTTTCAATAAATTTGTAATCGTATGAAGAAAATAATTTGGGCTCTTTCAATTGTATTGACCGGGTGTACTTCTGCGCAAATCAACCAGGCCATTTCTGATGTAAACAAAACCATCTCCGGCAACGAACCTTTAACTACGGCCGAAGTAGGTGAAGGTTTAAAGGAGGCATTAGTGAAAGGCATCACTGTTGGTGCAGACAAAGTTTCCCAAACCGATGGCTATTTTAAAAATCCACAAATTAAGATCCCTTTTCCTCCTGATGTGAAGCGAGTGGAGGACAGGCTACGCCAGCTTGGATTGAACACCGAGGTAGATAAATTTATTATGACGCTGAATCGCGGTGCCGAGGAAGCTGCAAAGGAAGCAAAGCCGATATTTGTTACAGCCATTAAGTCGATGACCATTCAGGATGCCTGGGGAATTTTAAAAGGACAGCCCGATGCTGCCACGCAATACCTGAAACGAACCACTTCGCCTCAGCTGAAAGAAAAATTCAAACCTGTTATTCAAAGTTCGCTGGATAAAGTTAGTGCGACCAGATATTACAGTGATCTGGTGAATACATACAATAAAATCCCGATGGTGGAAAAAGTTAACCCTGATCTTAATGAATATGCTACAAACCTCGCGATGCAAGGGCTGTTCACCATGATCGCATCGGAAGAGTAGAAAATCAGGGAGAACCCGGTGGAGCGTACCACTGATCTTTTGAAAAGGGTATTCGGTTCTCAGAATTAACTCAATC
>JBGATZ010000139.1:0-10371 GCA_044228905.1 Cyclobacteriaceae bacterium | reverse complement strand
CTGCGTGCTATTGACCATTCATTCTTCTTATGGTCAGAACAAACAGCTTCAAAACCTGACTCAATATGCCAAACCCATTATTGGAACAGAAAAGATGGGGCATACTTATCCGGAGCTACTGCAGTTTGGTTCTGTACAATTGAGCCCTGATACGGATACGCTGTCGTATGAGTTTAATGGCAAGTATAATAAAGATGTTTATAAATATTGTGCAGGCTATCAGTATGATGATCCAACAATCGTGGGATTCAGCCACACGCATTTCAGTGGCACAGGCCATTCTGATCTGGGGGATTTTCTGATTATGCCGACTACAGGTGTGTTGCAATTGAATCCGGGAACAGAAAGCAATCCGGGAAGCGGTTATCGTTCTGTTTATTCACATGTCAATGAAACTGCAGAGCCTGGTTACTATAAAGTGAAAACTGGATGACCATAACATTGTTGCAGAATTGACCACATCAACCCGAGGTTGGTTTTCATCATACTTTTCCCGCAATCGGACCAGGCACACATTATTCTTGATTTGATGGCAGGCATTTATAATTATGAAGATAAAAATGTGTGGACGGTAGTTCGGGTAGAGAATGATACGTTGGTCACTGGCTATCGTCAGACCAACGGCTGGTCAAGAACGCGTACAGTTTACTTTGCGATGACCTTTTCCAAGCCTATTGCTGAATACGGAAGCCGGGAGATTATTCAAAGAAGCAGGTTTATAAAGGTTTCTGGAGAAAATTTGATCAGACAAAGAACTTTCCTGATCTCGCTGGAAAGCAGTTGCGTATGTATTTCGATTTCAAGACAGCAGCGAACGAGAAGGTGAAAATCAAATTTGCGTTGTCACCGGTGAGTACTAAGAATGCGATTGAGAATATGAAATCCGAAATTCCGCATTGGGATTTTGAAAGAACAAAGTGGAAGCACAGCAAGAATGGAATGAAGAACTGAATAAGATCGTAATTAAATCCGCCAGCCAGGAAGAGATGATCAACTTTTATACGGCCATGTATCATGCGGCTTTGATGCCCACGATCTATATGGATAGAAATAAGGAATACCGGGGACTGGATCACCAGGTGCATAAAGCAGAAGGATTCACCAATTACACTTCTTTTTCATTGTGGGATACCTATCGCTTTTCATCCTTATTTGAATCTGATCCAACCTTCACGAAATGCAGATATCATCAAATCGATGATGGCGCATTACGATCAAAGCACGGTAAAAAATGCTGCCGATCTGGTCACATTATGCAAACGACAACTGGTGCATGAGTGGTTATCATAGTGTTTCAGTTATAGCTGATGCAGTGATTAAAGGCAATGCTCCCTTTGATGCAAATAAGGCACTTGACGCTTGTGTGGCCACAGCGACCAAAAGAAGCTATGAAGGAATTGGTGATTATATTGATAAGGGATATATTCCTCAGGACAAGAATTCAGTTTCTGTTTCATCCACTTTAGAATATGCTTATGATGATTGGTGCATTGCGCAACTGGGTAAAAAACTGGGACGTGAGGAAGTGTATCAGCAATTTATGAAGCGATCAGAAAACTGGCGTAATGTACGATAAATCCATTGGTTTTATGCGCCCTCGGTTAAGCGATGGTTCATTCAAAAGGAATTCGATGTATTGAAAACAGATGGTCAGGGATTCATCGAAGGTAATACCTGGAATTTTAGTTTATACGTGCCTCAGAATCCGACAGGTATGATTGAACTCATGGAGGAAAAGGTTTGTTTCTCATCTCGATTCATTATTCACCATGCATTTGCCGGATGAGTTTTTGCAGAGACCGGAAGACATCACCCGCGAAGGAATTATTGGTAATTATGTTCATGGCAATGAACCGGCACATCACGTAGCTTATTTGTATAACTGGACTGACCAGCCCTGGAAAACACAGGAGCGTGTCCGTATGATTCTAAACACCAATATCATAATGGTTCAGCGGGATTAGAGGAATGATGATGCAGGTCAAATGAGCGCATGTATATTTTCAGTTCATTGGTTTTTATCCTTCGTAGCACCTGGGCTCTGATCAATACTGGTTTGGAAGTCCTTCGGTACAGAACCGCTACATTACAATTGGAGAATGGTAAGACATTTACAATTGAGGCAATCGATCAAAGTGATAAAAATGTTTACATCAAAAGGTATTACTGAACGGCAAGCCATTGACCACGTTGTTTTATCACTCACGATCAGATCATGAAAGGAGGTAAAATTCGACTTTTCAGATGAGTTCAAAAGCCTTCCAGTAGATGTCAATTCATTTGTTTCGATCTTTTCCCGCTGTAGAAGAGACTTACTCAAAAGATCAATTAAAGTTGAACATGAAAATAAACGTCAACTTTAGTCAATCTTATTTTTTGTAATCGCACAATAAAACCTACAGTACCACTGTTTTAATTTCCAGTTTGCCGGGAAGAAGCTACTTTTGCCAAACCTCTACTCTTGATCAGATGCGTATTTTTTTCAAGCTTATTATCGTTTGCATCGTTAGCGCCAGTTCACGCAGTAGCGAATTTGAAATGTGAATGATGAGTTTGGATAAAAAGGACTCCGTACTTTATTCATGACTTCAAAACCAAATGCCTCCTCTTAACCGGTATGGTCAGGGATTCATCGAAGGTAATACCTGGAATTTTAGTTTGTACGTTCCTCAGAATCCGACAGGTATGATTGAAGCAATGGGAGGGAAGAAACGGTTTGTTTCTCATCTTGATTCATTATTCACCATGCATTTGCCGGATGAGTTTTTTGCAGAGACAGAAGACATCACCCGCGAAGGAATTATTGGTAATTATGTTCATGGCAATGAACCGGCACATCACGTAGCTTATTTGTATAACTGGACTGATCAATCGTGGAAAACACAGGAGCGAGTACGGATGATCTTGAAACACCAATATCATAATGGTTCAGCAGGATTAGGCGGTAATGATGATTGCGGGCAAATGAGTGCATGGTATATTTTTAGTTCATTAGGGTTTTACCCCGTAGCACCAGGTTCTGATCAATACTGGTTTGGAAGTCCTTCTGTACAGAGTGCCACATTACAATTGGAGAATGGTAAGACATTCACAATTGAAGCACTGGGTCAAAGTGATAAAAACGTTTACATAGCTAAGGTATTACTGAACGGTAAGCCATTAGCCACACGTTTTATTACACATGATCAGATCATGAATGGAGGAAAATTGACTTTTCAGATGAGTTCAAAACCTTCCAGATAAGTCAATTATTCGTTTCGATCTTTTCTCACTGTAGAATGACTTACTCAAAAGATCAATTAAAGTTCATTGTCAAGTTATAAATCCCAACTTTAGTCAATCTTATTTTTTGTAATCGCACAATAAAACCTACAGTACCACTGTTTTTGTTTCCAGTTTGCCGGGAAGAAACTACTTTTGCCGAACCTCTACTCTTGATCAGATGCGTATTTTTTTTAGTTTATTAATGGCTTGCGCCACGATGGGATTTGTTTCAGCTGGAAAAATCTCAGCTGCCGTGAATGATGATTTGTCGGATAAAAAAGATTCTTTAGATCTCGCCCTGACTTCAAAAACCAAAGCTCCTCTTGCTCTTAGTCGTATTAATTTTGATGATTCACTTCAGGTGATCTATAACCAGATCGGTCTTGCTGAACAAGAGTTATCGTATGAAGTCTTCCGTTATGCAATGATAGGCTACTATGCGATGAAGCAGGAAGGAAAACTGAATGATAAAAACCTGCTCACAATTATTGACTTTACTAAATCAAGTAATCAGAAGAGATTTTATACCATTGATCTGGAAAAAAAAGAACTAAAGTTTTTTACCTATACGAGTCATGGTAAAAATACAGGTGATGTTCGTGCAGCACAGTTTTCTAATCGTGTGAACTCCAATCAGAGTAGTCTTGGTTTTTATATCACAGGCGAAACCTATATCGGAAGTAAGGGCTTTAGTTTAAAGCTCGATGGACAGGATGGGAGTTATAATGACAGGATGCGTGAACGCGGTGTGGTTATTCATTCTGCTGATTATGTAAGCGAAACGTGGATAAAAAAATATGGCCGGCTTGGTCGTAGCTTCGGATGTCCTGCATTGTCAAAAGATTTGTATCGCGAAGTGATTGATGTAATCAAAAACAAAACCCTGGTGTTCGCTTATTATAATGATGAACAATATCTGAATACTTCATCTCACCTGAAGACAGAGCGCCTTTTTCAAAAATGGGAAGAGCAACAACAGATAGAAACTTTGCTTTCTATTGTTCAGGTGATTAACTAGTACCCCAGGCCAGAAACATCGTTGTACTGCACTTCCGGTTTCTTTGTTTCCTTTTTCTTGTTCAGCTGAGCCAATTGATATTTATCGTGACCGTAAATGTCTTCGCGAAAATTCACCTGACCATTTTCATCTACCCACGCGGTGAAGTAATCCAATTGTACACGATATGATTTCTTGATGAACATTGTAGTGGATGTTTCACGATGCATTGCTTTCTGCACAGCTTCTTCGCTCCAGCCTCTCTGATCTTTTAATAAGAATGCTGCAAGCTCAGCAGGCTCATCCAATCGCACACAACCATGACTGAGTGCACGATAGCTCTTGTTAAATAACCTCTGACTTGGTGTGTCGTGCAGATAGATGCTCATTTTATTGCGCATACCAAATTTCACCAGCCCAAGCGAATTATCCGGACCAGGTTGCTGCACCACGCTTAGGCTGTAGGGATTGATATCCTGATCCCATAGTTCAAGAGTAGGATCGATTTGAACGCCTCCTTTGTAAAAAACATAATTCTTCGATGAGTAATAGGAAGAATCACGTTGCAGGCGAGGAATGATTTCATTTTTAATGATACTGGTGGGTACACTCCATGTAGGACTGAAAACAATGTGCTGCAGCGTATCTCCGAAAACTGGGGTAGGAGTGTCAACAGCGCCCACTATTACCTTCATTTCCAATGCAAACTTTTGATCTTCAAACACGCGCATTTTATATTCAGGTAAATTCACCCGGATATAATTATCTCCAAAAGATTCAGGCAGCCATCGCATTCGCTCCAAATTCAATGCGATAATATCTGCCTTTTCTTTAAAAGATTGGTTGATGAATTTTAGTGTGCCTGCCCCAATAATGCCATCTGGTTCCAATCCATGTCTCAATTGAAACCACTTTACTGCCGATACCAGTGCTTCATCATAGCGAAGAGAGTCTTTCATTATGCTATCTGGTTTCATGTCGGTAAAAGAGATGCGTTCACGGATTAATGGAATAGCCTCGTGACGATCATTGGGTTGAATTTTTCCGCTGAATGAGATGACCCCTGCGATTTTAGGTGTTAGTGAATCAAGATACCTATATTGATCGAGTGCTTGCTGTAGTTTGTTGTATTGCTCGTTTGCGGGCTGTAGTTTATTTACTTCAGCACGAAGTTTTTCAGGCTGATCAATGCCCGTTAGTAGAGATACAAGGCACAATATCAAGTGCAAAAGATTCGGTTGATCAGGGACCCAAGCCGGTTTCCGATCCACTGGTTACGCATCTATTCACAGCAGATCCTTCTGCTCACGTTTTCAACGGGAAGATTTATATCTATCCTTCTCACGATTATGAGGCTGGAATTCCTGAAAATGATTTGGGCGATCATTTTGGAATGCGGGATTATCATATCCTGTCGATGGATAGTGTGGGTGGTAAGGTTACAGATCATGAGGTTGCGTTGGATCTAAAAGATATTCCCTGGGCTAGCCGGCAGTTGTGGGCACCCGATGCAGCATTTGCCAATGGCAAATATTACCTCTATTTCCCCGCCAAGGACCGTCAGGATATTTTTAGAATAGGGGTAGCAATTAGTGGTTCTCCCTCAGGTCCATTCAAAGCTGAGCCGGAACCTATTGAAGGAAGTTTTAGCATTGATCCTGCAATATTTACGGATACCGATGGAAATTCATATCTCTACTTCGGAGGGATCTGGGGTGGACAGCTGCAGCGCTGGAGAACCGGAAAGTATGATGAGAAGGGCAAGGAGCCTGCGGACGATCAGCCTGCGCTAAGTCCTAAGGTAGCCAAGCTGAGCAAGAACATGCTTCGGTTTGATGGGCCAGTGAAGGATGTGAAAATTGTAGATAAAGAAGGTAAGCCATTGCTGACCAAAGACCATGACAGGAGGTTCTTTGAAGCTTCGTGGATTCATAAGTATAACGGTAAGTACTATTTCTCTTATTCCACAGGAGATACCCATTACATCGCCTATGCGATAGGAAACAGCCCCTATGGACCGTTTACGTATCAGGGAGTAATTCTCAACCCGGTTGTTGGATGGACCAATCATCATTCTATTGTTGAAGTAAAAGGCAAATGGTATTTGTTTTATCATGACAGTGTGCTGTCTGGAGGAAAAACACACTTGCGCAGCGTGAAAGTGGCCGAGCTGAAATACAATCCCGATGGTACCATTCAGACTTTTGATGCTTACCAGAAATAGTAATCGTTTAATGAATTATTCTTACCCAATGAAAAAAATTCTAATTACACTGTTGTCTGTTACCATTCTCACTACCCAGGCGCAAGTCAAACTTCCAAGAATTTTTGGTGACCATATGGTGCTTCAACGCGACCATACCATCAATGTATGGGGCTGGGCCGCAAGCAAAGAGAAGGTAACTGTTCAGTTGAATGGTCAGAAGAAATCAGCAATTGCTGGTAAAGACGGAAAATGGAAAGTGGTATTGGATGCAGCGAAGGCAGGAGGACCGTATCAACTGATTGTAAAAGGAAAAAATTCCATCACACTAAATGACATCTGGATGGGAGATGTATGGGTCTGCTCTGGTCAGTCCAATATGGAGTGGACGGTGAGTAATAGCTATAACGCAGCCAAAGAAATTTCTCACGCTAATTTTCCTCAGATCAGGCATTTCAAGGTTCCCAATACCATTGCTTCTACACCTGCAGAAGATGTAACAGGTGGTGAGTGGAGCGTTTGTAGTCCGGCAACAGTGGGCGACTTCACTGCAGTGGGCTATTTTTTTGCCCGAAAGATCACCACCGAATTAAATGTTCCCATCGGTTTAATTAACACTTCATGGGGAGGAACGCATTCTGAAACATGGACAAGTCGTGAGGCATTTGAAAGCAGTGAAGAATTCAAAACGATGATTGCCTCTATGCCTAAGCTAAATCTCGATTCGATCTCTAAACAGAATACTGCTAAAGTGAAAAAAAGAATTGAAACCCTTCAAGGACCGCTTGAGATGAGTGCCGATGTAATCAGTAAATGGAAGGAGACATCCTTCGATGATTCTTCCTGGCCAAAGATGAACGTGCCCGGTCTGTGGGAACAACAGGAGATCGGAGATTTGGACGGAGCGGTGTGGTTTCGAAAAACAATCACTGTGACAACAGCTCAGGCAGGCAAAGAAGCAGTTTTGGATCTGGGAATGATTGATGATTCAGATGATACTTATGTTAATGGAAAGAAGATCGGAGAGACAAAATCAAAATGGAATGCCCATAGGAACTACGTGATCCCAATGGGGACATTGAAAGAAGGTGGAACGTGATTGCTATTCGGGTGGATGACACGGGTGAGGGCGGTATTCCATGGAGAATCAGACCAGGTAAAATCACACTAGATGGATCACCACAGACATTAAGCGGTCCATGGTCATATCGAATTGAATCAATTCATCAAACACCGGTGGTGACCAAATAGTACTCCCACTTTTTTATACAACGCAATGCTAAAGCCCCTGATTCCTTTTACTATTAAGGGGCATTATGGTATCAAGGGAGAATCCAACGCAGGAAGGGCCTATCAATACAGAACCGCATTTCCGCTAATGATCAGCGACTGGAGAAAGCAGTGGGGACAAGGAGATTTTCCTTTCTACTTTGTTCAACTGGCCAGCTTCGGTGCCAATAATGGAAATAGTCAGACGGGAAGTGATTGGGCGGAACTTCGTGAGGCGCAAGCAATGACTTTATCTCTACCTAATACGGGAATGGCAGTGACTACAGATATTGGTGAGCCTTTTGATATTCACCCTCGCAATAAGCAGGACGTTGGAAAACGTCTGGCTGCTGTTGCACTGCATAACACTTACGGAAAAGATGTAGAAGACGCTGGTCCCACTTATCAGTCAATGAAAGTGGAAGGAAATAAAGTGGTCCTTTCATTTACTCACGCCAAAGGATTAATGACAACTGATAAATACGGTTATTTAAAAGGTTTTGAAGTGGCAGGAGCAGATGAGAAGTTTTATTATGCCAAAGCTTCCATAGAGGGTGGTCAGGTTATAGTTTATTCAGATGCGGTGGCTAAACCAGTGGCGGTTCGTTTTGGCTGGGCGGATGATGCGGGAGACGATAACCTTTTTAATAAGGATGGATTTCCGGCCGCACCTTTCCGCACCGATACGTGGAAGGGAATTACCGAAAAGGAAAAGTTCAAAATCGGATATTGATTAGTTAGGTAAGCGGATGATGAATCTACATCCCTTACCTAATTTACTTTCTACATGCACTATCCCTCCCAATTTATGAACGGCCTCCTTTAGTATATACAGACCAAGACCTGAACCCTGAATGGAGTCATGCGCACGGAAGAACATCTCAAATATTTTTTCGGTCATTTCCTGTGGAATACCTTGTCCGTTGTCTTCTACAATAAATTCTATTTCGTTTTCGATTTCGTGAGCATATACTTTTATGAAAGGGTCTTCAAGGTATTCTGCCTGGTGAAATTTAATGGCGTTGGAAATGAGATTATTGAACACAATTTTCAGGCGTACTTCATCGGTGTAAAAAACTTTCGTTAACTCATTATTTATTTCAAAGCGAATTTTTCGGGCAGCCAGATTAAACTGATGCTCATTCCATATTGATTGTACAAATGGAGTAAATGATATGGCTACGTTTACTACCGGCATTCGTGTGTTACGTGAGTAATTAACAACGTCTTTGATAAACAACTCCAATTTGCTCACGCTGCTTTCCATCATCGTAAGATAGTGGATCATTTGCTCGGATGGTTTTTCCATCTTCGCCACGATAATTAATCCAAGTATCGATTTAAGAGGAGCGCTTAGATCATGTGAAGCTGAATAGACAAACTTATCGAGTTCAGCGTTTCGTATGGATAATTCTTCATTGCTCAGTTTTAGTTCCTGTGTTTGCAAGTCAATGAATTTTTGTAGTTGCTGCCTTCGTATTGTGTTAATGTAGTTGGTCCAGGTGATGGAAAGTGACACAATTAAAGCAATGCAGATCAGGCAGAGGATATAAAACCAGGGTTGTCTCCAAAAAGGAAACTCCACGTAAAAACTGAAGTTATTGGAATCGCTCCATGAGAGATCACCATTTTTCTTTGCTTTGATTTCAATATGATGGAGTCCGCTATTCATGCCGGTAAAATTGATGGATGAATTGGCTATTAGCTGCCAGGTGCTATCAGAGTCAACGCGATATTGAAGATCAACCTTGTTTTCAGGAAACGTGATGGCAGATACCGATAGCGCGAGATAGCTTCCGTATGGTATTGATTTTAGTTTAGATAACCTGACTTCTTTTCCGTTTACTTTAGCACCAACAAATTTTGGCTGAAGGGTTTTACCCTGATTAGCCAGTGTATTTAAGTTGTGCGTTAGCCCTCGTGACGTTCCGATCCAGATCTGACTTTCGTCATCAATAAAAAGCCCCCGTGTTGTGATCGTATTCGAAGGTAAGCCGTTACTCTCATCAAATAGCCAATGTTCACCAGTAGCAGGGGAGTAGCGCATCAGACCATGAGTTGTGTTAAAGATAAGGGAACCGTCTTTATATACTTCGATGGATTTTACCGGTAATCCAGTGAAGATTTTGCCAAGATCTACGCGCCTGATGGTTTTGTGATCGTATTGAATCAATCCTTCAGTAGTAGCCATCCATACAATATTGCCTGTAAATGCCAGATCGGTAATGTTGAAGTCGCCTGATGTTTCAAATTTTACTGGTAAACTAATATCTCTGAATGAAGTGTCTGAAATGGATTTAAAGAAAAGATATTTGTCCTTACCTGTTGATGCGGAATACATTCCGTCAGGGCCTTCCCGAAATAGATTGATATTGTTCTCTTTGTTGATGGGAACAAAAATTTTTCTTATTTGAAAAGATGAATCGGTAATCCACGCGTATGGATTGCTACTCTGACTGGCCCAGATCAAGCCCTTTGAATCCAGGTAAATATCAGGCATAAAATGCCCACGTCCTTCTGGTGCAAACCGATGCTCAATTTGCCTGTTCTTTATGAATATGAGGAAAGAATTATTGATAGCCCAGAAACCTCCGCTATTAAATCGAATGGTCTGAAAGTACCCGTCTTCGAAAGAAAT
>JBGATZ010000138.1:0-10378 GCA_044228905.1 Cyclobacteriaceae bacterium | reverse complement strand
GATAAAATTTCTCATTCAATATCCTGGCCACCTGTGCTTCACTAAAGGTATTTTTATCCATCACCTTACACCAGCCACACCAGTCGGTATAGACATCAATGAAAATCTTGCGTTTTTCTGTTTTAGATTTCTCTATTGCCTGTTCAAATGTCATCCATTTCACAGGACCTTCATGCGATTCCTGAGCCCAAACCGTAATTGAAGCCGTAAAAAAGACTAAAAACAAATATTTCTTCATTTCGCTGTATTTGTAATCCTTTCCTTAAAACAAATGTAATTAGAAAAGAGATTAGTGATTGTTAATTATTCTCTAAGCAAAATCGTAACCAGTCACTCCATGCAGGGTATTTACTGTACGAATCAACATTGATCTGTTCATAAATGTACAAAGTAAGGTAAGTAAAACCCCGAAAATACCCCGTTCTGGCCTATTACAGAACTGGCTCTGATTTTGGTAATTTGTCGAAACCCATGAAAGCAAAACTCTCCCATAAAGACCTGATCCTGCTCATCGGAATAGTGGTGGCCGTGGTGATTGCCTTTACTACCTGGGTTTATCGGGAAATTAATTCCAATGCCTCATTGGTGAAACCAAAGGACGAACATAAGACCAGTCTTCATGTTCCCGCCTCTTCGCTGATTCAAAAAATCATAAAGAGAACAGAGGCTGCTTTTCTGCCCAATATCAATTAACGATACGCATAATATTGTAGCACCGTCTCTATCGCTTTCCGGATGGCTATGTTTATTGGGTAAAATTCACGTGTGAGTTCGAAATCAATTCCGTGGAGCTGCATATAGAACTGATTCATAACCGGAATCTCAGCCTCTCCCTCTCCTATTTTTTCCTGAGCCTTTTCATACGATGAAGTCTGCTCGGTTTTAATAATCTGACAAGTGACCAGCTCCTTTTTGTTGTACTTATTAGTTCGGGCGGAGTAACCGAACAACCGGCAGATCAATCCCCGGTACGGATATTCAGAACACAATCCGGCAGCTTCTGAGGTTGGGTTTAAGATGAGACATACTTCAGCATCGGAAGCTGTGAATTTATCCAGCCATTCTTCAGCGAGATTGTTTTTATGAAGATGGAGTGCGAAGGGAAGAAATTCAAGAATGGTAGCTTCAATGTCCGGTTTGAAACAGCATTTGCCACAACCGAATTTGCAATGAAGAGAAGACCATGACTGGAACCGGGCAATTTCTTCGTCCAGTTTTTGAAATACCTTTTCTACTTCAGCTACTTTTTCCTCCAACATCGTGCAAAGGTAATAAGTTGACAGTTGACAAAATCAATTGACAATATTTTGTCAGCTGAAAGATTGTCAATTGTCAACTTGAAAACACCACTAAACCAGACTTGCGTCCAGAGTGATGTTTGTTTTCAGCAATTGTGAGATGGGGCAGTTCGCTTTCGCGTCTGCAGCACACGCGTCAAATTTTTCTTTCGTGATTCCTGGTACTTTTGCCTTTAAAGTAAGATGCGACTGCGTGATTGATCCATTTTCAAATGTGATCGCACAGTCGGTAGTGAGGTCTTCCGGAGTAAATCCTGCTTCACCTAATACGAAGCTTAGCTTCATGGTAAAGCAGCCCGCATGAGCAGCCGCTACCAACTCTTCAGGGTTAGTACCAACCCCATCTGCAAAGCGCGAGTTAAAGGAGTATTGAGTTTGTTTTAATACAGTGCTTTGAGTGGATAAGGTTCCTTTACCTTCTTTTCCACTTCCTTTCCAGTTTGCAACAGCGGTACGTTTCATAATTAGTAGTAAGTTTGATTGGTGTCTGTGATTCTTTACGGCAGTTAAAATAATCAAACTCAACGTAAACAGCTGCGTGTCGAACGCTATTTCCGATAATCGGCAATGCCAAGCAGGTTTCCGGTTGGATCGGTAAATTCTGCAGCCCAACCCGTAGCGATTTTATACGGTTTCTTCGTGAAGATCACTCCCATTAATTCCAATGCTTTGGCACTTTCTTCCACATTCTCTACTTCGAAGAGTACCGAAGGTTTCGCATCAGGAAACTTAGACAGATCCTTCAGAATAATGGCAGCCTCCTCCTCTCCTACCTTAAACGCGAGTAAACCTCTATCAGAGAAATCGAACTTTACGGGAAGCCCGAGAATCTCCGAATAAAACTTTTTGCATTCCTCCAGCTCTCTTGCCGGAAGAAAAAAATTATCAATTGACTTAATCATCTTATTTTTTTCTAAAAGGTCCTTCATTCCATCAAACACCATTCCCCAGTTCCCTTCCGATTTTTCCTTCTGCTCAACTGATGGAACATTTGTTTGTGTGACGGTTAACGTGACATTTCCATCTCCACCAGATAATGTGTACGTGATCGTAGCGTAGTTCTCCGGTTTATCTTCTGTTCCGGTGAACGAACTCCAGTAATCGTGCTTGAAAATTTTCTCTTTCTCTATTTCCAGAATCGTTCCTTTGTCTTCATACGGTTTGCCTTCCCACTCACCACGATAATAAATGGGACTTCCTTTTTTGAAATCACTTACCGTTTCTGTACCAAAGAAATATTTCTTGATCAGTTCCGGATTTGTAATTGCATCCCATACTTCTGCTTTCGTTGACTTGATGGTAACTGATTGAGTTGCTGTGAGTTTGTTTGTCATCTTTTTTAATGTTTAGGTTCATAGATCAGGGACACCAGCCCTGTTTCATAGATTTTATGTTCTTTCAGAATCAGGTTCTTTCGTTCCTTGATATTCTGAAACAACGGTTTTCCTGATCCCAGTAAGATAGGATGAACAGAAAGCCATAACTCATCTAACAAACCGGAGTTTATAAATTGAGTAGTCAATTCTGCTCCACCAAATAACCAAATATCTTTTCCCGGCTCGTTCTTTAATGATTTCACTTTAGCAATGATATCACCGTTAATGACTTCAGCTCCATCAAGAGATTTAACAGTGTTGGAAAACACATAGGTCTTGATGCTTTGCCAGGGACTAGGGCCTTCATACTTCTTTGCCTCTTCATAGGATTTTCTTCCCATAAAAATCGCGTCAATGCGATTCATGAATTCGGTCAATCCATAATCCTGGTCCGTAAAGCACCAATCATATTCTCCATTCGGTCCTTCTATGAACCCATCCAGACTAACTGCCAATCCCAAAATAACTTTTCTCATTGTTTCAGTTTCTTATCTATGTTGCTCAATACTTTTTCCCAGTGTGCTAACATCTCTTCGCGTTGCGCTTCATTTTCCAGGCGATCCTGATGAAAGCTGATCGTTGTCTTATTATTTCCTTTGATCGTTCGTACCTGAAGCGTGGAGAAATTATCCCAGTCTTTCTTTTTCCAGGTGAGACGCACGTGTGAGAAAATATTCACCACGCGAACAACACCTTGCGTACCATTACTTGTTTTATACTCGAATCCTTTCTCCCATTTCATGTCGTTCACTTTACCCAACCACAGTCGCATTCCTTCATCTGAAAACAAAAAATCCCAAAGCATATTAACATCTCCGGGGAATGATCTTCTCACTCCCATCTGCCATCCCGTATCTTTGGTTAGTCCTGTTGGCTTATTCATCATTACTTCTTATAAGTGACAATATCAATACCAACACCATTGGGATCTTTCACTGCAAAATGGCGGTCGCCCCACGATTCGTCACGCAATTCAAAAACAATTGGAGTTCCCAAGGCTTTGATCCGTTTATATTCCGCATCTACGTTCTCCACTTCGATAGTGAGATAAACTCCCTTTCCCAGAAACGCAGATTGAAACAAAGATTGTTGCGAAGGATGATTTGGTAAAAGAAAACTGATCTCCGCTTGCTGATTGGGAGTATGCATCAACAAGTAGAACTCATTTTCAAAAGTTATCCCAAAACCAAAAGTGCGAGTGTAAAATTCTTTTGTCTCCTTTAGGTTCTTCGTAATTATTCCGGCATTTAACTTCATCGTCTTTAAATTGGATTGTTCGCTTTGTGCATTTGCATTTGTAATCGCCAACGCTACCGATATGAATCCCACCAATACTATGTCCTTCAGTCTTTTCATCTCTCTCAATCTAGTTTCATATACACACTCACATACAGGATCATCAAAGCCACACCAACTCCAAAAAACAAAATCAGGCGCTTCATTGAATTACTGAGTTTACTGTACTCCCATCTGAATTTCAGTAACATTCGCTTCCAGATTAATAAAGTCTGCATTGATATAGAGTTCACGATTGATGGGAATTGGCTGAAGTTTATTTTCTTCGATGAACTGCATCAGTTTGCCATAGCTTTGTGGAATGTCCGTCCATGCGCCTTCATGAATCAGGGAAGCGCATTTAAAAACTTCAGTACGTTTGAAATGGAACTTTCCATCGTAATCCTGTGGGATAGCCGATACAGGAATAGCTACTTCCAGTGTGAAAGGTGCATTCATATCCACAAAACCGAAATAATGCCAATGCACCGGACCTGTTACCCAGATCTTCAACCTTAGCGCTTCCTTAATTAACTCCTGTCCCACAGGTAAAAAATTTACCAGTTGATCAATTTTTGTTTCTGTTCTGAAATACAAAAAATTGACGGGCTTTACTTCCTTAATTTGTACCATGATAATTTTGTTTAATTATTCAAATAACTCTCGCTCGCCTGACAGCTCTGTGTCAGTAGCTTATTCCTTTTCCAGAATTTCTTTTAGTTTAATTAAATCGAAACGGGATTCCGGTTGCTCTTCTTCATTCCATTTTAACTGAAGAGTTAGTCGTGTTTCTTCTTCCGACAACGGAACGAACTGCATGGAGCACAACCACTTTGCATCATCACTGATCTTTAGTGTTCTTTTTTGATTGGGAATAAATTCGGTGACTCTCACTTCCGAGAAGTATTCCCTATCTTCCACTTTTCTGATTTCCGCAAAAGTAGATCCGATGCGATCACCGGTACGGTTAATCCATTCCGTTTTTACGACATTATTCTGCCACTGTGAATTATTGGTGATGTCAGACACATAATTGAACAAGGCTGCTACCGGCCATTGTATTTCCACTTGTTGACTAATTTGATTCATTTAATACTGTTTTGACTGTACTAAATAAATTCCACCTACTGACAGCAGTATGTCAACAGCAATGACAAAGGGAAAATATTTTTATAAGTTTGAACATTAACACTCACCTATGATCGAGTTACAACCTATGCTACCTGCTCATGCAGAGGCAGTTCTGAAGATTTACAAAGAAGGAATGGATACAGGTAATGCAACATTCAACACCGTTGTTCCGACCTGGGAAGAGTGGAATGCCGCGCATCATTTGCATACCCGGATTGTAGCACTTGAGAATAATCAGGTGATTGGCTGGGTTGCACTTCTGCCCGTTTCAAGCCGGGCTTGTTATAGTGGAGTGGCGGAATTCAGCATTTATATTGCCAACACCGCAAAAGGCAAGGGAGTCGGGAAGTTGTTAATGGAACGATTGATTACAGAAAGCGAAGCTAATGGAGTATGGACATTGTATTCTTCTACTTTCCAGGAAAATACCGTGAGTATTGCCCTTCAGAAAAAATTCGGTTTTCGGGCGATCGGCACACGCGAGCGCATTGCAAAATTGAATGGAGTGTGGAGAACAACTGTGGCGCTGGAAAGAAGAAGCAAAAATGTGGGAGTCAATTAAAATTACTGGGCTAAAGCCCATCCTTCACCTCTATAAATTTTATACCCGACATAAATGTCGGGGCAATTTACCCGATCATTTCAATCAATAAAAAAGTCCTTCCTCTTTACAGAGAAAGGACCACCATGAGAGAACTAAATATATACGCTTAGGCAGTTAAAGTTGCTTTACGCTCAAACAATGGTTTGTAGTGATCGCGATATACCCAGGCCAGATAGAGATTTAAGGCAAGGATCACAATACCCATCGGTGCTCCTGCAGGTGCAAGGATGATATGGAACAAAAGAATGTGAAGACTGATCGGAGCCAACACTACTAGTGTTAATGGAACAAAAAATCCGATCAGCAATAATGCTCCTGCCACAACTTCAATTCCCTTCAATAACGGAAAGAAGTAACCCGATTGAAATAATCCTCCTGTGAATGCCGCCACTACTCCTTCAGGTTGTGGCTGATCGGGCAAAAAGTGAAGGAAGAAATTAAGTCCGAAGACAAAATAGATAAGACCGAAAACGATCCGTGCGATCGTTGCTACGATTGATTTAGTTTTAGTTGACATATTATTGGTTAGTTGTTGTTATGAATTATTAATTAGGCCGCTATCGTTTCTTCTGCATATACCGGGTAATCGGTATATCCTTTTTCAGTTGCAGAATAGAAGGTGCTCGCATCCAGAATTGGATTCAGCGGAAGGTTGTTTGTGATTCTTTCTACCAGGTCAGGGTTATTGATGAAGGGTCTGCCGAAGCCAATGAGGTCTGCTAAGCCAGAGTTGAGGTCACTTTCAGCTTTCTGCCAATCGTAACCACCGGCAAGAATCAATGTGCCTTTAAACTTATTACGAATGGTTTGTTTCAACTGAAGCGGAACTTCCGGAGCTCCCATCGAGCTATGATCGGCAATATGAATGTACGCAATGCCTATTTTGTTCAGCTCTTCTGCGAGATGAATGTATGTAGCATCCGCTTCGCTGTAAGGCAACATGTTTCCGTTCACTCCATGAGGAGACAAACGAATTCCCACTTTATCCCTACCGATTGCATCTGCAACTTCACGTACTACCTCAAGAACAAAACGAACTCTGTTTTCAATGGTGCCTCCATAGTTGTCTGTTCTCTGATTAGTATGAGGAGATAAAAACTGCTCAAGCAAATAACCGTTTGCTCCGTGCAATTCAATTCCATCGAAGCCTGCTTGTATTGCGTTGCGTGCACCCTGAACGAATTCAAGTTTGGTCAGTTCCAGTTCTTCTGCATCCAATTCCTGTGGAATAGCATTGGGCTTCATGCCCTCCTTGTCCGTCCACATTTCGCCTGGAGCCTGAATAGCTGATGGAGCAACGATCCGTGCACCTTCAGGCAAGTTTGCTACATGACCAATACGACCACTGTGCATCATCTGCATAACCATTTTACCACCTTTGCCATGTACTGCTTTAGTCACCAGTTTCCACCCTTCAATTTGTTCTTCTGAAAAGATGCCGGGCATACGCGCATAACCTAATCCGTTAGGGGACGGAGAAACGCCTTCAGAAATAATCAATCCGGCTGAAGCACGTTGTGCATAGTACTTTGCCATTAATTGATTAGGGATATTATTAATTGCACGACTGCGTGTCATTGGCGACATGGTGATACGGTTTCTTAATGCGTGAGCACCGAGCGTGTGGGGGGTAAGTGTAGGTTTTAAGCTCATCATAAATTGGATTAATGTATTCAAATGTTTCGATGTATTAGTTTAAAAGAAAAGGGCCTTTCGATCCCTGATTTATACTTAATTGATTTTGTGTTTCAAAAGTTCATCGATTCATTTAAATTCTTCGATGTATTTTTAAAACGTCCGTTTTAATTCAAATTCAACGATTTTAAATAAAAATTTAAGAAGCCTTAATAGTACTGATGGCGTGTGTATACTCTTTCACCAGTTGTTCATTGAGGGTGTATTTATGATTTCTTCCCTCCTTTTCAGGTTCGATCAGGCCAGCCTCAACCAGAATTTTGATGTGGTGACTAATGGAAGGCTGCGTTAATTCAATAATGTCCTGAATTTCGGCACATTGTCCGCAACCGCCCTTTTTAGTGATATGTTGTAGAATACGCAAGCGGTTGGCATCACCCAACGCTTTTGAAATCTTTTCTACTTGTTTCCAGCTTAAAGCCATTTCCTGATTTATCGAAGTATATAACTATTTCGATGTCTTTACTACGCAAAGAAAACAAAAAAAGTTTGTTTTGACGATAGATAAATTGCTGAGCGTCAAAACAGGACATCATTTCCCCGAGGCTGGCATCGTGTTTTTATTCTTCGGATCTGCCGCGGTTTTGATTCTTTATTAATGCGATAAATCAGGTGAATCGCCAGCAAATAATGAACAATTGTACGTTATTAGAGAATCCACGCGGCTTGAGTACAATTTTGAAACTAACCGATTCGAAATGCAACAAACTCTCATTGCCTTCTTCAGTATTTGTATCACCTCGATACTTTATGCCCAAAATCCGATAACGATTGCTGTTCCTCCACCAGATACAACCAAACAAGAAACGCCATCTTCAGTTCCGGCAGGTAATACTCAACTCTCGGCTCCACGCAGTTATAATAACCTCATTCGCTCCAATGCAATTACACGCAAAGGCCTTTTTACTGTTCATAAAATTGAAGACAAGTACTACTTTGAAATACCTGACAGCCTGCTCGGTCGTGATATCCTTATCGTAGGCAGGATTGCTCAGGGGGCGGCAGGTGTACGGCCCGAGTATACTGGCTATGCTGGGGATCAAATAGGAAACACGGTGATCCGTTTTGAGAAAGGTCCTGCAAATAAATTATTCCTTAGAAGAATTACCTATCAGGAGAATGCGGGTGACAGTACTGATGCGATGCATAATGCAGTATTGCGATCCAATCTGCAACCGCTGGTTGCAGCCTTTGGCATTAGTGCTATTTCGCCCAACAACCGGGGAAGTGTTATTGATATCACAGATTATATAAATGGAGACAATGAAATTTTCTTTTTCAATTCATCTTCACGCAAAGTGATGAAAGTAGGCAGCCTGATGTCCAACACCTCATACATTAAAGACATCAATTCATTTCCATTGAATCTTGAAATCAGAACTATTAAAACTTACTCAGAATCAGGGAGCGATAATAGTTTTACTGTTGAACTAAATACTTCGCTGGTATTACTTCCCAAAAAGCCGATGCGCAAGCGCTTTGCTGACCGAAGAGTGGGATACTTTACTGAACGGTACACCGATTACGATGCCAATCCGCAGGGAGTAACAATTGTCAATTATATTAAACGCTGGAGACTGGAGCCAAAACCGGAAGACCGTGAAAAATACAAACAAGGTGAACTGGTTGAACCCCAGAAACCAATTGTATATTACATTGATCCCGCGACTCCCAAAAAATGGGTGCCATACCTGATCCAAGGGATCAACGACTGGCAGGTGGCATTTGAAAAAGCCGGGTTCAAAAATGCTATTCAGGCGCGGGAAGCTCCTGATCCAAAAGTAGATCCCGATTGGAGTCTTGAAGATTCAAGGCACTCTGCTATTGTCTATAAACCTTCCTCTATTGCCAATGCTGCAGGACCGATCATTACCGATCCACGAAGCGGAGAAATTCTTGAAAGCCACATCAACTGGTATCATAACCTGATGTCTATCCTTCGCGACTGGTACATGGTACAATGTGGGCCAATTGATCCGCGTGCACAAAAGATGCAGTTTGATGATGACCTGATGGGTGAATTGATTCGCGCAGTTGCTTCCCATGAAGTGGGGCATTCATTAGGACTCACTCATAATTTTGGATCGAGTTCTACCGTACCTGTTGAACGATTGCGTGATCGCGAATGGCTGGAAGTGAATGGCATTGCTCCTTCTATCATGGACTATGCCCGTTTCAATTATGTAGCACAACCACAAGACAGCATAAGCGAAAAAGGGTTAATCGCCAGAATCGGTGATTATGATTTATGGGCAATTGAATATGGTTATCGCTTGCTTCCTCAATACCAAACCGCAGAATCAGAAATCACGCATCTTAACAAATTAATTATTGAAAAGATGAAAGATAGTCGCCTTTGGTATGGCTCTGAATTTTCTACCGATGACCCTCGTGTTCAGATGGAAGACATCGGAGATAATGCCATGAAGGCTGGTGAATATGGAATACGAAATCTTCAGCGTGTTGTTCCCCGGTTACTTTTCTGGACGTACACCAAAAACGAAGGTTATAGAAATCTGAATCATATCTACACCGGATTAATCACACAGTTTGATTACTACATCGAACATGCACTTGCTTATTTCGGTGGAACATTAGAGACCAACAAAACAGCCGAACAGCCCGGACCAATCTTTCAACCTGTGCCGATAAGTGTACAGTTAGAGGCACTCGATTTTGTTACGCGCCATGTTTTTACTACCCCACAATGGTTGTTAGATAGTGCAATACTTGCGCGAACAGGTCAGTCACCTCTCCAAATTGCGGGACGCTCACAGGAAACTGTACTGAACTCGATGTTAAGTATAAATACGCTTGGAAAAATGGGAGCAGCAGAAGCGATGTATGGAAATAAAGTTTATCGCCTGACGGATTATCTTGACGACATTGATGCAGTAATGTGGACCGAACTCAAAGGCAATGAAACCATTACCATTTACAGAAGAAATTTACAACGGTATTATCTTGATAAACTGATTGATTTATCATCTGCCAATTCT
>JBGATZ010000137.1:0-10383 GCA_044228905.1 Cyclobacteriaceae bacterium | reverse complement strand
TTTTTATCTTTCTAAAAATGCTGGGAATGATGGTCTCTATATTACCGTTGAATAAATAGAAGGGCGACTTATAAAGGGAGGGAATAACTGGCATACTTAAAATTAGCGATCCCAGACATCAGCAAACTCTTCCGCTTTTTTTTCGAATACAGATCGCGTGAAAGGGCATAGTGGAAATATTTTCATTTTGTGCTTCCGGGCAAAATCCGCTGCAAATTTTACAAGCTGCAAACCTGCACCTTTACCCCGAAGTTCATCCGCTACTTCGGTATGGTTGATGATCATGCGATGTTCTCCAGCCTGGGTATACTCCATCTCGGCTACTTTTTTGCTGTCCTGTTCGATGAAGAACAAGCCTTTCGTTCCGTTCAATTGATGCTTGATTTCCATGATTGAATTAAGATTTATAACGTACACTCAGAACACTCATTACGGCAAATAAAATCCCGACAAGTATCAGCGCATAACGCAGCGTGAACGAATTCGCAAGAAAGCCAATAATAGGAGGACCAAATAGAAACCCGGAATAGCCAACGGTTGTTACCATTGCCAGACCTACACCTGGAGGAAGGTCTTTGGTGCTGCCCGCGATACTGTAAGCAATAGGTACAATTACAGATAAACCAATACCTACAATAAAGAATCCAACAATTGAAGCAATGGGGTGAATAAAAGTAATGGAGATGGTAATCCCTACCAGAGCAATCAATCCGCAGGCTATCATCAAAGAGCGGTCACCAAATTTTAACCGCGCTCCGTCTCCAAAAACTCGACCGATGGTCATTGCTAAAGCAAAAGCGGACAATCCCAGAGGAGCGATGGCCTTTTCCGCATGTGAGATGTTCTGCATGAAATTGGTACTCCAGTCCGCCATGGCACCTTCTCCCAGCATCGAGCAGAACGCAATAATTCCAATACTGACCATAGCTGCATTTGGTAAACGAAAGGCTGGCGTGTCTTTATCTTTATTTAATGGCTTGTCGTGAATCAGATAATATCGGGCAATAAATACAGTAATTAAACTCGCAGTAGTGATCGCCATCAAATGAAAGAACAAACCTGTATCCATTTTGGAAAAGAAAGATCCACAGAGCGCACCAATCATCATACCTACACTGAATAGTGCGTGAAAAGAAGTCATGATTGGTTTTTTTAATTCCTGTTCCACCAATACAGCTTGTGCATTCATGGCCACATCCATCATTCCGGTAGATATCCCAATGATAAAAAATAACGTCATTAGTGCCCATACATCTGGCATTAGGGGGATGAACGGAACCATGACGCAATAAAAGTAGGCGGCAAAAATGGTTACTCTGCGACTTCCATTGCGGATGATCATCCATCCGGTGAATGGCATAGCGAATAAGGCACCAATGGAAGCGGATAGTAATACTAACCCTAAGGTTCCATAATCAATGCCAAATTCATCCTGGATATGAGGCAACCTTGAATAGTAATTGGCATGAATGAATCCATTCAGGAAGAAAAGTATTTTAACTGCTAGCCGCGAAGGAGACACAAAAGAAAAATTTTTAGCGAAGATTGTTTCTTTTCAGCGCAAAGACAAGCGGATGTAATTTAGTTGTTCTGTTTGTTCACTGTAATCGTGTGCGAAGAACTGGTCGTTGCACCGTCTTTCGACATGCCCTCAATAGTTACCTGAAATGTTCCGTTTACATCCGAGGTATAAAATTCTACCGGAATCGATTTTCCTTTCTCAATGGTTATGGCGGGATTCCAGTATAAGAGATATCGTTGATCGGGTAAATGATTATTCACCTGCTTCTCATCTTTATATTGAGGAGAATAGAATTGCCTGTGTAACTGAATGCCTTCATAATTCAGACTAAGACTTTTGGGGTCAATCTGAAAGCCAGCCAGGTCATTGGTATAAGTAGAATAGCTCACCAAACCATTAAAAGTCAAAGGACCCAGGTAATATTGTCTGTCAAGTACTTCAAGTTTTTTAACTTTCAATGGATCGAATTCAATAATACGATCTGCATCAAACACGGGCATTCCATCAATGAGAATAAGTGGTTCTTCTTTAAATACCGTATTATTTACTTTGTCCAGTACAATAAAGTGAAATCCGTCCCTGCGTTTTCTTACGAGCACACCAGGTACATACTCCCGCATCACCTCTTCCATAATAGGGAATCTGGTGTAGTCATCCAGTTTGTAAGTTTCATCCGGCTTGCCGTAAAATGAGATGCTGTCTTTAAAAGGTGCAGCGAATCGATTGATTTTATCTCTGAAGTAAATATCCTGAACCTGCATACCAATGCTCTGATTAAGCAATCGGGTAGCGACTGAAGACGTTAAATTAAAAGCGGGAATTGGGTAGGTTGAGTGTTTTTCAGAGAATGGAGAATTGATCTGAAAACGATAAGTACTGTCCTTCGTGATGTCCGTCTGAACAATAATTTTTTCTTCCCCGGTTAATTTCACTTCATACTGAATTTCACCATTGGCATTGCTTCGTGATCCATAGAGCTGGATGATCTTACCTGGAGAAGAAAGGTAAGTAGTAACTCCTTTGGCCGGATTTCCATCGGTATCTATTATTTTACCTGTAATCAGATGACCACGATATTCAGGTATGTAAGCAGATGAAATCTCGTTGTTCAATACACTCTTCCAGTTAAATCTTCTCCAACCGTGTGTGAGCATTAAATTATCCGCAGCTTGTACGGCAAGGGCGTCATCACTCATATAAAACTCAGGCGATTCAATTTTTCCGGCCAGGTCTGAACTGAGCCAAAAGGATTCAGTAATGCCTTGTTGCTTCAGGAAGGAAATGGAATCTATTTTATGAACAGAGACAGAGAACGAGGCATTCTCACTTGAGTTCAGATTTAAAACTACCTTATGCCGTTGATCGTAAAAGCGCTGAGCCGTTTGAATCGTCAGATTTAATCGTGCTTTCGGCTTCTTAAAGTATAGTCTCTCGGCCAGCGGACGAAGCTGATCATCAAACAGCGTTAGTTGTGTAATGCCTTCAGGGAGCTCATCCTTCTTAATTTTGAAAGTGGCTTTATCCTTTTGCAGGAACTTGGCTTCTGCCTTTACTGTAATTTGGCGTGCATGTGCGAAGAGGTAAACAATTGGCGCGCCTTCATCATCAGAGCGGGATACTTCGATATTGATTTCATCAGCAATATCCTCCAGCCGCAGGGTTGTTCCACCCGCCTTTGCTTGAACTAATGGAAACGATTGGTTAGTGCCTTTTACGTCTCTGACGATCACGCGATAACTCTCCGATGAATTAGGGGTGAAGTCAAAATTTCCAATTCCGAATTTTAGAGGCTTGAAACGAACTAATGTGTCATTTTTTTCATTTACTAAAGCTCCATTAAAATCAATTCCTGCGCCATTCTTATTGGTAACCTGAAAGGCTACCTTGCTTTTAATTCCGTTTACCAGATCTCCGCCTTCAGGAAAAAACTGTGCAGAATAAGCAGGTTGATTTTTTGCTGAGGTAACTTCCTTATCGAGCTTAATGAACGGATTAACAATGGTAAAGCTTTGGTGGAAGTAATAATCCGGGCTGGTATTTTTCATCCAGTTGGTATATGCCCGAAATGTATAATTTCCTGAACTTAATGATGCAGGAATAAATAATGATCCGCTTCCTTCACCTTTTTCCAATTTGATCTTAGTCTGAAGTACAGATTGGTTAGTCAGGTCGATGATTTCAACGTAGGCCACTTTACTGAGATCCAGCGGACGATGAAAACTCCCGTCTACATAGTACACGTTAAACCACATCACGTCACCGGTGAGATAGAGCGTACGATCTAGATGAGCATAAAGCTTTTCCTGCAGGGACTGCTTCCTGTATCTATCAAATTTTTTCGATAGCGAATCCAATGCTACATTCTGAGCCTGAAGTGAAAAGCTACAGCCAAAAAGCAAGAGGAAATAAATTAACCTGTTCATTTTTCTCATGGCCAAAATTGGGGTTTGGTTGTTGTTCCACCGTAGTACCGGCAATCAATACATCCTACTGTTGAAGTAAGGTATCCGGCCAGTACAATTCCATAACCCGCTATTAATAAAGTTGTGTTGGGATAATCCTTCAGCTTGTTCAATGGTATGCTGTCTGTTGAACAGGCAGATGGAGGAAAGTAAAGCAGATAGCTGGGCAAATCGTAAAAGTCAATAAAGATTCTTTTCTCTGTCGTGCTTCCTCCATTGAAGTAACCCAATACAGGTTCAGATGAATCTGCTGTATTGGTAATATTTCCCGTTACCTGAGACGGAAGCGGGTCAAATAATCCACCGAGGTTTTCAGTAGACTTCTGCAGTTGTGTCCAGAAATTAAAAGCTTCCTGGGAGATGGCTCTTTGCTCAACAAGGATGCTGTATTTTCTGGAGAGCTTGGTTGCTCCGCGGGGGCGCGGGGGATAAAAGTCAGTGGAAATTTGTTCACCCGATCTTCACTCAGTTTTAAAGTTGAGTTGATCAGAATTTTAGGTGATAATTCAGAATTCCAGCAAATATTAATGCCTTCACTCTCGGGTCTTGGCACCGCTGCTCCGTCAATAAGATAGTAATTGGATCCGTAGGCCGACCGATATTCCCACGTTTCCTTGTACACCCACTGGTAGTAATGTGTTTTAGCAGATGGATCGTGTGAACTCACAAAAAGTGTAATTCCTTCCGCGTCCGGCTCCCAGGTAATACTATCAATAGGAGGGGCTTGCTTTAATTGAATGTAATCAGACCGATAGTCTTTTCCATCGGTTGTCTGGATATGAAGTTGATATTTCTCTTCAGTGCTTGCATTTATTCCTGAGATCTCATACGTGCCGTGGCTGGTTTCATTGAGATTAAATGTAGCACCACTCATGCTTTCTATTGACACTAATGCATTTCCTTCTTTCGGAAAAGATACATCATCTGAAAGCGAGATGGCACGTGATAATTTTACAATAGCGGAATTGGACGAACTGCTGAGAAATCCGTCTACCACAAGTATGTTGCTGGTACTCTTCACCAGTGGAGGAGCATAGGGATCGACACATCCAAAAGCAATGGCTAGTAAGAAAAAATACTTTGTTCGATTGAAGAAAAGAAAAACTCGTTCTGGCACAATTCCCGATTTAAATATTAACACTTCTTTTACTGTTGCTCATCATGGCATGAAATCAGGCTTCTTTGTGGTTCCACCTAATATCCTGCAATCAATACACCCGATTTCAGATGTAGTAAAACCAAAAGGAGGGCTTCCGACCTCACCAATCAATATCCGATCTCCGTATTTATAAAGATTTCTCGTGAGGATGGTATCCGCATCACAAATCTTTTGAACCGGAGCATATAAATAAGTTGGAAAATCATGAATGCTAAAGGTGAGCCGTTTTTCCTGCACACTGCTGGCATTAAAATAGCCCAATACAGGCTCATCAGAATCATTGATGTTGCGCACATTCCCTTCTGCCTGCCAGGGCATTGGATCAAACAGTCCGCCCAGATTTTCTGTACTGCGTTCCAGTTGCTTCAGATAATTATATGTTTTCTCACTAAGGGTTTTTTGTCTTACTAAAACACTATAAGCTCTGCTTAATCGCTGTGTACCCTTTGGAATAAAGATGATCGGAAAATTGCTTACGTGATCTTCTGACAACTGCGTAGTGGAGGTGGTGAGAACTTCTGTTGACTCCAGTGTTTTCCAGCAATAATAGAAAATCTCACTTTCCTTCAAGGGGTACACTAATCCATTTACAAGTTTATAAGAAGCATAGTATTCTGACGTGTATGCCCAGGTTTCCGTATAGGACCACTGATAGTATTGTGTGGATCCTTTCGGGTCGTGAGAATTGACATAAATAGTAACTCCTTCAGGGCTTGGCTTCCAAGTTACACTATCAAATTCGGGTGCGGGTTTTGGCTGAATGTAATCGGAGCGATATTCCTTCCCGTTCTTTGTTTTTATGTAAAGCCTGTAATTTTTTGAATTATCCACTTTTATATTGCTCGCCTCGTAGATTACTCCCGTCATACTTAGCGGGTAAGAATTGCCATTCTCCTCTTCCAAAAACACAACCGCATTTTTTTCAGGAATGAAAGCACTATCGCTGTACAGCCATGTGGCATGTGACAATTTAACCCGTGCTTTTTGTTCGGTGCTGTTAAGAAAGCCATCGACCACAAGAATATCTCCAACTTCTTCCGAAGCTTCAGGAAAATAAGGCTCGACACATCCAAACGTAATAATTAGGAATAGAAAAGGACCAAGTTGGTATAAGGCATGCCCAAATATTTTTGGCACATGCGCGAAATCAGATATCACTATTTTTTTAGCAACACTCATGGTCGTGGCATGAAATCTGGTCTTTTGTTTGTTCCTCCTAAAGTTCGGCAGTCCACACAACCTATTTCAGCAATAGAGTAAGCCGTAGGTGGATTGCCTTCCAGCATAATTAACGGTCTGTCTGAGTAGTTGTGTAAATCACCAAAAGCGACATTTTTCTTTTCACAATAGTTAGTTGGCCTTGGAGACAGAAGATAAAAAGGGAAATCATAGGAAGAGAAGGTGATGCGTTTCTCTTGTAATCCTCCGGCATTGAAATATCCAAGAACGGCTTCACCAGGATCATTCACATTACGAATATTTCCTTCCGCCTGCCAGGGCATTGGATCAAATAATCCCCCCAGGTTTTCAGTAGTATTTTCTAACTGCTTCAGATAGTTGTAAGTCTTCTCATCAATAGTTCTTTGCCTTACTATGATGCTATACACACGCTCGATCCTTTTGTCTCCCTTGGGAATGAACTGCAGAGGGAATCTGCTTACACGATCTTCATCAAATTGAACGGTGGATGCCACGGCAATTCGAGTTGAAGGTTTGGTATTCCAGCAGTAGTAGATATTCTCTTCAGCGGTTCGCGGATAAGCAACACCATTTACGAGCTTAAAGTAGGAGTAAAAAATGGAGGTGTAGCTCCAGGTTTCTTCAAAGCTCCACTGATAATATCCCGTGTTTTTACCCGGGTCATGTGTATTTACCTCGATGGTAACTCCCTCCCGACTTGGTATCCACACTACACTATCAATTGGCGGAGAAGGTTTTGGTAAGATATAATTAGAAGCATATTCTTTCCCGTTTTTTGTGATGATATGAATACGGTACTTTTCAGAAGCGTTGAGTGTTATTTCTGATAATGAGTAATTGCCTTTTTCTTCTTTTAATTCATATGATTTACCCGATTCTTCTTCCAGCGTAACTTTTGCATTCTGTTCGGAGGGAGCAATGTTATCATCTCCGATATTTACCCCTCTGGATAATTTTACTGCTACTTTATTTTCACTGCTGTTTAAAAAGCCTTCTACAACCAGTGCATTTACATCCGAATCGGGAATATTCGCATGATAGGGCTCAACACACCCAATCAACACAAGGGTAAGTGTCGTTGCCTTAATGCCTGATATGAATTTCCCGTATCGCTCCATTCTTAAAATTTGAAATTGTAAGTGACTGTAGGAATCGCCTGACCAAATACTGAAAGTTTATATCCGTTGATCACCCCTTTTTGTGAAACGAAGTAAACAGAATAGGCATTTCTTCTTCCTGTAAGATTATAGATTGCGAAAGTCCATGAACTATGTGCAAGTTTCTTAATCTTGTGATTTCCCTCCACATTCAAAGAGATATCAGAACGGAAGTAATCCGGAATTCGGTATTGATTACGGTCAGAATAGAATACGCGGCTTGAACCTTCCAGTTCGTACTTGGCAATCGGTAAAGTAATCGGGCGACCAGTGCTGTAAATAAGGTTTAGAGAAAAATTAATTCTCCGGCTGAATTTGTAGTTGCCAATAAAATTCACGGCATGAGGCTTGTCATAGCTGCTTGGATAATACTCACCACGATTAATTGTTTCCGAAGAGAAGTCACTGCGTGTGCGCAGGAAAGAACGTGAATACGTGTAACTGATCCATCCGTTTAATTTACCAGATGACTTCTTGATAAGGAATTCCAATCCATAGGCTTTCCCTTGAGCGTTTAATACATCGGTTTCCAGGTGATGGTTAAGTAAAAGCACTGCACCGTTTTTGTAGTCTACGGTGTTGTCTATGGTTTTATAATAAGCTTCTACTGAAGTTTCAATAGTATTTCCTTTCAGGTTTTTATAATAACCGATTGATATCTGATCTCCTGTTTGAGGTTTGATGTAGGTGTCACTCAATTTCCAGATGTCGGTAGGAGTAATGGCTGTGGTGTTGGATAACATCTGAATGTATTGCCTCATCCGATTGTAGCTCAGTTTTACCGAGGAAGTGCCTGATGTAATATAGCGGAGTGAGAAACGAGGCTCAGGTCCATGATAGTTCGTAATGGATTTGCCCGAGCCATAAGTTAATGTATCCATGATATTTGCTTCCGTACGGGGAGCACCGGAAACATATTGATAAACATCTCTTGTTCCGAGGTAATTGTAGTTGGAGTAACGTAACCCAAAATAGAGGGAGAGCTTTGGACTAACTTCAAAATTGTCGGAGATGTAAATGGCACTTTCGAGGCCTTGTTCATTTTGAAGAACATCCGGTGTAACGATTGATTCAGCTCCATTTGGTTGCAGTGTTCCGGGTGTGATGCCATACCTGATCACACTGGCACCTGCATCTAATGTGTGTTTTCTGTTAAGTAGATAAGTAAAATCAGCTTTGCCACTCACTTGTTTTACTGCAAAATCCATAGTGAATGCATTCACTGGATTCAACTCACTTTTTATCGAATAATTATATTGGCTGGCTGCTGCCGTAAGTGTGCCAAAGAGAGAAGAATTGAAGACGTGATTCCATTTTAGTGAGGCATTGCGGTCGCTGTAACTGTAAGAGGTGTCACTGCTTAGACGGAATTTATCGCTACTCATATATCCGGAAGCAAATAGATTATTTTTTTCATTGATCTTATGGCTGAGTGTTGCAGTCAGGTCATAAAATGAAGCTTTACTTTTTCGCAGATCAGGATCATCCAGTCGTTTTAAAATCCAGTCAGAATAAGTTGACCGGGCACCCACCAGCAGGGAGGTTTTCTCTTTAATGATCGGTCCCTCTAAAGTGAGCCTTCCTGTAATCGGGCTGATTCCTCCCGAGCCGGAAAACTTTTTCAGGTTTCCTTCCCGTGCCTGAACATCTAATACGGAAGACAAACGACCGCCATAATCAGCATTGATCCCGCTTTTGTAAAGTTCAACGCTTTTCAGTACATCCGGATTGAAAGTAGAGAAGAATCCAAACAGGTGAGATGGATTATAAACAGTAGCATCATTGAAGAGAAGGAGATTTTGATTTGTGGCTCCTCCGCGAACATTTAACCCAACGGTACCTTCACCAACCGTCTGAACTCCGGGCAAAGTGAGAATTACCTTCATTACATCCGTTTCACCCAAGGCCAAGGGCATTTGTTTCATCGTTTTGATGTCGAGTTTCTCCGTGCCCATTTGCAGGCTCATCACACGCACGTCTCTGTCTGACTGAACGAGTACTTCCTTAAGCGGAGTAATATCTTCCTCTACTTCAATATCCAGCTTGCCGTTGCCATAAAGCATGATCTGGCGAACGGTATTTTTCATTCCAATGCTTTTGATTTTTAATGTATGTCTTCCTTTCGGGAGAGTGATGGAATAATGTCCGAATGGGTCGGTCGAAACGCCAATCATCGGATTCTCGACAAATACGGATGAACCTACAATGATCTCTCCCGACTTAATGTCTTTGACTGTTCCGGTTAGTGTTGCTGTTCCTGTGAGATCTTTCGTTTTTGAACCGATGGAATAAAGGCGCTCTTCCGCCTGCTTCCGTAACTTCTCTTGTCGTTCAAATTCACTAAAGTCGAAGTTGTTAAGCGTTGAGCGGCCGGAAGTTTTTCCATCATTGAAAAAGTTAGGAGGGAGCTCGGTTAAAAGCTGCCGGCCTTTAATGACGTAGATATCCATGTCTACGATAGCGTATTGCAGATCAGTTCCGTTCAACACCGTTTCGAGTACAACGGGAATTTTTTCATTGGTCACGTTTAACGTGATGGAAAGACTATCGGTCCATGGCGCATGATAAAAGAACCGGTAAGCAGTCTGCTCCTCTATTTTATTCACCAATACCGAAAAGCGTTCATTGCTAAGGCTGAGGGAAATTGTTTTCTCCTGGCTATATGCTGTGCTGAAAGCTAAAAAACTGAAGAAGAGGGAAAGAAATTTAACCTTCATGATGAGTTAATTGATCGTAGAATGCTGCAACCTTACTGATACTATTCGCCTTGTCATTGTTAAATTTCAGGTGATTCTCACGTATAAATTTTTTCAATTCCGGCTTTTGATCTTCGAATATTTTTAATGTTGACCTTTTATTCTTTACAAGAAAGTATCGGTCGTT
>JBGATZ010000136.1:0-11063 GCA_044228905.1 Cyclobacteriaceae bacterium | reverse complement strand
TCATTCAGAATCTTAGAAATACCATGTAAGGAAGACGAAAAAACAGGATTCAAAGAATTACTTTCCTGGACGATATTGCCAAAAATACTCTGGATAGGAAGTGCGTTTTCATTGTTAGGAATTCTTTTTTATTCATTTAACCTGGGTCATCAAGGATACATGAGGGCTCTTACATCCGGGGGTTCAGTAATAGCAATTGCATTAATAGTCATTATCTATTCATGGATAACAGGGACTAAGTATTTAGTCACATTGGTTCCAATAATAATCAGAGCCATCCCCATTATGTTACTTGCGTTTTATTTTATATGGCTGACGATTAAGAATAATGGATAAACCGGTTCATGCACGTTACAATTCGCAGCGATTTTAATATTGTTATACGTATAATCACGTAGGTAATACACTTAGAAATTTAACCTAACTTAACTTTTTAAAGGAATTTTCGTCATCCTTTCCCGCACTATAAAAGATTGCGTCAAATCTGATCATTCGCCTTTCAATTTCTGCTAATTTTAGAATTACAATACGTGATAACCGGCCTGTTGGAGCCTGGTTGTTATTCAGGTCATGGAAAGGATAAGAATTTTGCATCTGGAAGATTCTCCGGATGACGTAGAGTTTGTCAAAAGAGAATTAAAGAAGGGCGGTCTCTCCTTTGATTTTCTCAGCGTGGATGATCGTGAAGCATTCGCAGAAGCGCTAGTCACATTTAAGCCGGACATTATTCTTTCTGATCATTCGCTGGCAGGCTTTGATTCCCTGGAAGCTTTGCAGATTGTCAGATCAAAAGGATTATCAACTCCTTTCATATTGGTTACTGCTACAGTTGCCGAATGGTTTGCAGTTACTGTTTTAAAAAGTGGAGCTGAAGATTACATACTTAAAGACCGCCTGCAACGACTCCCCAATGCAGTGGTCAGTGCGTTGAGAAAACAACAGCACGAAAAAGAAGCCGCACAGCACCAGGAAGAAATCTTCCGCAATGAAAAAAAATTCCGTGCACTTATTGAAAACACTAATGATCTTATCGGTTTGTTTGATGGGCACTTCCAGATGATTTACCGAAGTCCAAACTATTATCGATTCACGGGATGGTCATCAGAAGAGTTGGAAAATATTGGGGTACTCAGCGGCATTCATCCGCAAGATTTTCCTGCGAGTCAGTTGATCATGCAGCAAGTGCTTTCCAATCCGGGAAAATCGTTTCATGTTAATTACCGCTTCCTTCACAAGCTCGGGCACTATATCTGGCTGGATGGTATTGTGACAAACATGCTTCATGATGAATCGATCAAAGGCATTGTTTCCAATATGCGTGACGTGACAGAAGAACGACAAGCCGAATCAGCGCACCGTGCTGCACACGATCGACTGTTATTTCATATGGAAAATTCTCCACTGGGTTTTATTGAATGGGATAGTCAGTTCAGGATGATCTCGTGTTCTAAAAGGGCGGAAGAAATTTTCGGATGGAGTGATCAGGAATACCGCCATACAGAAATTAACGGCCTGGCTACCATTTATGTAGAAGATCAAGAACGCACAACGCAGGTAGCAAATGAACTCACAACCGGAAAGGTAGAACGCAATCATGCCCTGAACCGGAATGTGCGCAAAGACGGAACGGTGATCTGGTGTGAGTGGTTTAACTCTGTATTGAAAAATGCAGCTGGTGAAGTAATCACGATTATGTCATTGGTGCAGGACGTAACCGAAAGAAAGAAAACAGAAGAAAAAATAGTTCAAAGCGAGAGCCGGTTTCGCGGCCTTCTTGAAAACAGCTATGATGCCATTGTCATCCGTGATGCGCAGTTTCACATGATCTATTCCAGTCCGTCTGCTCGCAGAATATTAGGCATTAACGAAACGGATCCTGCCGAAGTAAGCTTTATCGATACAATTCATCCCGATGATCGTACGTTTGTAGACAATATCCAGCAGGAGATATTAAACAATCCGGGTCGTCCGTATTTCCTTACCTTCCGCAAGAAACATATGAAAGGTCATTATGTATGGGTAGAGGGTGTAATGACCAACATGCTGCATAACCCGGCTATCGAAGGAATTGTCTCGAATTTCAGAGACATCACCGAGCGTCACGAATCAGAAGAAGAAAAGAATAAACTCGTAGCTCAACTGATTGAACAAAATAATGATCTTACTCAATTTTCATTTATTGCTTCACATAATCTGCGTGGCCCGGTGGCAAGTATGCTGGGATTGGTGCAACTGCTGGATAATGCGCACAAACAGGAAGAGTATGCGATGGTGCGACAACACATGAAAACTTCAGCTCAAAAACTTGATTCGGTCATTACTGATCTGTCGGAGATTGTGGAAGTAAAAACTTCAGGGGAACATCTGAAGGAAACTGTGAGTATTCCCGAGATCATCGGAGAGCTACAGCAATTTTTTGAATCAGAGAAAGCACAATAACACATTACTTTCGAACTGGATATCAAAACAGCCACTATTCATACTATTAAAAGCTATTTCAAAAGTATTCTCTATCACCTGATTTCCAATGCCATCAAATTCAGGTCACATCGTGAAAGACAGTCGATCAGAATTGAAACCTTCAGTGACAAGCGATTTATTACCATCGCGATTACAGACAACGGCCTGGGTATCGATTTAACTCAATTCGGAGAAAAAGTATTCGGTTTGTATCAACGCTTCCACCTGCATGTAGAAGGAAAAGGAATGGGCCTATATCTTGTAAAAACGCAAGTGCAGGCATTGAATGGAACAATCAAAGTGGAGAGTACTCCAGGCATGGGCTCGAAGTTCACTATGCAATTCAGAATGTAAACAGTCCTAAAGAATCAAACGGCTTTGGCTCCTCCAAAATCTTTTGGATGACAATGAAAAAGTTCGTTGAACGATTTATAAAAATACGAGCGGCTGTTGAATCCTGTTTCGTAGATCACTTCCGAAACACTCATATTAGAATTCTTCAGCAAATCTGCGGCTTTCTTCAACCGGTATTGTTTTATCAATCCATGAGGTGTAAGACCCGTTATTGCTTTTACTTTTTTATAAAGTGAAGTTTTGCTCATTCCCACCTCCTCCGCAATGATGTCTGCAGAAAATTCCGGTTCGCTTAAATGCTCCATAATGCACCGGGTGATTTTAAGAAAAAATGCATCATCTTTTTCCCCAATGCCGGTGGAGATGGAATCCAACTCCACTTCTGTCATATTACCAAACCGTGTACGAATCTGTTCGCGGTTCCGGATCAATCGCTCAATACGAATAAACAAATGTTCGGGATGGAATGGCTTGGGAATGTAAGAGTCAGCACCTACCTGCAAGCCTTCAATGCGATCTTCGATCTCTGCCTTAGCAGTAAGCAGTATAACCGGTATGTGACTGGTTTGAATATTATCTTTAATATAACGACATAAAGTAAGTCCATCCATTTTTGCCATGAGCACATCGCTGATTACCAGATCAATTTTCTCTTCCTCCAACAGGTGCAAGGCCTCTTCTCCATTACCTGCTGCAATAATTTTGTATTTGTCGGACAAAATGCTTTGAAGCAAGATGATGATCTGGGCGTTGTCATCCACCACCAGCAAGGTATATTCCTTCTCCGAAGCAATGGATTCATTAATCTGCTCTTCTACAGGTGATATGAATCCAAACTCCTGTGAAATCTTCTCGGCAAGATTTGTGGTTGATAAGAGAATTGTTTTTGTCTCCACATCCTGATACGCAGATCGGTCAATCGGAATACACACGGTGAACGATGATCCGCTACCTTTCTGGCTTTCCAGGTTAATTGTTCCTTTGTGCATATGCACCAGGCTTCGCGTAAGTGAAAGGCCTATACCGGCAGATTTTGAATTTACTGCATTCCCCTGATTGGGATTAGAGAAAAAACTTTCAAAAATTCCTTCTTTCATTTCTTCTGCAATGCCAATTCCAGTATCTCTGATAGTGAACTCTGCCGCACTATTCTTCACATTCAGAATCACTTCTACCTGACCATCCTTTGTATTGTATTTAATAGCATTGGAAATCAGATTGATCAATACTTTCTCCAGCTTCCGCGAATCCACCCATGCTACTAATGATTCGGTTGGTGGAACAAACTCTATATTCACATCCAGCTCCATTGCATATTGCTGAAAGGAATCCACGATCTCATGTGTGAATGAAATCAACTCTACTTCAGTAATTTCCAGTCGTTCTTTTCCACTTTCAATTTTGCGGAACTGAATCAGTTCATCAATTAGCTTTTGCAGACGAAGTGAATTGTTATAAATTGTTTTGAGTTGATTCTTCTCCCATAAAGAACTGGATTTTTTGATGAGTGAAATCACCGGCCCGAAAATCAATGTGAGTGGTGTACGGAATTCGTGTGCCACATTGGTAAAGAATCTGAGCTTATAATCATTAAGCTCCTGCATCTGCTGGATCTTGAATTTATCAATTGCGGCAGCACGTTTCACTCGTGCACGCTGGCGGATAATCAGCACCACCCCTACCTGTAGTCCAATCAACAACAAAACATAGAAAATATATGCCCAGGTTGATTTCCAGAAGGGAGGAGTAACTCGAATATTGATTGTTTTTGGTATCGCACTCCATTGATTATTCTCATTAGAATAATTGATATGCAACACGTAATGTCCCGGAGGAATATTAGTAAGATTAACTACAGATTGTTGCCCGATATAATTCCATGACTTATCGAAGTTTTCCAGGAAATAGGCGTAGGCAGTTCGTTGTTTGTTCCAGTAATCGAGCGTGGTGAAATGAAAGCTGATAAAGTTCTGATCATAGGCAAGTACGATCTCTGAAGTAGCATCTACGTGTTTTTCCAGAATCCGGCTCGAGTCACCAGCCGCAACCATCATGTTGTGCACCTGAAATTCATTGATCACCAATTTCGCAAAGTAGCTGGTGGTGTCCATTCGCTCCGGATGAATCACATCGAGTCCGTTGATTCCACCGAAAAAAAGATTGTCGGAGATAGCTGATCTGTAAAAAGCCCCATCCGTAAATTCGTTGTTTTGCAACCCGTCATTGCCATCAAAACTCTTGAATGATTTCTTAGCCGGGTTAAATAGCACCAGCCCGTTATTTGTTGAAAACCAGATGCGATCTTTTTTATCCGAGAGGATTCCGTGCACGGTGTTGTTTGGAAGTCCGTCCCGTTGCGTATAGTAAACATTATTAAAGGGACGTCCCCGTAAAGACAGACGATTAAGTCCTCCGCTGGTTCCGATCCACAATTCATCATTCTTTGCTACATGAAGACTCAATACATCATTATCCACCAATCGATTCTGAACTGCAGAACCCGTGTGGAAGTGTTCTTCAATTTTATTAGCCAGGGAATTGTATCGATAGATACCCGCCCCTCTCGTGCCAAACCACAATATGTTTGGTGTTTCTTCTACAATTGCATATACAATATTGCTATTAATCGTTGCCTGCGCATTAGTAGACGCGGTATGACTAATCTGATTGTATTGTTCCAGACGATAGGTTCCCTTCGGGGTACGAGCCACTTTCAACTGAATCACTCCGTTACCACTGGTTCCCAGCCAAACATCTCCAAAAGCATCGATGCATATCGCATATACATAATTGAAAGCGATGTCCGTTTTGTTTTCAAAGTCGCGCGGAAAGTGAAGAATTCTTCCCGTCCGATCTTCCAGCATATCAATTCCTTCACCGTCCACACCAATCCAGATATTATTCTTCCGGTCTTTGTTGATCGACAAAACAGTGTTGTTACTCAACCCTCGTGAGGTGTTAATTACTTTTGTTTCTTTCCGTGAGGCATTGACAATATTCAAGCCTCCGCCACGTGTGCCTACATACAGTGTTCCACTTGTATCTTCATAAACAGAACGCACAATGCTATTTGATATATCTCCATGTTGCGTATTTCCGGAAACAATAGAACTGAACGGTTTGGTGCGTGCCAAAAACTTATAAATACCATCACCATCTGTTCCCACCCAGAGAATGTCTTGAGGTGTTTCAGTGATTGTTAAAATTTTCCGCTGTGCTTTCACAAACTGAGGAAAGTATTCGTTCATGTCGGTCGCCTGTGGAACACCATCATCAATCGTAAGCTTATACACATCACCCAGTTCTGTACCCAACCATAAAGCAGTCTTATTTCTTGATTCAGAAACAGACGACAACGGATTGCCCGAAAGCTTTACTTCTATAGGATTGGTTTCAATGGCCGTAAGATTATAGAGCAGCAGCTGACCTTGCACAGACGAAACTGCCATATAATACTTGCCCGCTATGTTAACGAACTGGTGATAACTGATTCGTTTGTGATCAAGCTGTCGGGTAAAAATCACTTTGCCATTCAACGAGCAAACGAGATTACCATCGTTGCCTAACAAATAAAGCAATCCGGAAGAACTCCCCATGTCTGTTACATTCTTAAGCCATTGCTGATCGATACCCTCAATGTGCACGGGCACAAATTTATTCTGATGATCATCAAATCTGCTTATCCCTTGTCCTCTCAGACTAATCCATACATTGGAATCAGGCCCCAGAACAGCGTGAAGATTATATTCAGTGAAGGGCAGATTCTCCGATTCATTGAAATAGCGCGTGAAATGATCTTCATCGCGATCGTATTTATTGATCCCCTGATGAGTGACAATCCAAAGATTATCGTGTTTGTCTTCCAGCAAACTGCGAATAATATTGTTACTAATCGAGTTTTTCTCAAAGGCATCCGGTTTGTAAATCTTAATGCTGCTTCCGTCATACCGGTTGAGGCCGTCCCAGCTTCCAAACCACACATAATCATGGCTGTCCATGTAAACCGCAGTAATGGCACTGTTGGATAGGCCCGACTCCTTATTAATATGCTGATATGGCCAGGGCGAGTTTCCTACCGTGGATAGCAGGCTACTAAAGGCAAAAAGGATAAGGGTAAAGTTCATTTCAGGCTCCTCTCAATCGTTTGCAAGACAAACCTATGAAATCCGCTAAATCCAAACCCGTCAAAGTTGTACACCCGGTAACTTCTTTGTCCACTGTGTTATAAAAAACGCATTTTTTTCAACCTGGTGAACGGAATAAAAAAGATAGCGGACGGCCAAAGGCTCTTCAAAGCCCATCTTGCAATCGTTTGCGGCAGAATCATGTCGTACTCAGGCCACAAAGCCAATTATTATATAAATGGACATAGCTAAGCGTTTTTCTAAACAATCCGATCCTGAAACCCACGGATATCCGGCCCAGCCACCAGGACATGCACATTGAGTGTCTCCTCAATCCGGGCGTATTTACTTATGACAATAAAATCTGGCTTTTGCTCAGGGTTGCTGAAACACCCGTGCAACAGGTGGGTAAAATGAGCTTTCCTGTTTACAACGAAGCGGGTAAAATTGAGATCTATACGTTTGATAAAGTGACCCGAATCTTGATCTGACTGATCCACGGGTAATCAACTATAAGGGCAAGGTCTTAACCACGTTATCGCATCTTCGATTGGTATGTAGGTACAGACGGCATTCATTTTAATGAACCTCAAGGTTTTGCTCCCATCTTTGGTCAGAATAAATGGGAGGCGTACGGTATTGAAGATTGCCGGGTAGTGAAAATAGAAGACACTTATCAGCTTACGTTCACTGAAGTTTCTTCTTACGGTGTAGGGGTTGGTCTTATTCAAACGAAAGACTGGAAAATATTTCAGCATCGCGGAATGATTCTTCCTCCCGCCAATAAAGACTGTGCCATCTTCGAAGAAAAGATCAATGGAAAATACTATGCATTGCATCGTCCCAGCAGTCCACAGCTTGGAGGAAACTATATCTGGGTCGCAGAATCTCCAGATCTCATTCATTGGGGAAATCATAAATGTATTGCCACGTCACGCAAAGGCTATTGGGATAGTGCACGGGTAGGTGCTGGTGCCGCCCCCATTAAAACAAAAGAAGGATGGCTGGAGATTTACCACGGAGCAAATGAAAAACATCGCTATTGTTTAGGGGCCTTATTACTGGATCTTACCGATCCATCGAAAGTAATTGCACGTAGTGAACAACCACTGGTAGAGCCCACCGCTTCGTATGAACTCACCGGCTTCTTCGGCAATGTAGTGTTTACCAATGGTCATCTGGTAGAAGGTGATCGAATCCGGATGTATTACGGTGCAAGTGACGAAGTGATCTGTGGAGCAGATCTTTCAATAAATGAAATTCTAAATACACTGAAATAAGAGCAGCATGGAAAAAGTATCAAGAGATATTGAAATGGAAGTGATGACGAAGCAACCCAAGTTGCCTCTGAATGAAGAAACACACACTGCTGATTCATTAAATCCTTTTACCAAACTGATTAATGAATTCAAATTCTTTAAGACCATGCCACGCGATATGCGCGTATTACTGGTCACCAATCTCATCTATGCTTTTGTCATTCCTGTTATTGAAATATTTGTTGGCGCTTACATCATGCGCAATTCCAACGATCCTAAAATAGTAGCGCTCTATCAACTGACTGTGTACGCAGGTATTCCTCTTACATTTTTTGTCAATGGGTTTCTATTAAGCCGCGTGAAAATCTCTACGCTCTATAGTTTTGGCATGTTGCTCAGCGGTTTGTCAATGCTGGTGATGATGACACTGGACAGCCTATCCATTGCAGGTGTGGGAGCAGCAGGAATATTGATGGGCTGCTCATTCGGATTCTTCTGGGCCAATCGCGATTACCTGGCATTGGAAACCACTACCGACAAAACACGAAATTATTATTATGGCCTCGAAACCTTCTTCTATACGATCACTGGCATTCTTGTTCCGTTTGCTATCGGTGCATTCCTTGGTAAAGCAGAATTGAACGGATGGTTTTCAGGAAACATTAACCGTGCTTATCAAATGGTGACGCTCGTTGTGTTTGGGCTTACTATTCTCTCGAGCATTGTCATTCATCGGGGAAAATTCCGATCGCCTGCTCAAAAGCAATTCGTTTATTTCAAATTTCATTCGCTATGGAATAAAATGCTTGGCCTTGCCGGCTTAAAAGGATTGGTACAAGGTTATTTGGTAACTGCACCCGCTATATTGATTATGAGATTAGTAGGAAACGAAAGCTCATTAGGTACCGTGCAGGCAATAAGCGGACTAGTAACTGCATTCATGCTCTATCTGCTTGGCCGCTTCACCCAACCCAGGCATCGCATTGCTATCCTCACTATAGGACTGGTTATTTTCTTAACGGGAACGGTAGTTAATGCATGGCTCTTTTCTGCCATCGGTGTAATAACGTTTGTTCTTTGTAAGGTACTCTTTCAACCTTTACACGATATCGGATACTTCCCGATACAGATGAGGGTGATTGATGTGGTGTCGAAGATTGAAAATCGCAATGAGTTTACTTACATCTTTAATCATGAGTTCGGCTTATTCCTGGGTCGTCTTATAGGATTAGGATTATTCATTCTGCTAGCCAAATATGTTTCAGAAGCATTTGCTTTGAAATATTCGCTGGTCATCATTGCCGTAGCACAACTCGCTTCTATTCCTGTTGCCAAACACATTGTAAAAGAATCTGACCGCTTAAGCAAATGAAGTTTCGCTATTATTTATTTCCATTAGCAGCCGTGCTGGCTATGGCTTGCCAGCCAAAAGAGAAACCCGTTTCCCAGATTACTATCGATCGTATTGCAGGAATGCCTGATCAACCGGAACCATACAAAATGCTCGACTGGAAAGAAAAAGCAATCAATTTTGATCAATACGCTTTCAACACCTCATTGAAAGGAGAGTTTCTTCCCTTTCTATGGACAGACAGTTCCTTGCGCAATGTTTCTCAAAAAACATTTGGAATGTTTACAGTGATTGGGGATGTGCGCCAGGGGCCAAAAGGCAACAAAGAATTTCATGAAGCACTTAATGCCATGGGAGCAATCATGGGCGCAGGTCTGGTAGGAATAGATAAGACCAGCCAGAACGGAGTGAATTATGTGAAGATGACACAGAACTACTTTAATAAAGAGAACGGCTGGAACATTATGATGAACAACACCAATCCTCAGGTAGCTATGCTGGGTGGTGGCTATGGCAGAGACTGGTGGTATGATGTTGTTCCCAACGTTTTATTTTATGCGTTGTGCGATTTGTATCCTAATGTAGAAGGAGCAGACAGTCTGCAGCGCATCATTGCCAATCAGTTTTATAAGGCCGACTCAGTACTCAATGGCAATTATGACTATAGTTATTTCGACTACAGTAAGATGAAAGGAATGACTAACCATATTCCACATCAGCAGGATGTGGCAGGTGGCCATGCATTTGTATTGTATGCAGCCTATAAAAAATACGGAGATGAACGTTACCTGAAAGGGGCCATTTCTGCTACACGTGCATTGCACAATCAGAAGGAAAGCAGATTCTATGAATTGCTGATGCCGTTTGGTGCTTATATCGGTGCGCGTCTAAATGCAACACACGGAACAGATTTCGAAATCAAGAAAATTATTGACTGGACATTTGAGGGTTGCAAAGCTGCTGACGGACGCACCGGCTGGGGAGTAATTTCAGAACGATGGGGAGATTATGATGTGCATGGATTACAGGGAAGCATCACCGATGGCGGGGGTTACGCATTTCTCATGAACTCCTTTGCATTAGCATGGCCATTGGTACCCACTGTGAAATATGATAATCGTTATGCCAACGCAGTAGGCAAATGGATGCTTAATGTAACCAACGCTGCACGCCTTTGTTACCCTTATGAAATTGATGATCAGCATCAGTTCCTTCCAAACAAGAAAGACATCACCCGTAATGTAATTGCGTATGAAGGGTTGCGCAAGCAAGACGATTATGGCAAAGAGTCACTGAAAGGAATTTCACCCGTAGCCACAGGTGATGGACCTAAGTGGGTAAAAGGTCAGCCGGAAGAATCCATGTTCAGTCTGTATAGCTCCAGTCAGGTAGGAATTTTCGGATCGATCGTAAAAAAAACTAACGTGGAGAAGATTCTTCAGCTCGATTGCAACGCCACTGATTTTTATTCAGACGAAACATGGCCCACTTTTCTTTACTACAATCCTTATGAAG
>JBGATZ010000135.1:0-10470 GCA_044228905.1 Cyclobacteriaceae bacterium | reverse complement strand
GGCCGTATTGGACCAGGAGATTCCGTTATTGTTGATAAAAAAATTATCGCCACCAAAGTAAGTCGAGAAGTAAATCCGGTTTTTTTGGTTTAACCTGACATTGGTTTTTGCGGTGATGTCATAGAATTGAAATTTTCTCACATCGGAATCGCTAATTCTGAAAAGCCATTTGAGACGAGATACACGTGCTGTAAGAAGGAATGAACTCTTGTCTTTTTTAATTGGACCTTCTACCCCCAATTTAGTGGAGATCAATCCCAGATTTCCCCAGGCCTGAAAGCGCTGATCGTTTCCCTTTTTTGTTCGTATGTCCAGAACCGAAGATATTCTTCCTCCCAAAGAAGCGGGCATATCTCCTTTGTAAAGCGTGATGTTGTTAATGGCATCGGGTATTACTGTAGAAAATAACCCAAGCAAATGACTGGGATTATAGATGAACGCATCATCAATCATCACTATATTTTGATCAAGACTTCCACCACGCACAGAATAGAATGTAGACCCGTCAGAATGTAACTTTATTCCTGGAACTGATTCCAGCGATTTGATCACATCCATCTCACCGAACAACGAAGGACGCTGTTCTACTACAGTAGGCCGAACTTCTATTTTGCTCGCCTGAACTTCCTGAACTATATCTTCCTCCTGTTCCGTGATCACAACTTCTTCTAGTAAAGGTACTTCCTCCGTTAAGTCAATATCTTTTGCTATAGCCACATAAAGATCAATTGTTTCCTTTTTTCTGGCATATCCTACGAATGACGAACTGATCGTATAACTGTTTTTAGGGAGAGTAAGTGAGAAGAATCCAAAGGCATTGGTGGCAGTGCCTGTCTTTAACTCTTCTACAAAAAGTAAGGCGCCAATTAGTGGTTCTCCTGAGTTTTTATCTTTAACATATCCACTAAAAGTCGCAGTCTCCGAGTGCTTTTCCTTTTTCTTTTCGGGTTTAATAATGATCTGGTTTTCGAGAAATTCATATTCAAGCCGTACCTGTTTACACAGATCAATCAATATGACCTCCAGAGGTTGATCAATTGCCTGATAGCTGATTTTTTGTTCTCTTGGAATTCTCTTTGGGTTATAAGAAAAAGGAATTTCACTTTTTCTTGCGATTTCATCCAGTGCCTCAATGAGCGTAACGTTAGAGATAGAAATGGTAATTCTTTTCTCCGGGATTTTTGATTGCCCAACTGAACGATGGAATGATCCTAAAAGCACGATGATGCATAGCAGGTATTTTACACTTTGTAAAATGAAAGGCATCTGTGGTTGTTTAACAGGTTCCGTTGTTGAACTAACATCCTGCACTGATAATTTCTATTCGACCTTCTCTCTCTTGGTAAGTCAGGTTAAGCGTGGATTTTAATACATTCAAAACGGCTTCCAGCGTTTGTCCTTCAAAAGAAACAGTTACTATACACGTTGCAGGCAGATCCGTTGAGATAGTAATTGTTGAACCATAGGCCTTGTTTATTGCCTGTACAACACTTTGTAAATCATTTTCTATAAAAATAAGTTTTTTTGTCTTCCAGGACAGGAAATTAACATCGGTATTAATTGTGCCGGCCAATTGAAAGTCTGTTTTATTAAACTGACCGCGCTGGCCTGCCGTAAGCTTTATTTCTTCTTTTGTTTTTGGGACAGAGAATTTTACTTTTCCTGTTGCTACCGTAACAGCGATTTCTTTCTGATCATCGTAAGCTGATACATTGAATGACGTGCCCAGCACTTCAACTTGCGTGACTCCGGCTGAAATTACAAAGGGCCTAATGGTGTCATGTGCGACTTCAAAGAAAGCTTCACCTTGCAACGCTACTTCTCTGCTACCTTCTCCAAATGATTTTGAATACGATAATTTTGAATTGGAATTGAGGATGATTTGAGATCCGTCTGGTAATGTGACAGGTAATGAATTGCCAGCTGTTTCAAAGATTACCTCGCTATTGCGTGAGAGAAAATAGTTGACCACAAAACCAGAAACAGCCATCAATACTAAAGCAGCAGCGATTCGGACCCATGAAAAAGAATGTTTTTCAGGAACTAATGAACGCATTTTGTCTTTTTGCAACTCTGGAAGAGTGTTCATAAAGTGTGACCATTCTTCCTCTACGTTGATTGCATTCACTTCGGGCGATGAGGTATAAAATTTACTCCCTTCTTCAAAAACCTTTTTTAATTGAGCATAGATTTTCTGATTGGCAGAATCTTTTTTCAGCCATTCTGCCAACCGATTTTCTTCCACCTGTGAAGTTTCCCCCGCAAGGCTTTTAGTAATTAGCTCTTCAATATCATTTTGCGCTGATGGCACTGGTTTATTCTACTGTTTATCTATAATATATTAACAACACTTTAATTTAGGTTCACCCTTACGGCATCCACATAATAATTAAAAGGAGCAAAAAATCGTCCAGATGCGCCCGTAATACACTGAGTGCCTTCGACATTTGCCCTTCCACTGTTTTTACTGAAATACCCAGTTTGTCTGCAATTTGAGCATACTTCAACCCTTCAAAGCGATTCAATTCGAATATTTCCCTGCATTTTTCGGGTAGCATATTAATTCCCCGCTCAATTTTTAACTGCAATTCACTGGTCTCGATATTAGATTCCTCACTGGTTTCAAAATCTGTTGCATTATCAAGTGATACATTTTTCTTTTTGTCACGCAGATAGTTGAGACACCGGTTTCGCACTGCCGTATAGAGATAGCTACGATAGTTTGTATCGGAAGGGAGATGATCAAATTTCTCCCAGGTAATAACAAAGACATTGTGTACAATGTCTTTAGCTTCATCCAGATCATGGGTGTACTTCATGGCAAATCCGCACAGCGGCTTGAACAGCGCTTTGAAAAGTAGCTCAAAAGAAGACAGGTTCTTGCTCAAAAGGGCAGCACGGATTATGGATTATTACTGCTAAGTTGTTGAAATAAAAGTGCTAATGCAAAGTTCTTACTTACAAAACGAACTTCCCTACTTCATTGAAGAACCGATCCGGATCCATCCAGTAATGGCGACTGTGAGTGAGTGTGTACTTCCAGTGCTTTAGCTCAAAAAGATGTGGCGTCTGTGCATGCCATGCTTTGGCCGACATACTTTCGAAGTAGTGAGTGTCGTCAGTAAGGATCAACCCCGTGTATTGATTCGCCTTCTTGACCACCAGGTCGGCAAAAGGCACTGTCTCATCTTCAATGGTAGCGTCAATACGGTGAGGCAGGAATTCCTGCATGATATTTTTTAATTGTATGGAGACTGCACGCCTGGATTTTGATTGTGTGGATTTCTTGTAATGAGTATTAGTCCCATTGGATACCTGCCATCCATATTGAAGGTATTCCTTCAGTAATTTTGGCCCGGCATTCTTTGCGTCTTCCACTTTCAGTTGATCTGCCAATATGCTCGCCACGATAATTATTTTTTCGCGTGCGCGTGTAATGGCTACATTTAACCGATTTTCTCCTCCAGCCAGATTCAGACTTCCAAACTGTGCCGACATCTTTTTCTTTTTGTCCGGTGCGTAACCGATTGAGAAAATAATGATGTCACGTTCATCACCCTGCACGTTTTCGATATTCTTTACGAATAATGAGGAGGGAACAGACTCTGAATGAGCGGAGAACTTTTCTTCCAATACATCCAATATCAATGTTTGTTGAGGAGCATTGAAAGTAACCACACCTACTTGCTTGTCGGGGTGATTACGATAGCTCTCAACTACCAATTCGGCAATTTTGTTGGCTTCTGCCTGATTGGTTTGATTATCCCAAACTCCTTCTACTTTGATATAACTGATCGCAGGCTCTTCTTCGTTGAACGCATTGCGATCAGGAAGGAGGCTTAACTTGTTTTTATAAAAATGATAGTTAGAGAATTCAATAAGCTCTAATGACTGACTTCTGTAATGCCCTTGCAAAGTCATGCTCATCAGATAGCGGCTTCCCAGATTCAGTAGCGAATCTACCTCCAGATCGGGTTGATCGGTATCTTCTTCGATCCATCGGGTCGTGTATAAATCACTGGGACGCAATTGTTGAATGTCACCTGAAATTACAGCATGCTTTGCCCGAAACAGAGCAGGAATGCCTTTTTCAGCAAAACACAGAGACGCCTCATCGAAGATGACAAGATCAAACATCTCGCGCATGGGAAAAATGGCAGATGCAGATTCGGGCGAAGTCAACCAGCACGGCAGAAGACGGAATAGCTCATTTTCAAATTCACTCACCACCTTTCGCACCGGCCAGATCTTTTTCTTTTTGGTAAGCTGGTGATAGAGATCACGATAAGTAACACGATTATTCAGCCGGTTAAATTCCAGTTCTTCAAATACCTTTTCCCTCGCACGGAGTAGAAGAATTTCGTTACTGATACTTTCCTTTTGTTGAATGAGATCTCTTAGTTCTCTCTCAAGACCTGATAATCGTCCGGAAGATGGAATTCGAAGTATGGGAAATTTGGTTTCAAGGTGATCAATCCATGCGGCATATACACTATTCAGAAAAGCTGTTACCAGTTTTTTTGGTTCCCATGTTCCGGCCAGCTCTTTGCTCTTGTTGATCGCACCCCTTTCTGTTTCGGAAAACTGCTCATGCAGTTTGTCGAACTCACATAATGCATCAAAATCACGTTGAACAGTTTCCTCCAGCTGTTCGGCATATTTCGACTCGCTGATGATTTTTTCTATCTGGTTAAGAGTGAGATACTGCGCCCATTCGTTTTTCTTTTGTTGAAGCAGATAGAGAGGCTTGAAGAGTTTTTCCATCTTCGAATTGAACCCACGCATATCCAGAAAGGAAGGATCCACAAAATTGTTCAATCCGCGAATGTATTGGAAAATCATTTTTCCGCGAATGCCTTTCTGTGCCGATTCAAACCACGCTGTGAATGTCTCCGGAGTATAATCGGAAGGAATTTCTCCTACCCACGTTTTTGCACGAAGCTTGGAAAGGTTGTGCTCCAGATTCAGACGATTATCCAGTTTGCTCTCCAGAATTTCGAATCCGGCTTTATTAATTTTTAAATCATTGGCTTCCAGGGTTCGTTTAATAAGAGGTTTATCTTTTGAAAAAAGATCCCATCTCATTTTTCCAAGCAGGCCTCTTCGTGTTCGCATGCTTTTTTGCAAGGCGGCCTGAAACTGACCCAGGTGTTCTGTCTTGATTGTTCGCTCAACGCCTGTTCCCTTAAAGCATTCGTCTACCAGTCGGGCAAGATTCGCCAGCCAAAGTGTACTTGTCTTGTTCCCCTTTTTCATCAGAAAAAGGAGAGAGATCTCAGAAAATGATAGGCTACCTCATCATTTAAATGTTGCAGCATTTCGTTTGCCCGCGATTTATTTTTCCAGAACTCTTCGCAATGATGCCAGTCTGGTTTTGTACCCAAAGCTAAGTGCAGCTCGTGCTGAAGGTCGGTAAAATATTTTTTTATTTCACTGGGTAACTTGTTTAGTACTTTAAGATCAATAACCGAAAGAGCAGCAAAAGGTTTACGCTCTGCCCACGGATGCTCCGGTATGTTGAATTGCTCTGCATACGCTGCATAGCGACTTAACCTGGGAAGAAATTGTTCGGTATGCTCACGGGTAAATGAATTGTATTCCTGTTTAAAATTGGCAGAGGGCTGTTTGATCGAAGAAAGAAGATATAGCTCGCGGGCACTGTAGCCACTATCTTCCTCGTCAAATAATGTCTTCTTGTATTCTTCCAGTTCTTCTGTAATGTGATCAATACCTCTGCTGATTTGAAGAAATTTACGATCCAGCTGAATAGCATCGATGCTGTTATTGCGCGATTTGTATTCGTCCAGGTGATCGATCTGGTGAGCAGCCTTACGAAAAATATCCTTTCGGTCGTTTTTAAAGTCGTGAACCAATGCCAGAAAATCAGACATATTATTATCTGATAGTCTCTTGTACACAACATCGAGTGCGGCTCTTTTCTGGCACACGACCAGGATCTTCTTACCTGTCGCCAGGCCATCGGCAATAAGATTACAGATCATTTGCGACTTCCCTGTTCCAGGAGGCCCCTGAACCACAATAGAATGACCAAGCTTTACGGCCTTCAGTGCATTTTCCTGCCATGCATCCATAGAGAAGGCAGGAAATACTTTTTCTTCTTTTACCTGGTTAAGAAAATTCTGATCATCGATTTTATTCTCTGACCGGACGGAAAAGAAACTTTCCAGGTCTTCGATTTTATTGTTCTCAATCAGATCAGTGTAGTCTGGTATAAGATACGATCCGGATTGAGGAAAAATTCCGAGTACGGCTTCAGGAAAAAGTTTAAGCTCTCCGTTGAAATGCGTTTCTTCAAATTCTTCTTTCTTAAAAGACTTAAAAGTGGTCAGCTCGTTCTGGTAGTTGTCCTGATTGAAATTGATATCCAGGTTACTCTTTTGTAAAAGCTGATAGATATAGGTTCTGAAAACCGTGCTATCGCGATCTGCTTCTTCAAAGTTTTCTTCAAGTAATGTCTCGTCAGTCTTTAGCTGATGATAAAAAGAGTGGGCAAGCAGAAAAGATTTGTTGAATGTAATGTCGGCATCTTCTCTTGGTTTCAGAATCCAGTTATTGTTTTCCAATTCCAGTGAGACCGGGAAGAACAATAATGGGCTACGTACCAATGTTCCGTCTGCAAATTTGCCTCTTACAAATGGCCATCCAACATGAAGATCTCTGGAACCACGCTCTTCAAAAAGAAACTGATCGAGGCGGCTTAATTTTTTTAATTTTTTGCTGGCCTCGTTGACTGCCTCCATTCGCGGATCGGCAATAGCACAAACATTTTTTTTCTTGTCTGCAATGAGAGCCTCTATGATGGTGAATGACTTTTCTTTTTGTAACTGACTCAGTTCATGAAGGTCAATAAACTGTTCGCTTCCCAGACGGGGAAGAAAAAGCGAACGATTGTTTCCAGACAGGTTGGTCAACCTTCGCAAATAGGTAGTCAGTATGGACTTGGTATTATTTAGGTTCTCCACTTGCCAATTCAAGCGTAAAATAAGGCTTCATTTTGTCTAGCACCTGCTCATTCAGCAATTTAATTTTGGCAAGGTCGTCCATTGATCTGAATGGACCATGCTGGAAGCGATAAGTAGCAATAGATTTGGCTATTTGCTTACCCAGATAGGGGTGAGCTGCTAATTCTTGCTCGCTGGATTGGTTAAAGTTGAGTGTCGCAGGCTTAAAACCTGACTCGATGAAAGATTTTTTCCGGAGATTCCCGATCACCGCACTATCCAGGCCATATACTTCACCAAGTTGATTCATTGTTACAAATCCACCCAGTTTGTCTCTGTATTTGGTGATCCGGAGAGCAAGTTTCGAGCCTATACCATAGATCTTGATCAACTCAGCAGTGTCCGCTTTGTTCAGATCAAATTGTGATACTTCCGTTTTGCGTTCCGCAAATTTTGAAGGAAAGGACTGTCTTTGCTTTTGTTCTTTTTGCTCGGGTAAATTGATGTAGGCATATATATTTTCATACCAGAGCGAATCAATTCCATAGATTTTTTTCAAGTCGGCTTTGATTCTGAATTTTCCGCCCTTCGTGCGGTAGTTTACAATGCTTTTTGCCTGTCGTTCACTTAATCCCAATGAATCAAACTCCTGCATAGTTGCTATGTTTGGATCAAAACGAAAAAGATGGATGCTTTTGTCTGTTGCACTATCTTTTTTCTTGTTCCATTCCCAGGTAGCCACCAGGCTATCCAGCATGGCCTCATCTTTGGAATCATCGATTGGCTGACTGGTGAACCAGGCTCTGTAAATCGGTTCGGAAAACACAGCGATAAATAAAAGTGGAAGGAGCAATAGAAACCCGTTTGTTTCAAAACGTGAGAATCCAAAGAAACTTCTGATCCAGGCTTTGATGCGTTGCATGCATAGTCAATTTAAGCATGCGCAAATGAAAGTGATTGACGAAACGACCTGATATTAAGGGACAAGAATCGATTAAGGAAGAAACATCTTGTTCTGAGCAAGGCAATCGCTGAGTTCGCGATATACTTTTTTTATTGAGCCTTCCGAAGTATCACCTTTCAATTCTTTAAGAATGCGATCAGACAATGTTCCTTCTTCCAAAATGATAGAGAGTTCAGGCTCCCATCGCTCTAATGCGGTATTCCCTCTTTTGGTGAGCGTATCGTAAATGTGGTTCCACAATTCTTTAGGTGTAATGAAAGAGTTGATGCCAAACAAAGAAGAGTACTCGGTAGAATAAATTTCTGCGCCTTGCCCGTGTTGAGCGGTTTCATCCAATATACCAGACAAGGCATCCGTGAATGCTTCTTTCAGATCATCACGGGGGGCAAATTTCTCAGCAACCAATGCTTTCAGTGTTTCAATAACAAGCGTTATAATAGCCAGGTCTGCCGCAGGACATTCCTGTACATCCATCATCCGGATTGTAATACGACCATTATCGAAATGCGGTACAGCACCCCTGAAATTAAAATCGACAATATTTACCTCATTACTATTCGTAAAGTCAGTAATTTCTTTTTTGATTTTGCCGTAGATATTCTCCTCGTAATTCCTGCGGAAAAAAATGGGTTCAGGTATTATTCTTTCCGTGAGTGACGGGATGCGGGGTGAACTGTTTTTATGAAAAGAAAGACTCGATTGCAAGTAGCCGGTTCTTTTTCCTTCAATCAAAGGTGAACTTGAAGAGAGCGCGGGAATGAGAGGCATGAGTGCACGTATGGCTGCGTGAAGGTTCCCGAATTCAGCATCATTCTTAAATGGTAGTTGTACAAGAGTTCGCTGAGTATTACTCCACGGGTGTGATTGGTAATTGAAAAGCTGTTGATAAATATCCTGTGTTTCGTTATGGTCATATGGCCATAATTTTGTTTCAGTTTGTGGGTTCATCAACGGATGTGCAGCAGTAGGTAAGAGTACGGCATTCCATTGTGTCAGTATTTTGTTAATCAGCTTTACGTTATCTGCAAATCCGTTTTCAAGGGTATTGAAATTGGATTCTGCCTTCGTTGATCGCAGTTCAATAGCATGAAGTACATTCTCTCTGACCCATGTGATAATTCCGTTTTCCGATTCATTCCCATAAGCTCCCAATTCATGTTTTAAAAGTTCATCGCTGATGGGTTTCACCTGTAGCGAACCTTTGTCAACGATCATGTATTGGAGCGCAATGGAATAGGACATCGGAGGTTGAGGATGTTGGGGTTTATGAATAAACGGATTTCGATTCAGCGTAATATTGCGGTCGGATTAATCAATACGTATGAAGAAACTCATTGCCCTCTTTTTGCTGGTTTGTTTTGTAGGATCGGAATGTTGGGCATGGGGAGCAACGGGCCATCGGGCTACCGGTTGGATCGCAGACTATTATTTATCTGCGAAAGCAAAGAAAAAGATTAAAGCAGTTCTCGGAAACGAATCCTTAGCTATGGCAAGCACCTGGATGGATGAGATCCGCTCCGACTCAACATACAATTATACAGCCGATTGGCATTGGGTGACGATTGAAAATGGAAAGACATACGATCAGTCACCTAAAAACCCCAATGGAGATGTAATCATGACATTAGAGCGGTTAATCACGGAGTTGAAATCACATAAGCTGGATCCTAAAAAAGAACGCGAAGCATTGAAAATGCTCATTCATTTAGTGGGCGATATTCATCAGCCTTTGCATGTAGGTTGCTGCGGTGATCAGGGAGGTAATAAAGTAAAGGTGAAATGGTTCAGAGGTGAATCTAATCTTCATCGTGTGTGGGATAGTGAAATGATTGACGATACAAAACTGAGTTATACCGAATTGGCGCAATCATTAATAGGAACAGATGCTAAAACAATTACTCAATGGCAATCGGCCAGCGTGCGTGATTGGGCTAATGAATCGATGACTTACCGTAAAGACGTGTACGCTATCAAGGATGGCAACCTGGGCTATCAATATGGATACGTTAACCTTCCGAAGGCAAAGGAGCAGGTTTTAAGAGCCGGGGTTAGGCTGGCAGGAATCCTCAATCAGATTTATAAGTAATTTATTTACAGTTGATTACGATTTTAAAATATTTTAATATTTTATTAATCTACTAAATCTATAGACTTTAATATATTTGCTTCAAATTGTAAGAAATGAAGCTGATTAAACCGATTTCCACACGATTGGTGATTTATAGAATAGGATTTATCGCAATCTGGGCCGTATCAGTGTGGGCGTGCGATGGAAAAAAAACTAACGAATTGAAATCGGGAAACTGGCGTGGTGAATTCGCCTTTGCGGAAGATAAAGTTCCGTTCAATTTTGAAGTAACGGGAGAGAAGGAATCAAAGGAGGTATATCTTTTAAATGCAGATGAACGGGTATTGCTTCAGGGACTGAAAGTAGAACGTGATTCCCTAATTGTACCTATCGAGCTTTTCGATGCCGTGCTGATTGGTAAAGCAGACAATGAGAGCTTCCATGGATTTCTTCGTAAAAATTCAGAATCAAAGCAG
>JBGATZ010000134.1:0-10575 GCA_044228905.1 Cyclobacteriaceae bacterium | reverse complement strand
ACCGAAGACGAGTATCAGGAGGGCTCAGAATCCACTGTACTTTACGTTGGTTTTAAACCCGACTATGGATTCACCAGAAGCAGAGATGGAGAAGGAGGAGAAAGTTTATCGTATACGGGCGAGTCCACCTACAATTCAGTTAACACGGAAGCAAAAAACCAATTCTCGAACTTGCTGGAGTTGATCAGAAACAATCTGGACAGTGCCACTTTCGCCAATGATGAAGTCTCTATTCATTTGGAAAGCACTCAAAATTATGGGTTTGATTTCACCTCAAAGCAGGATTACTCCATCAGCAAAAAGCTGTTTGATAAACTTTTCAAGGATAATTAGATCAAATTCGCACTTTCTGTCCTCCATCTTAATCTAGTTCAAGAACTCTCCTGCTCCATCTTAATCCAGTTCAACGACCTGAGAGCTGTAGTTGCCGTTTATTTGTATTGTCAATGAGACAAAAACAAAACAAAAAATAAACAGTTATCAATTATGGCAACAGCAACATTAACAAAGACAAAATGGGGTATCGACAGCACTCACTCTGAAGTTCAGTTTAAAGTGAAGCACCTCGTTATTTCTACCGTAACCGGATTCTTCAAAAAATTCAGCGGAGAAGTTCTTGCGGAAGGAGATGATTTCAACAACGCAGAAGTGAATTTCAGCCTTGACGTGAATAGCATCGATACTAACCATAACCAGGCAGATCGTGACGGACACTTGAAATCAGAAGATTTCTTCGCAGCCGCTCAATATCCAACAATTACTTTCAGCAAGGGTGTATTGAAAAAATCCTCAAATGGAGGCTACAAACTGTTGGGTAACCTGACCGTTCGTGAAACAACCGCAGTAGTAGAACTGGATGTGGAGTTTGGTGGAACAACTAAAGATCCATGGGGAAATATCAGAGCAGGATTTGAGTTGAATGGCAAAATTAACCGCAAGGATTTCGGCTTAAGCTGGAGCGCTTTGACTGAAGCAGGCGGAATGGTAGTAGCAGACGAAGTGAAGCTTCACATGAACATTGAGTTAGTGAAAGGTTAAGAGAGAGGGGTTCATGTAAGCTTTGACGAAGCCACTCAGCAATGAGTGGCTTTTTCTATTCCCTGTAGCAGATACCTTTGTACGAACAGAATGTGCAAGGTGAATTATCAGCAGCCTGGCTGAACGGAATTGCCGGATTGAATAATTCGTTCAGGGTTTCTTTTAAATGTGCTTCAAATTCCGCCAGCATGGGCTTGGCATCAGTAATTCTTGTCTTGCTTCTGCCTTTTCCAATTTCGTGACCGAACACAAAATTATCGGCAAAGAGATTTTTACGATTTAATAACCCAGGTTGAATCTGTTCCTTGCTTACTGGTTGTCGTAAATAATAGACATACGCATAAAGCATCGTTTGAAAGGCGGCCTTATTACGTTTATCCGCATGAGAGAATAAAGAAGCCACACTTTCAAAACTTAATTCATCTTTTCCGGTTTTGTAATCGATCACTCGAACAACGTCACCTTTTTTATCGGCACGATCGATGTTTCCGCCAATTTTTACTGCTTTATCTCCTTCAATAGAAATATAATTCGCAAAGGTCTCCTCCAGCATCGTTAGGGTAAACGGAACATAGGCTTTATCCTTTTCTATAATCCTCTTGGCGAACTCTTTAACAATCTCCTTCACGACCACACGTTGTCCTTCATAAACCACTTCTTCATCATCCGCCATATGATAAAGCTTACGGAATGCTTTCGTGATCAAAAAATCTAATCGTTCATCGATGCCGTCAAAATCGTTCTCTGTTACTTCTCCGTTATTCTTAATCCGGATCTCCTCATAAAACCAGTTCATTACCTGATGAAGAAGATTCCCGAAGATTCGCGCATCCAGATCTTCTTCCACCTCATCCGCTTCTTTCAGATTAGCGATGTGCTTGAGATAAAACCGGAACGTACATTCGATATAATCATTCAATGTGGATGGACTTAGGTTCCGATCAGCAGCACTCCCATCTACTTTTTTAAGAAATGCCTTGAGTTGCCGCATGATCTCTGTCGTCTTCGGAATGATAATCGGCTTCACCTCATGAATGTGAACGGGATTATGCAACACCGATTTTTGAATCGGCAACCCCGACTCCAGCAAAAGCTGCTGCACATAACGACTCATTTCACCATTGCCGATAATATCCGGTTCGGTATTGTAATACAATTGAATATGATCCGCACGTTGCAATAATCGATAGAACAGGTACGCATACATCGCATCCTGATGCTCAAAGGTCGGAAGACTGTAGGCCTTACGAATACTATGTGGAACGTAAGAACCTTGCCGCGCGGGAGCGGGAAGCATTCCTTCATTCATGGAGAGAATGTACACGTATTCAAAATCAAGGTTACGCGTTTCCAATACCCCCATGATCTGTAATCCTTTCAATGGTTCACCACTAAATGGAATTTTCTGCGACAATACTACTTGCCTGAATAATTTCTGAAATCCCTTCCAGTCCGTTGATTGCGTGGCCGATTGCAACACTTCGTGCAATCGTGAAATGTGTTTATGGAAATGAAAAGCATATTCTTTATCAAATCCATGTTTGTCGGCAAAGCTGGCACCAAGCTCCTCTACGATCTTCAATAAATAAGCTGAGGCTTCTCCTGGTTCAACCACCTTGAAGACTTCCTTCATGAAGGGTTGCAATCCACTCAGTTCGTTCAACGGAACAAATACTCTGTTACGTTTTACGATATCATCATTCATCCGCTGCGCTTCATCGCCAGCCAATGAAAGAAAATAAGCGTGACCTAAAATTGCAGTCACCTGCCGGTGACTGAACGATTGCCCCTTGCGTTGCACCTGCATCTCAATCACCAGGTCAAGGAGATTGTAAAGTGGCGTACTTCGCAATGGGAAACCCATCGAGACGTTCACTGTCTCCAGAGAATCTGGTAATGAATTCATCATCGGAAGCAGCATGCCTTCGTCCGGCAATACAATTACCGTGTTACCATCCTGAAATTTTCCACTTGATAATAAATCTTCCAGTTTTCCTGTGATAAGTTTTGCCTGACCGATGCGTTGCGAAACTCCGGTGAGATGGATTTCTTTTTTATCGGTTGTGAAGTAGGAATAGGTTTCAGCAGGAAAAGTTTTACTCAGCACCGGATGCTTTTTGTATTCCCGAAGAAAAAGTCCCGCCTCCTGTGATCGGTTATTCAGATAATACGAATCCAGATCCCAATAAATGGATGCACCCGCATCCACATATTTGCTCAGGATTACTTCTTCTGCGCTGGTCAGCGCATTGAATCCAATAAAGATTGTATTCGAAGCAATTGTTGTATCAACTGTTTTTAATTTCTCCGCTACCTCACGATGAATCATTCCTTCGTAACCCAAGCCTTCCTTCTTCAGCGACTTTGAAAAAGAATTGTAAATCTTAGGAAGCCTTCTCCAGATTTTTAAAAACTCTTCCTTGTTTTCAGAAGGTTTCTCCTCGAAGTGCAGCCAGAAATCTCGGAGGAATTGCTTTTGCTCTTCGGTCAGATAATCAAACGACTCATCCAGTTCTTTGAGTTTACTGAGGTCCTTGAAGAGTTGATTGGCATTCACGAGATACTTGTCCACTTCCTCAAAGTCGCGCAACAGCATTTCTCCCCAGAAATAGAAACGATCAAATGGCTCCTGTGTGCCTAAGATCTCCTGATACACCAGGTACAACCGGAAGATCAACGACAAATGATCCGGTTGACGTAAATCCGATTGATATGAAAAGAATTCTTCAATTGTAATCAATCGTGGAGACCACGAAGGTTTTGTCAGGCTATCCGAAAAATATTTTTGGAAATAGATCGCTGCTCTTCGGTTGGGGAACACCAGAGTCAGTACATCCGGTCTGGCATGCTTGCTGAGAATCGATTCTGCTACTTCTTTGAGGAAAGGCTTCATATCAGAACAGACTCAGATTAGATTTACTCACCACTTCCTCTACAACCATGTCTTTCAGGTAAACAAGATAGGCTTCTACATTCGGATAACCCATTTGTGCAAGCACAGAAGCATACCCTTCCATCTGACGTTTATCTTTTTCTTTACGTTCTCCTGTCTTGTAATCCACAATCACGGTTCGCTTCGCACTGAACATGATCCGATCGATGCGCTGTTGCATTTGTCTGGGTAAAAGAATGACCGATTCATTTTTCACTTCCCATTCTTTACCAAACCAACCGCTCATCTGCTTATGCGAAAGAATTTGATGAATTTGTTCTTCGACCGATTTTTGGTCCTCTTCACTCAATGCATGTGAAAGGAAGAATTCCTCCAGCGCATCCTTTGCCTGATTCTTATGTTGAATCCTTGACAATACCGTATGAACAAGAATCCCTCTGTTAATTTTTGTCCGCTTCTCCGATAAAGTAGGCTCAAAATATTCAGTTCCTTCTCTTTTAATGACCAGCTTATCACGCCAGTTGTAAGAAGGATAGGTTTTCAGTTCAAGAGTAGCGTATTCGTTTTCTTTTTCCGGTTTATGAAGAAGCTCCAACGTTCCGGAATTGTATTCACTACCCGTGAAAGAAGCATCCTGCTGAAGCACTGCATATAATAAATCACCCACCGTACTTACTTTTTCAGCATAAGGCTTCGGAGCAAAAGCAATCAATCCTTCCTCCGCGCGCGTGAATGCTACATAAAGGATATTAAGATTATCGAGATACGCTTTGGTGTATTCGTTTTCGTAGTCTTCTTTGAAGTATGTCTTCTCCAACGTACTGCCATAACGGACCGTCAGGTATCCTAATTTCTTAAATGGCTCCCGTTCAGACTTCACCCACATGAGCGGGTTGATTTCGTGATTCAATCGCCAGTTGCAAAACGGAATTAAGACAAACTTATACTGCAACCCTTTCGCTTTATGAATCGTGATAATGTTTACTGCGTCAACCGAAGCAGAAACCTGAATGGATTTTTTGTCTTTGTATAATTCCCACCATTCCAGGAAAGATGTGAGATCCGTTTTCTCCCTCGCAGAAAACTCCAGAATCAGATCCTGAAATGCCTGAAGATACGCGAGCTCTTCATCTGTCTCACCCAATCGAAAAATGCGAATCAGTTCTTCTGTCAATTCAAATAAAGAAAGTCGCTTGAATTGATGGAAGTTGAGCAAAAATTCACCAGGGAAAATTTCAGCAAGGTTATTCTTTCCAGCCTCGTTAAAAATTTTTCCTAAGTCACCTTCACGTGCAATCTCAAACGCAAGCTGTCCTCGTGCAATGGCATCTTTCGGGTTATTAAGATACATCATCGCATTGATGAGCAGACTCACCGAGCGTGATGTATCCAATCGCAGCGATTCATTGGAGACCACTTCGTAGCGATAACCCGGCTTTGCATCCGATGAACCTCTGAACTGCAACAGGTAATTAGCAATCTGCTGCCCTTCTTTATTGGTGCGAACCAAAATGGCGATGTCCTTTAGCGCAGCGCCTTTATCCTGAATCTGTTCAATCCAATGCGGTAATTGCCTTAATGCCTGTTCCTGCCATTCTTCACCTTCCTGCTTTTCAACGAATTCAATATGCACATAACCTTTGTCAGGAAAACGAGATACTTTCTGTGCAACGTCTCCAAAAACCTCATTAGGCAATGGCTGCTCTGTTGCCTGCTGAACAATCACGGCAGACTTTTGAAACAAATTATTATTGAACTCAACCACTTTACCTGCACTACGGTAATTGGTATTGAGCGGAAGCACTTCTACCTGGTCAGTACCAAACTTGTTCGCTACATCGTTTTGCAATAAGCTTAAATCCCCACCGCGCCAGCGATAGATGGATTGTTTCACATCTCCTACAATCAAACTTTTCTGTCCCTGATCGCCTGCCTCTTTCAGCAAAGGCAAAAAGTTCTGCCATTGAAAAATGGAAGTATCCTGAAATTCATCGATGAGGTAATTCTTAAAGAAAGACCCTACTTTCTCATAGATAAAAGGTGTATCACTATTGTTAATGATTCCATTCAGAAACTGAGGTGCATCAGAAAGCAGCATGATGTTGTTTTCCTGCTTGTAGGCTTTCAGTTTGCGTGTGATGTCGGAGATCAAACCAAATGCATAAAAATTCTTCAGTACTTCAGTTGCTGATTTATAACGTTCAATGTTCTTTGCATCGTACTCAATCATCTCGTTGAGCAAAGCCATCAGTTCTCTTTCCGCCAGATCTTTTAACTTCTGATAGTTGTATGCCTTCTTACCTGCCCAATCGGAAGAGCTTGCCGCAGCAGACTGAATGCGGGAACCATCAGCAGAGAAATATTTTCCCCTGGCAAACTCCTGAAAATATTTATAAGCAGTACCCTGATCTTTATAACTGAAGTCTTCAACGGTAATACCATTGCGTTGAATGCTTTCCATTGCCTTTTGGGCACGTACCTTCATGAAGTTTTCGAAAACCGCGATCTCTTTACTCAGTGTACTCAGAATCTCCTTGTACACCAACCCTTCATCATCGGGCTTCAAAATCTGTTCTTCAACTTCTTTAAATTGCTCCTTAAAAATCTCCTGCGAAAAAGATTTAAGTGCATACGTAATATTCCAGTTCTCTCCCTCCACTAACCGGTCTCTCGAAAACTGAATCACCCAATCAGTTAATTGCTTATTATCCGGACCCAACTCATCCATTAATTCGCCAATCACTTCATCCATGACCAGGTCATTGTCAACCTCCAATCTGAAATTACCTAGCAATCCCGCTTCACGCGTGAACGAACGAATCACGCGTTGGAAGAACGAGTCAATGGTGCTGATCGAAAACTGGGAGTAATGATGAAGCAAAGACGAAAGCACATCGTTGCTTTTCTCTTTGAGTTGTGTATCTGTAAAATTCAGTTCTGTTTTTACTTCTTCCGAAAGATTGTTCTTCTCTCCTCTGGCAAACTGATCCAGGTAAAGAAGAATCCGTTCCTTCATTTCCTGAGTTGCCTTATTGGCGAACGTAACTGCAAGAATATGACGGTAATAATCAGATTGCCAGCGAAGTGCCAGTTTGATGTATTCTTTGGCTAAGGTCCGGGTTTTACCCGAACCGGCAGACGATCTATAAATGGTGAAGGCTTTGGGCAATTTTCAATCTAATTTTAGGAGTACGATTTACGATTTTTAAGTCATTTGAACACTACTTTTTCGGTTACTGAAATTAACCAGACGCCATTAATCAAAAGAAACAATTAACTTGTAACTTGATTGTGTCTATGTTAAGGCGTCTCTATTTTCTTGCACCAAAAATCGCTTATTCTTTCCCGGTTCAACTGTTGCTCAACAACTTCCGGAGAAACCAGATTTTAATTCTGTGCTGGATCATCCTATTCGCCATGATCACAGGAAGCTTTGGCAAATACTTAGGAATTCCTTACCTATTCCTCGACCCGGAATACCTCAACAAAGTCAACTTTACCAGTTTCTTTATCATGGGAACGGTAACCGCAGGATTCACCACTGCATTCCACATTACCAGCTATATCAATGACGGTCATCGGTTCTCTTTTGTAGGAACAATGACCAAGCCATTCACCAGGTTTTCCCTGAATAATAGCTTTCTTCCTTTACTGTTTTTAGGAACGTATCTCTATGAGATCATCAGCTTTCAGCTGAACAATGAATATTCAACCGGTAAGGACTTATTCTTTAATGTTAGCGGTCTGCTTTTAGGATACGCCATTATGTCGGCCTTGTTTGGAATTTATTTCTGGCTCACCAACAAAGACATTTTCAAGTATGTGGTTTGTCGCATTGATGAGAAACTAAAATCGAAAGTAAAGGTAACCCGCGCCAGCGCCATGAAGAAGCTGGACATTGCACGCAAGAAACAAGTACGCGTAGATAACTACATTGATCTGAACTTCCGCTCACGTGAAGTGGAGAACAAGCGTTTCTACGATCGAGCCACCATTCTGCAGGTATTCGATCAGAATCATTTCAACCTCGTGGTGATTGAGTTATTTATTTTGGTTTTAGTATTAATCCTGGGAATCTTTAAAGACTACTCAGCATTTCAATTACCTGCTGCCTCCAGCTTCATTATCTTTCTTACCATTTTTGTCATGCTTTCCGGAGCATTCAAGTATTGGTTTGGAGGTTGGTCGGCTACTGCCGGGTTGATTATCTTCCTGATCCTAAATCATTTAGTGGGAGAAGATTACTTTTCAAAAAAATACAAAGCTTTCGGACTCAACTACCTCACTACACCTGCCGATTACTCCGTTGCTTCCCTTCGTATGCTTAATGACAGTGCGCGAATGGAACAGGACAAACAGGCCACGTTACCAATGCTCAACAACTGGCGCAAGAAATTTACCGGTGAACAAAAACCTAAGATGGTGTTTCTCTGCGTGAGTGGTGGTGGTAAACGTGCTGCATTGTGGACACTCACTGCACTGCAAACTGTCGATAGCGTTTCAAAAGGCCAGCTGATGAACCAAAGTGTGCTCGTGACTGGTGCGTCCGGTGGATTGATCGGAGCAAGTTATTTCCGTGAATTAAAGTTACGTGAACTTCAAGGCCAGAATATTCATCCCTATAGTAATCTTCATCGTCAGAAAATTTCTACCGACAATCTCAATCCGCTCATCTTTAGCCTGATGGCGAATGATTTGTTTGTGGGATTCACCCGCTTCCAGTACGCAGGCATGACATATGAACGTGACCGCGCTTACACCTTTGAGCAACAACTCAATGAGATAACGGAAGGGCTGATGGACAAACCCATCATCGCGTATGAGAAACCGGAGACCGAAGGACTGGTTCCCATGGTGATTCTCACTCCTACTGTGGTGAATGACGGTCGTAAATTATACATCTCATCGCGACCTGTTTCCTATATGAATTCAGAGCTCGGAAACTTCACCGATTATCAGGCAGCTAAATTCAGTGGTGTAGATTTCTATCATCTGTTCAAATTCCAGAGTGCGGATAGCTTACGTTTTCTTTCTGCTCTGCGCATGAGTGCTACGTTTCCCTACATTACTCCAAACACAACCTTACCTTCTGATCCTGCTATTCAAATCATGGATGCAGGGATCTCCGATAACTTTGGGTTATCCGATGCAGTTCGTTTCATGTATTGCTTCCGCGAATGGATTGACGAAAATACTTCCGGAGTAGTCTTCGTTTCGATTCGTGATTCACCTAAGCTCGGAACAATTAACCCAAAGAAAGGACAGACGATTGTGGATGATTTAACGCAGCCAATCAGCAGCGTGTACAACAACTTCGAAAACTTCCAGGACATCAATGCCGATATGCTGATCGGACAAGCGCGTTCATGGTTTAAAAAACCAATCGATCGTGTAGATCTTCAATACCAGGCAGAAAGCTATTCTCCCATCTTACAAAAAATGGATAGCATTAGGCAAAACAGTGCACGTGCCTCCTTAAGCTGGCGATTGACCACACGTGAGAAAGAAGGGATTGTAGGCACCATTCACTCTGCTGCGAATCAGGAACAGATTAAGAAGCTGCAAAAGTTGTTGGGGAATCAATGACAGAATCGTCCTCTCATCTCTTGTAGGTTATCCCCTTTTACCTGAATTCATTCATTAAAAACTATATCGGATTAAAAGCAATGGCTCACCAGCAAGCAATACAACAACCAATGTGTGTTGATGATCCAATCGATTTCAATTCGATCATTTCAATCAGATTATAACAATTTGGGATACTGACAAAGACAGGATCATATCCTAATGTGTTTACACTTTGTCTGCATTAATCTTTTGTGTCCCCTAAATTACTTTTTCTGAAATCTCACTGTCGTCAGTTTATTTTCTGGATCATTGAGTTTGATGATGTAAATACCGGAAGGCAGTCTCGCGACATTCACTGCGGCAGTATTTTTTTCTACGCTTACGGATGTTTCCTGAACTTTTGCACCAAACATATCGAAGATGGTCAATGCGTAAACACCATCATTCGCAGCGATGGTAAGTTCGTCTATCACAGGGTTTGGGTGGACAGAAATTCCGAAACCGGCTGTGTCATCGTCTTCAGGAACGGTGGCGGCCAACTGTTGTACGAATTCATCCGCACCGATAAAAAACCTCAATGATCGTACGTCACCATCGATATCATACGCCACGGACGCGGAACCAGCCACCCTTAATGCCGACTGCGGGTGACTCAGATGCAGATTTGTGCTGCTGACAAATGAGGCGGCTACCGATCTTGAATGAAGGTCTTGACCAGTGGCCGTCTTCCATGTTGCCAGCGATGCAAAAGTTCCAAGACCTGCAACGCGACCAGTATTACCATTGGGTATATAAATATCATTGAAGTCGGACTGGGTATCAGCTATTGTTTTCATTTTTATCCCAAAGGCTCCAGCCACGTCACTGGTGAGAATGTTGTATCTAAGGTTATACGAAGCCGGAGAATACAGATCGACTAAGGAAACGCCTCCCGAGTTGAGTGGTCCATTTTCAATTCGTATCGTATTATGAACGAGTTGAGCAACTGTTGTCTCACTGAGCATTTGAATGCCAGTAGTGGATCCCTGTGCTTTCATACTTATCATATTGTTACTTATACGGACATTTCCAGCTGG
>JBGATZ010000133.1:0-10692 GCA_044228905.1 Cyclobacteriaceae bacterium | reverse complement strand
CTATGCTGGCACAACGCACTGAGCTTGGACTCATTGTAGGGATCTTCTTCTTATTAGGAATTACTGCTTCCTCTTATGCCAGCGCTGATTCGGCTCTGGCAGGATTAACTACTTCATTCTGTATTGATTTTCTCAACTTCAAAGACAAACCTGAAGAAGTAAAGCGTAAACAGAAGTTTATTGTTCACCTCGGGTTTTCATTCTTGTTTCTGCTCATCATAGTGATCTTTAAAGAGATCAACGAGCGGTCAGTGATTGATGCGGTATTGAGTGTGGCTGGTTATACGTATGGGCCACTTTTGGGATTATTCTCTTTTGGTCTTTTTACAAAGCGTCAGGTAAGAGATAAACTGGTACCTTTTATTTGTCTGCTGTCTCCTGCTTTATCTTATCTGATTAGTACTCACTCTGAAGTGTGGTTCTCCGGATATAAAATCGGAATTGAAATTCTGGTTATTAACGGATTGATTACTTACCTCGGGTTGCTGTTAACGTCAAAACGTCACTAGCGCTAACCGTTAAAGTGTAATCATTTCTGTGATACGCGAAGGTCTCTTCGGTGTTTTCTTTCTTTACCTTAATAGTGTAATCACCAGGAAGCATTTCAAAGAAATCGATAATCAATTTACGGTTATCTAAATTCTGAGTGATCACCAAATTGCCTGCAGCGTCAAACACTTCTGCGGTTCCACCCATCATTGATTTACAGATTTTGAAATAGAAGATATCGTGAGTGGTGTTTAAAACCACTACTGGTGCTTCTTTCACAGGATTAGCCATAGCACTGAAAGAGGCGAAGAGAACTGTGATTGCGAAGATGATCTTTTTCATATTTCTGATGTTTAAATTCTGATATCCTTATTACGAACTGTGTGCCAGTAACAAAAACATCGAATTTTGCTCAGAAAAAGCCGTTTTTAAAATTGCCATGATTCATTTTGGGAATAAAGTCCATTTTGAGGATTAATCTCAAAATTAGTCCTGTGTTGACAACTCGATTTGCAATCGATAAAGTTGAAATATTGGATTGGCCATAAAACACAAAAGGGCTGCCTGTTTAAGACAACCCTTTTCCCAACCGCACCTTCCACCAACCCTGCTTAAAGCCACTCATAGACAGGGAAGTATTTTTAAACCAGATCCTATTTCAAGAATTCTGACTTTCTTATGCTTTTCATTCTGATCAACATCACGTCCTGATGTAATACCTCTTAAAGAGAACACCATGCCATGAGAGCCAATCTTTGAAATTTGAATAAAATAAGGGGTGGGAGAATTATTTTGTCCAGATCTGGGAGGAATCAATCCCAGAAGGCACTACAATTCCAAAAAGGGATCCCAAAAACGGGTTGGGAAATCCTGTACTTTATCTTTTATTACTTTAACTCCTTCCTTTTTAAGCTGAGCCTCCATAGAGGATGGTGGATTAAAATGATGCTTACCTGTTAACATCCCAATTCGGTTCACCACTCTGTGAGCGGGTACCTTTTTATCGCCATGTGCTGCTTTCATGGCCCAGCCTACCTTACGTGCGCTCTTTTTTGTGCCCAGGTATTTTGCAATAGCTCCATAAGTCGTCACTATTCCTTTCGGAATGAGGCGGGCGACCTCGAAGACATCATCGAAAAAGTTATGGACGATTTAATGTTACGCTTATCGGTTTTTCTGCTCTTCATGGGTAATTCAATCGGATGTAATGGAAATTTGCTGCCCGGTATCGGTCAAAAATACCATAAGGTTTAAATTTGCCACCTTGTTCTGAAAAACTGAAATGAGATTTACGCTTTTAGTGCTTTTGTTCTTGTGTGTTGGAAAGATTGCTACGGCACAACGTTTTGTTTTCCCGGACTCTGCGGGATGGAGAACGGTGCCAGAAGGCAAAGATCTTTCTTTTAAAGTAGGTGTGTCTGACGGATCTTCTCCCAGATTTTCTCTTGACGGAGTAAACAGCAATGGAATGCAGATGGACTCAGTCGGAAATTTTTTATGGAAACCTTCTTACGACCTGGTTGACCGTCTTCAATTACAAAAAGAACTAACTGTGATCTTCCAGGCCGATTGGAAAGATGGAAAGAAGTTACGAAAGCCTATGAGCTTTGTGGTTCATCACGTAAATCGCCCTCCGGAAGTGGAAGAGCTCCCTGTCTTTTATGTAAGGCAAAGCGTTCAAAATAAATATCAGATTCCCACCGATTATGTTCATGATCCGGATGGTGATCCGCTGGTGTTCAAGTCACTGCAAACACAATTGCCCGAGGGAGCAAGTCTTTCTTCTGCTGGATTACTGACGTGGACACCTTCACGTAGCCAGTTTACGAGCTTAAAAAATAATCCATTCAATGTGGAGTTTATTGTGCAGGATCAACCCGACAAGGCTGAAACAAAAGGCAGACTTCGCATAGCACAAACACAACTTGACCTTCCTCCCGAATTGCTGATTGTTCCTAATGATACACTCATTACTATTAAAGAAGACGAACTGATCAACTTAAAAATCTATGCTTCCGACCCCAATGGGGATGAGAATATTTCCAGTGTGAGTTTCATTAGCTCGGATACGCGGATACCTAAAAGTATTTTGAAAGAGAATGCGCCCACTCAATATGAATTTACCTGGACACCTGGTTATTATTTTGTAGAGGAGTCGGAGAAACAAAGAAAGGTAGAGTTCGTATTTTTTGCGTTGGATAAATCCAGTAATCGGGCCCAAAGGAAAATTGTAGTAAATATTAAGGACACCGAAAATCTTGATGAGAAAGACAAGCTTCTTTACGCCAAGTATCTGCAGACATTGAATTATGCCAAGGCATTAATTGACGATCTGGACAAAAATCTGGATAAGCTCAACAAAGATTATAAGCAAGCAAATCGGGGTAAGCGTCATCGCTCCATTATGAATGCATCTTTGGGAGCGGTCACTGGTGTAAGTCCTTTGATCACCGATCCCGGAACGACAGCTTCTAAAGCCATTCCGGCAGTAGGAGGAACAACAACCCTTACATTGGGTACGCTTGAAGCAACAGAAGTAATTGGCAAGTCGAAAAGCGCCATTCAGGACAAGATCCGGGTGAATATTGAGATCCGCAATCAGCTTCAGGTTGAGGGCGATAACTTTGCCCGCAAGTACTCATTAAAGTCCGCACGCAGAAGCAGAGAATTTGACATTGACCGCGACAAAATGCAGCCGGTTTTGAACAATCCTAAACTGTTGTTGCTGGAGTTGGATGCGAGCAAGCCAGCTTTGCGAAACTACTCTCCGAAAGAGCTGAGAAAGACCTTCCCTGATTTTTCAGAAAGTGAGGGGCCGAAAAACTGATTTTTTTGGAGGAAAGATTTTATCGATTAATTTTGCAGTCCTTAAAAAGGAAAAACCACATTTTCAGCGGAGAAAACCCTGAAAAAACACACAGAGGAATGGTAGAGTGGTTTATTGCACCGGTCTTGAAAACCGGAGACCCTTCACGGGGTCCGGGGGTTCGAATCCCTCTTCCTCTGCAAAACAAAACCACAACATTATAGTTGTGGTTTTTTATTTTGTGAATGGGTCAGTTTTTATAAACCCGAACAATAAACACATAGTCTTTCCACTGACTTACCTGGCTCACTCGTGAAGATGAGCGAGCAGATGCTTTTCTTTTATCTACAAGAACGGATTTAACAGAGTCCGGAGCTTTTTCAGCAATGAGTTGATACAATACAGTTGACTTTGTTGCGAACGCGACACCCGAAGTTGCAGCCTGCGTTCCACTAATGATTCCCACCAAATCACCACCACTATTAAACAAAGGACCACCGCTGTTTCCGGGGTTAACCGGAACAGAGATCTGGTACGCATTGGGATTGTCTTTATAACCAGATAGTGCACTGATGGAGCCGGAACCGAATACAATTTCTTCACGTGGATATCCTAAAGTGTACACATCTTCAGCAAGGCCGATTTCTTTTTTTGCAAGAACATAAGGAAGAGGTCCCCTTACTCCATCTGGTTCAATTTTTAAAATAGCAATATCATTTAGCTGATCACTGAAGGCAACAATTGCTTTTCTAAGCCCAAACTTCTCATTCTCTACATATACAGAGTCGGCTTCTTTGATTACATGATAGCTGGTGGTGAGATATCCGGCTGATGAAATCAGAAAACCTGTACCGGCAAAATTGCCCGGAGATTTCCTTATTTTTTCTCCGGCTATATCGGCCATGATTTGTTTCTGCGATTTCTTTATCTGTTCTACGTTTCTTCGCAGTTCATAATAATTGGCCGACTGCTCCTTTTGTATTGACCGTGTAATGAAGAGTGTTCCCACAATGCTAACTACAGCAATAGATGCTGCTATAGCTGAAAGTGCCCAATAGTTTTTCAATACTGTCTCCCGATTTCCCAAGGGTACCGGTTCTTTTGTAAATGTTCCCATTTCATTATGGGCGATGTCCATGATGCGCTGGACTTGCTCTCGCTCTTCGGATTCCTTTATCGATTTTATTAACAGAAGATGCTGATCCGCCAGTGCCTTAAATTCCTCATCACTGTTACGCATCTTCTCAATCAAAAACATCTCTTCACTGCTGAGAAGGCCCATTGCATACTTATCCAGCAGTTCTTCCTGTTCCTTAGTCAATCTCATTGATCTACTGTTTTATGCTCACTGAAAAACAATCTCTTAAGCCGTTGCAGGCATTTGTACTTCTGATTCTTTGCGTTGTCTGCATTGGTATACCCATACTTATCGCTAATCATCTCCATTGACAAATCTCTGAGGTAATAGTCTTTGATAATGCTCACACAAGGTTCTCCCAACGCTTCCATGGCTTTCGACATTGATTGGTATCTTTTTTCGCCCTCCTCAATATCGAACATCTCTTCTTCTACACCGGCAAAAGACTCAATGATTTCAATGCCTACATGCAAGCGTTTCTTCTGCGCCAGGCGCTTCAACCATAATCTGCGACAGACCTCATAGAGATATGTTTTGATTTTACAAGTCAATACAAACTCAGTCTGCTGCACTTTTCTGTAAAATGCAATGACAGCCTCCTGATATACGTCTCTGGCCTCCTGCTCACTACCGCTATTTGAGCAAATCAAGTGAACAACCATAGGGAAATGCATTTTTGGCATTTTCACTTAATTACTGTTTCATTCTTCTTTCTGATCTCCACAAGGATCAGCTCATCTGAATAGTGCCGCTATCTGATAAAATCGTTTTGATACCACAATCTCTGCAGAAGGTAACCCAAACAAAAAGATCTTTTTCTTCAGGGTGACGCTTTTTACTCACAGAGTATGAACGCAAATTTTAAATAAAAACTATGAAAACCGTATTAAAATCTGTCGTAGCAATTCTGGTGGTGGCTGCTATCGCTGCTGCCTGTAACCTGAAATCAGAAAACTCCGCGAAACAAAACGTAGATCCCATCGACACAACTGCGGAGAAAGTTGTTCGTATCGATTCTACAACGGCCCCTGTGGACTCTGTTGTTGCCAAGTAGTTGCAGTTGTCAGAGGCGAACGTTCTTTTGCGCCTCTGACTCACCTATCCCTATTCAACGAATCATTCAATTAAAAATCAATTCATGAAAACGAATAGTATTCCATTCCTGCTATTTTTGATTATAAATCTGTTTTCCTGTGCATCAAAAAGCGAAAAGATGCAGCAAGATTTAGTTGCAGCTCCGGAGGATATAGCAAAAGCACAACTCAGTGCGATACCTTCACCCGATCTCTATTCTAACGGCACTACCAAACTTATCAAAACTGCAAACTATCGCTTTGAAGTGGCCAATATCAAAAAAAGCGCTGAGGAAATTGAATCAGCAATAAAGAAATACCCGGCTTACATATCGGCTTCAGACATGCGACTTGAAAACCCCATTCTTGAAAACAAGATGACAATCCGCGTTCAGAATGAATTCTTTCAGGATTTACTAAAAGATATTGATAAGCAGGCACGATACGTAAATCATCGGGACGTTAAAACAGAAGATGTAGCCAAGCAGTTTGTTGATCTGGAATCGAGATTGAAGACTAAACGGGAGGTAGAAGAACGATATATGGAGATTCTTCGCAAAAAGGCCGGAACAATAGAAGAATTACTAAATGCAGAAAAACAAATCGGGCAATTACATGAAGATATTGAAGCCACGATCAGTCGGATTAATTATCTGAAAGAAGAAGTACGATACAGTACTATTCAGCTGGAGTTCTATCAAACAATCTCGCAGGAGGTCAGCGCTGTTCGGGAAAACGTTACCAGACAACAATTTGGCAAAGCAATTACATCAGGCTGGAATGGAATGATCGGAATTATTGTTGCATTGCTTTATTTGTGGCCATTATTCATTGTCATTCCAATATTGGTTTTCATTTACAGATATATGAAACGGTATAGACAGGCACAGGTGAGACAACCGATATCCTGAATTCTGTCAGTTGAACAGATGCGTTGCCACCGAGGTGATGACCTCTGATGCTTTCAGGGGTTATCATTTTTCATTGAAGTTTAGTAGTACGGAAAATAAATTATCGCAACAGCTTATCCTCTCAATGACTTCAATTCTGCAAGCAGGTTGGCGCGGGCATTCTCTTCATATCGTGAAGTGAACTCAGGTGTCTTGTAAACACTATCCTTATCCAGAAAATGTTGTAAAACCTTTACTCGACCCGGATTATACATTATATCCGGATAGATCGAATACTCCTTCCGGATTTGTGCTGCATAGCTCTTATACGAATCAGCATTCAATCCAAGCACCGATAAGTCAGCGTCAGTAAAAAGATCCGTTTCCAGGTCAACTGACTCATGTCGTTTAGTTGCCAAGATAAATTTCTCACACAATAGAATAGTGGTTCTTGGCACTTCAAGCTTAGTTAGAATAGTGGCCGCAAACACAGCACTCTTTTCTTCATTATTACTTTTCAGCGTATTATAAATAATGTCGTGATAAACGACAGCAAAAATGACGCTATCCCAATCTGTGAATTTATCTTTGAAATTGATGAGCTCACTGAAGAGATTGTTTAAATGAACGAGGGTGTGGTAATGGCGGTTTGACTTGCCGTAATTCAGTTCCACTTCTCGCCAAAGTCTGGAATTCAATTCTTCATCAGATGAATACTTCCCTACAGTCGCAAAAAAAGATTCTCTAAGCATAAGTCCGATATGTTATGTCAATTAACTAGTAAATCCGCTTAAGAATATTATAAAATGATTAAAAATAAATCTCATTTCCTGCACTCACCTTTATTTTCTATTGGCCAAGATAGAACTGCAACATTGTTTCTCAACTTTTATCTCCAAAATCTTTCAGTTCAATTTCAGAATCAATAAACTTCCTACTTTTGTTTATCTTCCTTTGTTAATTATAATAGTATGCAGATCCTGGTTATTGAAGATGAACAGAAAGTTGCCGCATTTATTAAAAGCGGGCTGGAACAGCATAACTATACCGTTGATGTTGCTTATGATGGGCAAATGGGAGAACGACTTGCTTTAGGCAAGGAATACCATGTAATTCTCCTGGACATTATTATTCCGGTAATTAATGGCATTGAACTTTGCAGGCGCATTAAGCAAGCCAAACCAAGTACACCATTATTAATGCTCACTGCACTTGGCACTACTTCCGATAAAGTAATTGGCTTTGAAGCAGGTGCAGATGACTACCTGGTGAAACCTTTCGATTTCGCTGAACTGCTTGTACGAATTAAAGCTTTAACAAAAAGATTTGATCAATCTCCCCTTTCTGTAAATAACAGTTTGCTGCAGGTAGAAGACCTGCAACTGGACCTTGATAAGAAAATTGCCATCCGGGATGGAAAAACGATTTCACTCACTGCAAAGGAATTTGACCTTCTGGAGTATTTTATGCGAAACCGGGGCCGTGTTGTTTCGAAACCAGAGCTGGCAGAGCGCATCTGGGATATCACCTTTGATACCGGCACGAACGTGGTGGAGGTGTATATCAATATCTTGCGAAGAAAAATTGACAAAGACTTTGATGTGAAATTAATTCACACCCGCATTGGATTCGGATATATAATGACAAGCACGCCATGAACATACGCGGACGACTGATTCTTCTTTTCGTTTCCATCGTAGCATTCATCTCCTTACTTTCAACGGTTGCGATCTTTTTCTTTTCTGCCGACTATCGCGAGGAAGACTTTTATCTTCGTTTGGAAAACAAAGGAAAAATAACTGCACGTCTCCTTATTGAGGTAGATGAAGTGGACGAAACGTTGTTGAAAAAAATTGAAGAAAATAATCCAATCAGTCTTTCAAATGAAAAAATTATCATCTTCGACTTCAGGAACAAAATATTATATACATCTGATGAAGAGAAAATAATAAAGCTCAATAACAAAATTCTAAATGAGGTACGTCTGGAGGGCCACGTGAGATTCAAACAAGGAGATTATGAAGTTTTAGGGTTTCTGTATGCCGATAAGTACGATCGCTTTGTTGTCGTTGTAGCTGCAACCGACATTTATGGGTTCCGGAAGTTAAAGAATCTCAGAACAGTACTTCTCATTGTCTTTGCCGCTAATGTGATCATTATTTTTATAGCAGGATATTTATATGTAGGGAGAGCTTTGCGGCCCATCACCAAAGTAATTCGGGAAGTAGATGACATTTCAGCCACCAATCTGAACAGGCGTCTTGATGAAGGAAACGGAAAGGATGAAATTGAACGACTTGCCCATACATTTAATAATATGCTGGAGAGGCTGGAGACTGCATTTGTTGCTCAAAGCAATTTCATTGCCAACGCGTCACATGAATTGCGTAATCCTATTACAGCCATTATTGTTCAGATTGATGTGAGCTTACTCACTGTGCGGCCGCCCTCGGAGTATCACGTCATACTTACTTCACTTCGCGAGGACATAACACGTCTTAAAACAGTTTCGGATAGTCTGTTATTACTGGCCCAGGCCAGTATGGAAAATTCTGAACGAAGGCTATCTGTGCAGCGATGCGATCAGCTACTGTGGGAATCTCAGTCAGAACTGATCCGGGTAAACCCCAATTATAAAGTACAGATTGATCTTGACAAAGATATTGATGATGAATCAAAATTGAATGTACTGGCTGATGAGCAGTTGTTGAAAAGTGCGTTCATCAATTTGATGGATAATGGATGTAAGTATTCAGCTGATCAAAAAGTAAAAGTAAGTTTATCCTTTAGCCAAAATCATATTTTGATTGAATTCAAAGATCAGGGTATCGGGATTGATGCAGTTGATCTTCCTTATATCTTCGACCCCTTCTATCGTGGACGCAATGTTAATTCAGCTAAAGGAAATGGCATAGGCTTATCCCTCGTAAAACGCATTATCAAAATACACCACGGGGCTATAGATGTTCAATCAGCAAAAACGGGCACTGTAATGGCCGTTTCCCTTCCTACTACCTGAAAAAGCATTTTTAAGGTCTTTTTAATATCATATTAATTCGGGCCTTATACTGCCCCCGTTCTTTGTATCATAATAAAAAACAAAGAAATCATGGCAGACAACAACAAATCAAGAACGGTAGCAATAGTAGCCATTGCTCTCTTTTTGCTTGCCCTTAGCTGGGCCATTTTCCAGGTTCGTACAAATGACGCTCTTAAAAAAGAGGTCGACAATGAGAAGCTTGCCTATGAAAACGTTTTTTCTGAAAAGCTTTCAAAGGAAAAAGAAATTATGAAAATAAAGGGGCAGCTCGCGGCACTGGAAGAAAGCAACGGGAAGCTTACCACTTCGCTACATGATCAGTCGCTGCAACTTGCCGGTAAAGACAATGAGATTAATCGCCTTCATAAAGACAACTCAGTTAATAAGAAACGTTACGCAGAACTTGATGCACTTAAAAAGAAACTTGAGAAAGAGCTGATAGACCTGAACAATACCATTCAGCAACTTCAGGTTAACAATGCGGACTTAAACTCTTCCATTGCCTCTTTACAGCAGAAAAATCAACTACTAAGTGATGAGTTGAAGAAAGCACACACCGCTTATTATGACAAGCCTTTGATCGAAGCTTCAAGAGGAAAGAATGACAAGTTGATGGCTAAAGCCAGTCGCACTAAAAAACTTAAAGCCACTGTCATGGTTCCTGCATCACTTGCTAATGTTCAGTTTAAAATTACTGATCCGAAAGGCAAATTAATCTCCGGAAGTGAAGACGGTACGTTGGCCACCCGAATTGTAAATAAGAATGCAAACGCATCTGCTTCGCTAAGCACAGCATCTGCCGGAGAGATATATAATGAAGTTGAGATGGTTTTCCTGCCTAAGAAAAAACTAACGGCAGGAGTCTATCACATTGAAGTGACTAGTGAAAACCTGGCAGTAGGGAATCTTCAAATCAGATTGAGGTAGCTGTTTTTTGGGGTTACTGCACCGGGTCTGTGGGGACGGACCCGGTTTTCATATTTTATTTTTCAACTTATTCAAATCAGCTTCAATTTGATTAAGAATTTCAGTTACGTCAGTATTTTGAACTTCAGTCGGAGTGCCATAAATAAGCCTTGAGTTATGGGGAACAATAAGGTTATCACTTTTCGGCATTGCCTTACCCATTCCCTTCATGTATGCAGGCACATACTTCACTGTTGGTCGTTGTGAAAGAACAAGCGCAACACCAGGCTTTAGAGGTTGTTGCACTTCCGCTTCGCCCCGCGTTCCTTCGGGGAAAATGATCAGGGAAA
>JBGATZ010000132.1:6665-10501 GCA_044228905.1 Cyclobacteriaceae bacterium | reverse complement strand
AACGGGAAAAGAATTAGTAGCACGCGCCATTCACCAGAAGTCGTTGCGCAAAGACAGTTCTTTCGTAGCTGTAGACATGGGCGCGATCACAGAGACCCTTTTTGAAAGCGAACTCTTCGGCCATAAGAAAGGAGCCTTTACTGATGCACGTGAAGATCGCCCGGGACGTTTTGAACTGGCAAATGGAGGAACACTGTTCCTCGATGAAATAGGAAATCTTAGCATGAGTCTGCAAAGCAAATTATTAAGTGCTTTACAATCACGTCAGGTGACTCGCGTGGGTTCCAATCAACCTATTGAAGTAGATATTCGTCTGATCTGTGCTACCAACATGCCATTGCACCAAATGGTAAAAGAAGGAAAATTCAGACAGGACTTATTGTATCGAATTAATACGGTCGAATTACATATTCCTCCCCTCAGCGAACGTGTAGACGATATCCCGATGCTCGCGAATCATTTCCTGAATCATTATTCTAAAAAATACAGAAAGGAAGTATTGTCGATTTCGCCTGAAGCGATGACCAAGCTAAAAAAATACGCCTGGCCTGGAAACGTGCGGGAACTTCAACATTCCATTGAGCGTGCATTGATTATGGCAGACTCTCCGGCTCTGCAGGAAAGTGATTTCCTGTTCAGTCGTAAGTCAAACGATTCGGCAGATACTGATTCGCTTAATCTGGATGAAGTAGAAAAGTCAGCGGTAAGTAAAGCCATTCAGCTTCATAATGGAAATATTTCAAAAGCTGCAGAAGAGCTGGGGCTAACCCGCGCATCGCTCTATCGCAGGATGGAAAAATATGGACTTTAATAGCATCAATTGGCGATCTCCGTTAGTCACACGAGTAGCCATTCTGGTTGCCACCATTTTTATTTTCGTATATGTCTTTGACGGAACGGGTATAATTAATGCGCTATTGAAAGCAGGTGTAGCATTTGCCATCTTCTTGCAGGTAACACAGCTGATTAAATCCGTTGAAAAATCGAACGATAATATCAGCTCATTCCTTGACTCGATCCGGTTCGATGATCTTTCTTCCTCTTTTAAAACGGACAGCAAAGATCCAACAGTACAACGTCTTCATACCGAATTAAACGAAGCATTGGCAAAGCTTCGCATTTTACGAAAAGAGAAAGACTCGGAATATCAGTTCTTTAAGAACATCGTTCAGCATGTGGGTATCGGTTTGCTTACCTTCAAAAAAGACGGCACGATCCAGATCATCAATAGTGCCGCTAAACGGTTATTGAAAATCAATAAAGCCGATGTGATCGAAGACCTGCGTGAAGTAAGTGACACACTGGTCGAAACATTCTTAAAGTTAAAAACGGGCGGCCGCGAATTGATCCGTCTGAAATTCGGTGACGAAACTATTCAGCTCTCCATCTTTGCAATAGAATTAACACTCCGCGGAGAAGAGGTAAAGCTCATTTCCATGAGCAACATTCAGAGTGAACTGGAAGAAAAAGAAATGGAGGCATGGCAAAATCTTGTGCGTGTACTTACACATGAGATCATGAACTCGGTAACTCCTATTTCATCACTTGCCGGTGTGGTGGAAGAGGAAATCAAGCACAAGCTGGAACGTGATGAAAAAGATTTTAAGAAAGAAGAGATGGAAGACATGCATCTTTCTCTTCAAACGATAAGCAAACGAAGCGAGGGATTAATACGATTCGTCAAAGAATTCCGAAACCTTACTCATATTCCTAAACCGCGGTTATCAGAAATACCCGTTAAGGAATTGCTCGATGAAGTAGCTATTCTTCACAAAAAGGAACTGGCGGATCATGGTGTAACAATTTCCGTTACCATCAATCCGGAGAACCTGTTTATTGTTGCAGATAAGACTATGATTGAACAGGTATTGATCAATCTGGTTAAAAACGCCATTCAGGCTTTTGAAGAACAGCCCAACAAGAAGATTGAACTCACGGGATATTCGAATGAAAAAGGCCGGGCCATCATTTCTGTAAAAGACAATGGCTCAGGTATCGATTCGGAAGCACTGGAAAAGATTTTCATCCCATTCTTTTCTACAAAAAAAACGGGATCGGGAATTGGTCTCAGTCTATCCAAGCAAATCATGCGTCAGCATGAAGGTCAGATTACAGTAAAATCAAAACTAGGCGAAGGCACCGAATTTTTACTTCGATTCTAATGGATTTGACGGCAATGGTCATGTGCCAGAGTCAGTTGAAATCATTAAATTTGTTCAATTATCATCTTTCCAATGCAAGACGTACAGAAGAAAATTGCCTCTATTCTCATTGAAAAACTGGGTATTCCTGAATCGGAGATTACGCCCGATGCCAGCTTTGTAAAGGATTTGGGTATTGATTCACTGGACTATGCCGAATTAGTAATGGAGTTTGAGCAGGTTTTCGACATCAAGATTCCTGATGATGATGCTGAGAAAATGCAAACGATCGGTGATGCCGTAAGTTATATTCAAAGCAAATTGAAAAACTGAGTTATTTCAATTCGAAATAACTACAAAAGCGTTTCATTTTTTCCGCAGTCGAAGTCAGAAAAGGCTCACTATTATCTTTTTTCTCCAGTGGGCCATAGAACCATCCGTTCTTTTCGTCATTCCAGAATACCAGATATTTTTCCGAGTAAATCAATAAAATGTCCTGATCATAGATCTCTTCACCTTCTTTATCAGTTAGCCCTGTAAACTGCAGAAGAATATGACCTTTCTTAAACAATTCGCCCTTGCTACACTCGATATTGTTCAATCTCATCAGTAAGCGTGCCTCTGCATTCCAGGCTTTGAACTTGATCTTTCTGGATTTGAATTCGGTCATGATAAGGTGAAACAGATTAGCTAAATTTAGGCCGTCATGGGTGAAAATAAAAAAGTATTCTTCATCATTAATAAATATTCCGGAACAGGCTTTCGGCCTGAAGTGGAAGGCCGCATCATTGATCGTTGTAGTCAATTGGGTTATGAGTGTACCATTGAATTTACTCAAAGTCGCGGCCATGCCACAGCACTAGCCAGACAAGCAGTGAATGAGAATTTTAAAATCGCTTTCGCGATGGGAGGCGATGGCACAATGAACGAAGTAGCCCAGGGCCTTGTACATTCCAACACAATTATGGGAATTCTGCCCAAAGGATCCGGCAATGGGTTGGCACGTCATTTAAGAATTCCGCTTGATTTTAAAAACGCGCTTGAACTTCTTGCCAGTCATCAGGTGATTTCGATGGATACGTTTACTGTCAATGATCATCTTTCCGTTAATGTTTCAGGAATTGGTTTTGACGGACATATTGCCGGATTGTTTGGCAAAAACGGTAAGCGAGGATTGTTTGGCTACGTAAAGCTCGTAATGAAAGAGTTCAATCGCTTCAAAGAATTTCCGGTTGAAGGAAGCATTGATGGAAAGTCTTTCAAAAGCAAGGCGTTTATCCTTGCTATTGCCAATGCCTCACAATTCGGAAACAATGCGCGTGTAGCACCTGCTGCCTCCGTAAGTGATCAGCAACTGGATGTTTGCTCTATTCAGAAAGTTCCGTTCTCTCAGGCCATCGGATTTGCAGGCAAGATGTTTAGCGGAAACATCGATAAATCTTCATTTGTTGAAATGTGGAAAGGCCAAAAAATTGAAATTGATTTTTCATCACCGATGCCTTACCATATTGATGGAGAACCTTTGCCTCCGGCAACTTCTTTTAAGATTGTTATTCAGCCCTCCTCTTTGCGTATGCTTACGCCATCCGGAGTAAGTAACTTCTGAAGTTAAAAATACCCCATCCTGAGCCAGCCTTCCATTTTCTCATTCCGTATAATGAGAGGCTAACTACAACCAAATTAAATCTTACTCAT
>JBGATZ010000132.1:0-6648 GCA_044228905.1 Cyclobacteriaceae bacterium | reverse complement strand
TAAGCGGACCACCAAGTGGAAACAATCAAAAAGCAAGCGTGACACAGTGGATCGGTCCTGTGTCAGTAACTATCAACTACAGTAGCCCTGATGTGCATGGTCCCAATGGTGAAGACCGCAAAGGACATATCTGGGGAGAGTTGGTACCCTATGGCTTCACTGATCCGGGCTACGGTTCTTCCAAAGCATCACCGTGGAGAGCAGGAGCAAATCAAAATACAACCATTACTTTTTCTCACGATGTCAAAATTGGTGGAAAAAATGTAAAGGCTGGTACATACGGAGTGTTTCTGGATGTAGAGAAGGAAGGAAACTGGAACTGGATTTTATCAAATAATTCAGCAAGCTGGGGAAGCTATTTCTACAGCGAAAGTGAAGATGTATTACGTACACCCACTACTGCAACCGATGCTGCATATACCGAATGGCTGACATATGGGTTTGAAGAACGCTTACCATCCTCTGCTGTAGCTTACCTGCAGTGGGAAAACAAAAAAGTGCCATTGAAAATAGAAGTCCCAAACGTAAATGATTTATACGTGGGCCTGATGCGTAATGAACTTCGTAACTACACCGGATTTGATACCCAAAACTGGATGGCAGCCGCACGCTTCTGTGCACAGAATAAAATTAACCTCGAAGAAGCATTAACATGGGCTGACTATGCAATCAGTGCACCTTTCTCTGGTCAGGAAAATTTCAATACGTTGTCAACTAAAGCAATCGTGTTGACTGCTATGGGACGCGATGCTGAGGCAGGCACGGTGATGGATAAAGCCATCAAATTTCCAGATGCCAATGTACAGGCGGTGCATCAATATGGAAGAACATTGCTGAATGCCGGACAAAGCAAGAAAGCTCTGGAAGTATTCCAATACAATTTCAAAACACATCCGGAAGAAAAATTCACCACCTATGTTGGGTTAGCACGCGGATATACTGCAGTGGGTGATAAAAAGAACGCAATCAAAAACTGGGAAACTGCAATCAAAAATCTGCCTGAAAATCAAAAGGCAAACCTTCCCTCATATGAAGGGGAGTTGAAAAAATTAAAAGAAGGAAAATAAAAAATTACTTTCCTCAGAAGAGCCGGAGTTTACACTCCGGCTCTTCTTTTTTATATTCAATGATGGAAAAACAATTCATTGAGTCGTGGGAAATTCACAACCGGATCAATCTTTATTTATTGGATTCATTAAAAGAAGAACACTTACTGGATGTTGCTTCTTCGAAAGGCAGAACGGTCGGTGAGCAATTCGCTCATATTCATAATGTACGATTAATGTGGCTGAAAGCGGCTGTTCCGGAATTATTGGAAAGTGTTGAAAAAATTGAAAAGGAGAACGGCATCACTAAAAGCTTATTAAAGAAATCACTTACACAGTCCTCGAAAGCCATTGGAATTTTGCTGGGACAGGGATACAAGGATGGAAAGATCAAGGGGTTTAAGCCTCATGCATTTGCTTTTCTGGGCTATCTGGTCTCCCATGAGTCTCATCATCGCGGGCAGATAATGCTTTCCTTAAAACAGTCGGGGCATCCGGCAGATAAAAAAACAGCTTATGGCATTTGGGAATGGGGCTCAAGGTAGCGGGACGACACCTTCACTTCCACTTTTGAATAGGCTAAGGGTAAAGAGAAGGTAAACGTAGTTCCTTTACCTACTTCACTATTTACGTACAGCCGACCATTATTTTTCTCGATAAACTCTTTACATAAGAGAAGGCCAAGGCCAAGGCCCTTCTCGTTATTTGTACCATTCACCGTCCAGAGTGTTTCTTTCACAAATAATTTCTCAAGGTCTTTTGACGAAATTCCTACCCCGGTATCCTGAATACTGATTTCAATATCATTACCTTTTTGCTCCGAATATACTCTCACAGAGCCCAGGGCGGGAGTAAATTTTATCGCGTTACTAATCAGGTTTCTCAATACCAGGTGAACATGATCTTTATCTGCGAAAGCAAATGACTCATTATCCATGTCATTGATCAGTGTCACTCGCTTTTGGCGCGACACTTCGGTATATAATTCCAACACCTCATTGGTAAGCGAAGGCACGTCTACTGCTACAGGTTTTGTTTGAATCCCCTGCAGCTGCATCACTGACCAGTTCAATAGGTTATTGAGATTCGCGTACATCGAATCAATTTTGTATGTCAGGTCTTTGGAATAATGATTGAACTCCTGCTGTGAAAGGTTCTGTCGATTAATCAACTCCAGCAATCCTTTTAAACTTTGAAGCGGGCTTCTGAAGTCATGACCAATGATAGAAAATAATTTATCCTTTGTTGTATTGAGTCGGCTCAACTCTGAACTCTTTTCTTCAATAACTGTGTTCTTATTTGCTAATTCTTCCTTCTGTAGTTCGAGTTTGCGTTTTGCTTTCGTGACTTTACGGATACTGATCAACAATACAATCATTAATAAAATAGCGAAAGTACACCCTCCGATTACTGCATATAACTGGATGCGCTGACGAATGATTTCCTCCTGGTGCAGAGCTGACTCCTTAGTGAGCAATTCAATCTGTGCTTGCTTGATATCCGTATCAAACCGGCTTTGAAGAGAAGAGAGCTTTGCACTGTTTTGTTCGTTAAAGATTGAATCGTGCAACACCAAATGACGCTGCAGGTATTCATAGGCTAATGAACTATTTCCTTTTTTGCTATACGCCTCTCCTAAAACTTTATACGATCGCTCAAGTTCTTCACGATATCCAAATAAATGTGCTTCATTCACATTCTTCTGAAGAACGTCAATGGCGTCATTCACTCTTCCCATCTGCAAATAAATCTTGGCAACGCGGTGCATCACAGCAACACGCATCGCATTATTGTGAGTAGCGAGGCTTAACTTAATCGCTTCATCATATTGTTTCAGGGCAAGATCAAACTCTTTGTTGTACGCATAAATTTCTCCGCTGATACGATGATTGAATGCCAGCAGGTAACTATCCTTCGCTTCCTCACTTAATTTGAAAGACCTGATATTGTACACTCTGGCCGAATCGATATTCAAGCCTGAAGTCATATACAAATAAGAAACATTATTCAGGCTTCTTGCTGCGGTTTTCTTATCGTGAATGCGCATGCTTATTTCGTATGCCTTCTTAAAGTTCAATAAGCTCGTGGCGTATTGCTTTTGCTCATAGTTAATGGCACCTACATTATTGAGGCAACGTGCCATCTCTTCGTAGTCATTAATTTTTTCAGTAATCTTCAGAGCTTCGTATGAATTTTCAAGTGCCTTAACGAAATCGCCCTTGCGATAGAAGATCCAGCCAGTATTTCCCAGCGAGCGCCCCATTCCCTTTTGGTAATTTAATTCTTTCGCCAGCTGATAAGCCTGACGGCTGTATTCAATAGCCATCTGAGGATCTGATTCCCGTAAGGACGCACTTAATCCATTCAACAGATTCACCCGGGCAGTATCCTTCCTGGAAGCAATAGCTTTTTTTTCATTTTGCTGATCATATCGTTGCGCAACACAATGCAACGAGAGTCCTATCAAGAGGCAGCAAAAAATGGTTTTGGGGCGGGACATGGCACAACTTTACCTTATAAAAGTAAAATGGCGTTTTCGTGATTTTTTTTCTTTTTACGGGGAAATATTACAAATGCGATACGAGGCCTGCGAACCACTGTCAGATTAGCTTTTTCATGCAAAAACTGGCCTAATCAATATAAAAAGGAACTTTCCAATTTTCCAGGGCAGAATGGAGCAAATGTATCTTTTTAGCTCAGAAATCGATTTTCGTCCATTTTTTAAACAGCAATCTCACCCACCTGCCTTTTTTGCTTTATAATTCTCTTTCGCAAGTATTTGAATGATCTTATCTCTCACATCTCCCTGGATGAGGATTTCCCCATCCTTTGATGAACCTCCTACACCACACTTATTCTTAAGCAGCTTTGTAAGGGCTTCCAGATCTTGATTTGATCCGATAAACCCGGACACTAAAGTAACCTGCTTGCCTGCCCGATTACTCCTATCCAGAAACACTTTAAGGTTTTGCTGCTGTGGAGGAAGTGTTTGCGCTTCCTGATCCTGCTGATACGTAAAATCAAAATCCTGATTGGTGGAGTACACCACTCCTTCCCTATTTTTCCAATCGTTGTTTTTTTTGCTCATACTATTGATATAAAACAGAAACAAATATTCAAAAGAAATACTAAAAACGTAACTATAGCGAGATTAAATCGAAATTCAATTCCTTTTTTACCGAAGAACGTTGCCAGGCAAAGAATAGTTAACAGAATAGGTGCAAAAGAAAAATTACGGTAGACAGTTGCCAGGTTATTGAGTTGATAACTATGCGCTTCGTTTTCTACTTTAATCAGCAGAGATAAAACAGGTGATTGAAAAATTTTCAATTCAGATTCATGAGGAAAATATTTCAATTCATGCATGGCAATTGGAAAATGATGTCCGTTTTCTGTTACCAGCAAATCGCCATGAGTATGAATCATTGCCTGTCTGATTTTAGCAATATCTGTTACCACCTTTTCTTTGAGAACAATTGATGGTAGTACATAATCGAAGACAAGCAACAGGCACCAGCTCCAGGAGATCCATGACAATATCTTAACATATTTAAGAAACGATTCCATCATGATCATACGTGCAGATGGGCCGCGAGGTGGCGGTTTATATCCGGCCTGTCTTCTTCTGCGATATGCGGGATCTTTGTGCCACGGCTGCAACGGTTCATCTTTCACCACCATCAGCTCTCCAGCTAACAGCTGATCATAAAGAATTCGTTTATCAGGATCCCCTAAGATCTCATACGCTTCATTTATTTCCTTGAAGATGGCCTCCGCTTCGGGTGATGGGTTTTTATCCGGGTGATAGGTAATGGCAAGTCTTCGAAAAACATACTTGATTTGGTGTTCTGTAGCAGAGGTCTGTAACCCTAATATCTCGTAATAGTTTTTCATTCTAAAAAAATTAAGCCCGCTATCACGGGCTTAACGTTGAAGTATGCCTGAAAATTTTTAGCGCTTCACTACAAATGTGAGTACGGGACGTTTTGCGTGACTCACCACATCTTCTGCTACGCTACCGGCAATCACGTGAGCAAATCCGGTACGGCCATGTGTTGCCATAGCAATCATGTCCGCATCCACAGAATCTGCATAGCGGATAATTCCTTCTTCTACATTCAAATCATTATACACATTGATGGTATAGTTTTTCAGCCCTACCTTTTTCGCAAACTTATCCATTGCATCTTTGGCAACTCCATCACGCTGAAAATCACCAGGCGTATTGATTCGCACCAGGTGAATCGTTGAATTATAAAGTTGCTGTGATCGTTTTACAATTCGGGAAAACACCTCTTCATCTTTCGCCAGGGCAGTAGCATAGACAATATTCTTGAAATTGGTACTTGCCGGTTTTTTATTTACAGTAAGTACCGGGCATTTCGCGCTCCGCACTACCTTCTCAGTATTTGTTCCGATCAGCATTTCCTCCAGCTTGGTATGAGTGGATGTGCCCATTACTACCAGATCTACTTTATGTTCAGCAATAATGGTACGCATCCCATGAAAAGCATGCCCCACCCGCAGCTCACCATTTACTTCAATAGAAGCGTATTTTGGATCCTGCACTACTTTTTCCAATTGCTTTTTTGCTTTTTCAATGAGTTTCAGAGTAAAGAGGCGGTCCATCATGTTGCCTTCTGAAACCTGGCCTTCGGCATTGAATGAGTTACCCGCTGCCTCTTCCACAACGTGCAGTAAGATCAATTCTGAGCCAGCTTTTTTTGCAATGTCTGCTGCCACATCAAGCGCAACTGAAGCAGTCTTGGAGAAATCCGTAGGAACAAGAATCTTTTTCATGGGTAGATTTAGTTAATCCGTGTAAAGTAAAAGTAGCTATTTGAGGCAAAAGTTAAAATGATTTAAATCAGGCCAAACCCTGATCCAGATCCATTTCTATAGCAAAGAATAGGGCCAAACTCCTTGAATACCCTCTGCCAAGACTGATAAAATCACAAAGACAAAGCAACCCTCATGTAACCTTCCGGTCTTTAACCGGTAAATCAGTTACCAACCCATCAAGCCATGAAAAATCGCTTATTATTTGCCGGGATTATTTTTATGATCTCATTCACCGCATCCGCTCAGGATCAGATCAATAAATCGTTCAGCGGGATCAAAAGAATCCGTATGAACACTGCTTCTGGTGATTGCAAAATCCAAAAAAGTACGGGAACAGAAGTCACTGTTAAACTGACTCACACCTACAAGAATGGTGAATACAATCCTAGCGCACAGCAGGAAGGAGATCGACTGGTGATTAAAGAAAATTTCAGCAGTGGTTCTCATAACGGAAGCAGCACGTGGACACTTTCTATACCTGATGGGATTGATATTACATTCAATACGGGTTCAGGAAATCTGGAAATAACCGGATTGAATCTTACGCTTGATGCCACTACGGGCTCGGGTGATCTTTTCTTTACGAGTTTGAAAGGCGATATCGATGCAACCACCGGTTCCGGAAATGTTGAACTCGACAACATGAATGGAAAAGTAAAAACCAATACAGGTAGCGGTAACATTCGTGTAACAAAAAGCAAAGGTGAACTGGGGGTCAACTGTGGATCTGGTGATTTAAAGATCAGCGATAGTCAGGCTA
>JBGATZ010000131.1:0-11280 GCA_044228905.1 Cyclobacteriaceae bacterium | reverse complement strand
CAATGCAGTCAGACTATTCAACACATTAAACATAAAATGTGGACTGATCTGAGAACGCAGTAACGACAACTCTGATTTAAGACTTTCATTTTCACTGTCCTTACGCTCACGTTCAATACGCGCAAAATCCAGAGAGAATTTGATACTTGTACTTAGTGCCCATGCCATCAGAAAAGGAAAGTGCATAAAGAAACGCCCACCGAAAAAGCGATTGCGATCTGGTGGGGGACCATTGGGATCTCCAAAACGCGGACGCATTTGATTGAAGTTCATCCGCATTTCCTCGAGTTCAGGGCGAAAGAAGTCATGAAGGAGATAGGTGACAAATCCAAACACAACAAAACCAATGAGTACGGTTACGATATATTTGGGCCAGCCATACGTAGTCAGCACCTTTGGCAAAAGCACAAAGAGATTCAGGTAAAAGAAAAGAGCCAGAAGTATATTATCAAAAACCATCCGGACATGTAACATCTGCTGGCCGGGAAAATGATTTTGGTTTGGACTGAGGAATAACGGAGAGAATACAAATAACAGACATCCTGCTACGTGCAGAATGACAATTATAGCTTTCGACCCCACAAAACTCCTTGAAGTAATACCCATTGTGAATACAAAGTTGGAAAGAAAGTAGGAATAAGGGAGGTATTGAGATAAATATAGGATTTGTGGCGATTACTCCCGAAAATGTATCGACTATCCAGATAAAAAAATCAGTAGTTTCAGGCCATGAAGTCAGCTTTACTTGTTTTTTTGGGTGGCGGAATTGGCAGTCTGATCAGATATGCAATGGGAAGGTGGATTGGTCCGATGACCACGTATCCGTTTCCCCTGGCCACTTTAATCATTAATATTCTTGCTTGCCTGGTGCTTGGATTTGTCATCGGTCTGGCCGATCATAGGCAGGTTATTTCTCCTTCTGCTCGTCTCTTCTGGACTGTAGGAGTGTGCGGGGGATTCAGCACATTTTCAACCTTCAGTAACGAAACACTTTTTTTATTGCAGAGTGGTTTCAATCTATCGTTCATTCTTTACATCACGCTTAGTGTAGCACTTTGCCTGGGGGCCACCTTTGGAGGAATGTATCTGAGTGGAAGGGTATAAAAAAAAGAACAGGGAGGAACCACCCTCCCTGCTCAACTCATCTAAAGTAACCCAAACTAAAAATTAACTAACAATATATTCGAGCACAGTCGTGTCGTGTGCGTATTAATTTGCTCCATCTGTTTTAGCAAAATTCACAGTGTAACCTGCAATGCGTTTGCCATGATCTAATCCCATCTGGCAATCAGAACGATAATGAATGCCGCCATACATTCTGGACAACGATGCTTCAGTAGCCTGCTCCTGGAAAAACTGTTCGCTCTGTGGGAACAAGTAAGAAAGCACAGTAGCAGCAGCAGCAGAAAAAGTAGAGTGTCCTGAGGTATAAGCCGGGAAATTAGGAACACCCGTTGCTGTCTTAATGGAAGGATCCATCTGACAAGGGCGCGGGTTGAAATAATAATACTTCGTTTCCCAGCATCCAATTGCAGCATCATGCAATGACATATTGATCAGCGCGAAAGCACGGGCTGCACGCACTTCACTGAAATTAGCCGCTTCAATGTAATGCGAAGCAATTTCGTCCCAGTGGCCTGGAGGTGTATAGGTTCCCGCACCATCAGCCCATTTATGAACAATAGCTAAACGTTCGCGTGTTACATTTTCTGAATAGTATTTTACTTCAGCCACTTCATCTGCCATCTCACCGGAAGCAGTAGGCGGTGGTGCAAGAGGGCGCTCCTTTACGATATCAGCATTCGTCATCATCCATGCTCTTACGCCAGGGGTAGTGGCGTTGAAGGCTCTTAATCCAAAGAAGGGAAGCATTGGAGGACGCTGAGGTGTCTCGAGACTTTGCCAGGCAACTTCTCCTCGTGAAGTAGCATTATCTGCTAATTGTTTCCATAATGCTTTGTTACCGATAGCAGCACCCATACCATCACCTCGCGCGCGGGCAGTAAATACGGCTGCAATGTCTTTACCGAGCGCTAGGCCGGCAGCAATATCACTGGACGATGCTTTTCCTGACCATAGCGCTGCGTTGCGTTGTTCAGCTGCTTTCAGTGTAATTTCTTCCAATGCCCCGGGGAACAGAAGCTTCAGCACTTCTGCAGATACACCTGACATCACCGCGTCCTCAGAAGGATAAGAAGGCAATCCGGTCTTTGGCATCAATGATTGCACTTCGGAATCGTTATCATAAGGAGCAGGGCGATTGTATTGAAACTTGTACAACCATGCTGCTTTCAAAGCATCATATTGTGCTGCTGCCACATAACTGTAGGCGCGTGCGGCATAAGGAGGATTAGCAAAAGGAAAATTAGGATCACCGAAAGGGTTCTCTGCGTCTGGTGCGGGATAAGCTCCCAGATTATTCGGAGCCGGAGGCAAATTATACTTAGCCACCAGACCACGAAGAATTTCATTCCAGCGCAATACACCACCTGCACTCCAGTATTCAATTGAATTGCGTTGAGCTTTGGTTAAGTTCGCCTGAATATCTTTTATGGTTTGCATTTCTGCTTTATACGCATCTGATTTAACTGGCGCAGGCAGCAATGCCGTCTGTATGGCAACCTGGTTATTCGCTGTCAGAAAAACGGGTTTCCAGTTTCCTGCATCCGCATCATTGTTCGCGGCCTCTAATGTTTTAAGTTCCTGAACCGATTGTACTTCTTTGTCGCATCCTGCTGCGGTTGCTAAAATGATAGCCAGTGACGCGATATATATTTTAAAATTTTTCATAGCCGTAATTATTCCTTGGTTTCTTTGTTTTCAGTGAAGAAGAAAGTGTACATCAAACCTCCGGTTACAGAAGTAGTCTGACCTACGTTGCGTCCGGCTACTGTGTAATTGCCCGTTAAACGAACCGCCAGGTTTTTAGGGAAAGGCAGGTAGTACATGACCAGTGCCCCCACCTTGGATGCATTCATCTTATTTGAAACAAAAGGCATGTCTTGTCTTCTGATGTCTCCTCCACCCAGTGTGTTCATCTGAGTGTAGAATACTTCAGCCTGCAAGGCACCTTTGTGATATCCAACGTCTACGATCAAATCAAATACGTTGGGCATTTGCACTTCATTAGTGCTATAATATTTTCCGTCTGTGTAGTACGCAGGACGATCCAGTTTCACATTGCTTCTGAACGTATAAGCAGGGGAAGCATTAAAATAAAATCCATTGTTCATAGTATAGTTTGCCACAAATCTTCCGGAGAAAGTAGTGCTGGCCATACCGATGGATAACGGGAGAAAATCAGGAGTATAATCAGTAAGTGGTGTGGAGAAAGAGCCTGTTACAAAGGCACGTACTTTACCCGGACCCGCTTCCATTTTCAGGAAGTTGTATTTAGCAGCAAGGGTAAGATCCTGTACGCCTTGCATCGGCATGAGCGTTCCTCTGCTGGCTTTAGTCCATACATAAGGAGCCATGACCATCAGGTTCACTTTTTTGTTTAATCCGTACACACCGTAATACATAACATTCTGTGTGGTGAGTTTTCCAATATTAAGGTTGTCACGTTTAAGCGTTCCTTCCCAGTAGTGGTCCCACTGTTCGTGAGTGTAAAGAAAACCGGTACAGAAGGTTTTCGCGGGCATCATCAATCCATCATTCGGCATCTGTGCCCTGACTGCGCCAACAGACAACAGGAGCGAGAGGATAACAAGGGGTAGAGTTCTCTTCATATTTAAAGTTTAGGTTAAGCCAATTCAGGGGTTGTAATTAAGTATCCATCAAATGCCAGCATCTTACCCATGTCATCGTATGCTTCTTTGGGCTGGGGTGCAAAAGTTCCCAATCCGTCAACATACCGGTTAAACATACAGAAAGCAGCAGCAATCAAAACGGTATCGTGTATTTCTCGGTCAGTAGCACCTTCTTTGCGTGCATTTTCTACATCGGCAGACAATACAGCTTTACCGCTTTGCTGAACGTTCGCAGCAATGTTTAGCAAAGCTCTCATCTTTGCCGAAAGCGGTGTAGTGGCAAGTCCGGCTTTAATATCATCGATCAGACGAAGATCACCGCCATAATGATGAGCTGCCGCTGCACCATGGGTAGTATGACAGAAATGACAATCATTTTTATGTGAAACGTAGGAGGCTATGATTTCACGTTCACCGCGCGTCAATGTGCTCTCTCCACGGAGAAGAATTTCTGCCAGCTCATTTAAGGGCTTAGCGGTTTGAGGTCTGAAGTGCAGTAAACCCACTATTCCGGGTAACTGCTCGTTGACAGCAATGTGTGCCATAACGATGTATTAAAAAATGTGTGATACTTGATTTAACAAATGCACCTTAAGTCAATGAAAAGGCACATTAATCCACTGAAGGGAAAAAGAGTTAAGCTCGCTCAGGAGGATGAATCACTGAAGCAGAGAAAGTGGGGATTAGATTTTGAGGGGACAATGAGTAATTCGTAATTGATTCCCAACCTGAAGAAGTATTGCTTACATCAATGTTGATTGAAATGTAATCTTTAATCAGAGAAACGATTGTCTTTGAACTTTGCTTCTCACTTGACGGCTTGTCTGTAAACGTTTTCACATAATCAGCCAATGCCTGATTGATCTTTTTACTTTCCTGATCCTTCACACAAACAATATATAGCGTATCCTGATCAAGCCGCTGCTCAACCAGCCTGTACACTTCACCGTCATGCTCGAATTCTCCGTCCACACGAACAAAATCGCGAGCTTCTGTAGCATAGGGAACTGAAATTGGAATTTTAAAGGTGATCGTTTCTGAAGCGCTGTATGAATTATTGTCCAGTTTCTGAACAAGCTCTTGTACGTTTCTGAGGCGGAGACCAACAAATATACCGTAGTATCCCAGCACATTCAGCAGGAACACAAACAGCATAACAAGGGTTACTCCTTTTCTCATAGTTAGCCCCATAGTTAGCAAAAAAATGTTTGAATTCAAATTCTGGTAAGATTTCCACCCAAAATCAACATTATTTATGTAAAAATTTAAGTAGACTTATGCAAGTTTCTATACCCTAGACCTTTATGAGATCGATCCGGATCGGTTTATTGGCCATTTTTTGCCCATTACTTGGCTACTCGCAGGATATGATGCCAGCAGTAGTTAATCTTTCCGGCTTTGATGCAACCATAAATAATCAACTCGTTACTTCCTCTGTTGGCGAGCCGCTTATCACCACTCTCCTCTCAGAAGACATCATTTTAACACAGGGATTCCTTCAACCTGAGATACTTCCCTGCCTGAATGTAGAATTCAGTTACTATCCCAATCCCGCTCCGGAAGAAATCACACTTGAAGTCTCCGGTTGTGAAGTACAAATTGAATCAATTCAATTGTTTGACCTGTGGGGAAGGCTGATCCCATCAGTTAAACTTGGAAAAAATAATAAAATAAAGCTCCATGGACTAAGCCAGGGACTCTACCTGATCGAAGTGCAATTGAGCAATGGCGCTTCGCATGCAATCAAAATCATTAAAGTAGATTGACATGAAGAGCATCATTCTGTTTTTAGTACTCCTCTCACTCTCCACTGGTCTGTATGCTCAGGCACCACAGGGGATTAATTACCAGAGTGTGGCGCGTGACAACCTGGGAAAACCATTGGCTGCCCGGGATATAACTGTAAGAATCAGTGTAATCAAAAATTCCGCGGATGGTGAAGTAGAGTTTTCCGAAACACACGCCATCAAGACCAATCAATTTGGATTATTTACACTGGTCATCGGAAAAGGCAACGCGATCAAAGGGTCTTTCAACTTTATCAACTGGGCTGACGGGAGTAAATGGGTGCAGGTAGAGCTCGATGCAAGCGGAGGAAATTCTTTTCAAATCATCGGATCACAACAACTAATGAGTGTTCCTTATGCCATGTACGCAGAATACTCACGTAACGGACTTACCGCGGGACAAGGAATTGCTATCGACAAAAATACCATTGTCAATACAGGCGATAGCGATAGTAATCCTATAAATGAGTTAAATACCAGTTTTACTTTGGATGCTGATCACAAACTAAAAATTACAGATGCTGGCGGAACAAAAGAAGCAGATCTGAGTTCCTTGCTTGGTGCCGGACAAAATCTGAGCAATGTTCTTCAACTGGGTAATGATGCCGGAGCTCAAAAGATTACTAATCTTGCTTCACCTGCTTCGTCCACAGATGCAGCAACGAAATCTTACGTAGACGCACACAACGATGCGGATGCTAATGCAACAAATGAAATTCAGGATTTGAATCTGACGGGTAATAAGTTAAAAATTACAAATAATTCTTCCGCAACAGTAATTGACTTCACACCTTTCCTCAACACTGATAATCAAAATCTCAATGTCACATCATCAGGAACACAACGAACAATTAATATCTCCGGAGGAACGGGGACAACTATAGATGTAGCCGATAATGACAACAGTACTACTAACGAAATTCAGGATTTGTCGCTCACATCAAATACATTGAAGGTAACTAATAATGCTTCGGCTACTTCAATCAGTCTTCTCCCCTATCTTGATAACACGGATAGTCAGAACCTCAGCAACAGTACTTCAGGAACACAGCGAACAATTAATATCTCCGGAGGAACGGGTACAACCATTGACATCGCAGACAACGACAATAGCACTACTAACGAAATCCAGGATTTGTCACTCACCTCAAATACATTAAAGGTAACCAATAATGCTTCGGCTACATCAATCAGTCTTCTCCCTTATCTTGACAACACAGATAGTCAGAACCTCAGCAACAGTACTTCAGGAACACAGCGAACAATCAACATCTCCGGAGGAACGGGGACAACCATTGACATCGCAGACAACGACAACAGCACTACTAACGAAATTCAGGATTTATCGCTCACCTCAAATACATTGAAGGTAACCAATAATGCTTCGGCTACATCAATCAGTCTTCTCCCTTATCTTGATAACACCCAGATAGTCAGAACCTCAGCAACAGTACTTCAGGAACATGAACAATCAACATCTCTCCCGGAAGAGACAAGGACAACTCAATAGTATAACAGACAACGACAACAGCACACTAACGAAATCAGGATTTATCGCTCACATCAATACATTGAGGCAACTAATAATGCTTCAACTCATCAAATCAGTCTTGTCCCTTATCTTGATAACATATACCGTCAGAACCTGCGATATGATACGCTGCAGGAACACGAACCGTGCTCTCGGAAGACGGGGACAAACCATTGACATCGCAGATAACGACAACAGCACCACTAACGAAACCGGGATTTATCACTCACCTCAAATACGTTGAAGGTAATAATAATGCTGCAGCTAACCAATCAACTTCTCCCTTATCTAGATAATACGGACGTCAATTTCTGAACGCGAGTAGATACAGCACTCAAAGAACCATCAACGATGATGAGAACAGAATATCGTGATGCCAGCTAATTCTCAATCGAGTGTTGTAAAAGTAATGATGCCGGTATGAACACAATCAGTAATCTTGGAGCACCGGCTATACAGCTGGCATACCACGAAACGCAATGTCGATGCAGATGCCGCACTGTGCAAGTGCTACTACCTATGCATTTAAGACTTCGTTTTCCTATACTAATCCCAATACAGCGCTGACCGAAAGTATGCAGACGATGCCATTTACTTCGGAAGACTTTGATGGAGGTTTGTAATGTGTTGCCTCAATAGTTTTAGCCAGAAGACGAATTTATCTCTTCACTATCAACGGAAGTTATGCTGCTCTTTCTGCGGGAGGACAACTGAGTATTTTATTTAATGCCATAAAATATCCCATTGCTATTCTCCAACCATGGGGAGGAACAAGTGCAGCTTACAATGCAACGTTCATGTTCAAGCTTACCACTGGGCAATCCGTAACATTGGTAGGAGACAATATACTATGGCTTGCTTCTTTTAATGGAAGCTTCTACGGATACAAACTATAGTGGCATGTACACCACGCGCTTTGTTTCGAAGAACTCTTCGGTGAAATAATCCGGGAGGTTATACAGGCTATACGGTTTCTTTAATTCATTCAACTCTTCGTCCAGATCTCCACCTTTTAGGTAAAGGATTCCATTATCCAGACTATGAATTGAATCATCCTTGATTTTTGTGTTCACCCAGCCGTAAAATTCTTTCATACGTGTTACGGCACGACTAACGATAAAGTCATACCTGGCTTTGATCTGCTCTGCACGAATCTGTTCACCTTTTACATTGGCTATTCCGGCTCCTTTGGCCACTTCATTCACTACAGTGATCTTTTTTCCTATTGAGTCCACCAAATGAAATTGGGTTTCCGGGAACAGAATGGCTAATGGTATTCCTGGGAAGCCACCACCTGTACCTACATCCAGAACAGATGCACCTGGTTTGAAAGACATTACCTTTGCAATACCTAGTGAGTGAAGGATGTGATTCGTGTATAGGTTATCCACGTCTTTACGTGAGATGACATTAATTTTCTCATTCCAATCACGATAAAGTGCACCCAGCTGATCAAATTGCCTGACCTGCTTTTCGGTGAGATTGGGAAAATACTTTGTAATTATGGCTGAGTCCTGCAAAGCGAGTGTTAATTTAGATTCTTCTACAATTCAATCACAAATTTAATGAAAGCTGCTTTCAAACTACTTGCCTTCCTGTTTTTCAGTGCATTGATTTTTTCTTCGTGTCAGAAACCAAAAGAAGAACAAAGATCTCCTCTTTCCGATCAACTGGATTCACTTTTTACAACCTTACCCGACTTTAGCGGAGTTGCACTGATTGCTGATCACGGCAAACCGGTTTATCATAAAGCATTTGGTTATCGTGACTTTGCAACGAAAGATCCTATGGATACGACAACCATTTTTGAACTGGCTTCGGTATCCAAGCAATTCACTGCAATGATCATCATGATGCTGGAAGAAGAAGGCAAACTGGAGTATGATGATCCCATTGAAAAATTTATTCCTGGTCTCCCTTATCCAGGAATTACCATACGCAATCTTCTCAATCATACTTCCGGATTACCTGACTACCAGGAAGTAATGGATAAGAACTGGGATAAAACTAAAGTAGCGGGAAACAAAGACAATATTGAATACCTGATCAAATACCATCCCGATAAGTTGTTTGAGCCTAACGAAAAGTATGAATACAGCAATACCGGCTATATGCTATTGGGAAGTATCGTGGAGAAAGTTTCCGGAGAAGATTTCATTGAAGTTGTGACGAAACGGATTTTTAAACCGCTGCAAATGACCAGCACCGCTATTCGCACAAAAGAAGAAAAAATGGCACTTCCTAACATGGCATGGGGACATTTATATGTGCCTGAAAAGAAACGTTATGTAAGAGCAGATTCATTCCCGGAATTTAATTATTCCATTTGGTTAGGTAATCGTAAAGGGCCGGGTAGAATCAGTTCTACTTCCTCCGATTTATTGAAGTGGGATCGGGCACTATACACCGAAAATCTGGTAAAGAACGAAAGTCTAATGGAGGCCTTTATGACTCCCAGGTTGAAAAATGATTCCACTACCCGATATGGATTCGGATGGCAAATAGGAAGTAATCCTTTGCTGGGCAAGTTCGTTCACCACGGAGGAGATAACCCGGGATATAAAACCAAAATCATCCGATATATCGATGCAGACAAAACCATCATCGTTCTCTGCAACAATTATCCGGACAACTTTGATGAATTTATTGGTGAGATGGTAAAAGTGATGGTCCGGAACTAACCTCACAATTATTCAAACACCATTCGCGCAAATTGCTGGTTCTTGTTTCTTTGCCCAAACAGGATCACTTCTTTATTGGAAATCTGTTCACACACTTTCGGACGCATAATAACTTCTGCATCTACTGAGTTGAAGATCGGCTGCTTGGTCAGGTTTCCATTCTGATCCAGGCTAACGATTACGACCACTGATTTCCGTGCATTGTAATTTGTTGGTCGACCCTTTGCTGACATTTCAAGATTCTTAGGACTGTCATTGAAAAGAAAACAAATCTTCCCTTTCACAATGGCCATGGTGTAGGAAGAATAGAATCCTCCATCATTAATAGTATGCTGAGACTTAGGGATTTTCTGAGCCCACTGAATTTGTCCGGACGGATCAATCTTCACGGTAATGATATCATTATAATAATAATGATAGACCGTCCGCGTGTTCATTATTCCATTAACCATGTATGTAGAGCTGATGGATTGCATATAATATTGTTCACCAATCAGCATTGCACTTCCATCCTTACCTACTAATAGTTTATCCAGATCATATTCGTACATTTCAATCTCCTCACCTCTCTCTTCTCTTTTTGTCGCCTTCCTGGCCTCGCGCTCAGTCATATTCTGTGTGATGAAGTCGATGCCAAATTCCTTAAAGCTTTTTGTTTTTATATCCTTCGTGACTGCGTCCACTACCAGGAAATAAGTACCACGAATACTTAATGTTCCTTTTTCTGAATAAAATCCTGCACAAATCAGATTACGGTTATCCAGTACTTCAATTTGCATATCACTAAGAAACCGATCTTCCAACCGAATAGGATATTGTGCCATGGTAGCTCCCTTATCCCGAAAGGCAAAAACTTCGTAGCTGTAGTTAGGCAGGCCCTTTCGTTTGCTTTTTCTTTTTTCTTTATAAATTAATCCCAACAGGTAAGCGTTGCCTTCATTGTCCACCCGAAAAGACTCTATATCAAATAACTTATCTGAATACGGAATAGAAAGATCCTTTTGCCAGATCGAATTCAGATTATCGTCCAGCACATTGAATCCAAATGACTGAGGATCATCATCACCGTAAGGAAGTGAATAGACGACCATTACCTTGGAGCTATCACGCGAAGTACGAAAAAAGAAACGCCCATTATTACGTCTTGATTTTCCTTCGAAATCAATTTGACCTATTTTTCTCTTCTCTTCTTTGGGCTGAAGACTGGCTTTATCAATTTCCTTCACAAAAAGATTATTTTTCTTTGCCTTCTGATCGGCCACTGAATAAAACATGAACAGCTTGTTATTAAGGTGAAGCAGGTAATCTACCTGCGCACGTTCTCCATCATCTCTGATGTCCAGATCAAAGGATTTTGTAGGGACAAAATTCCTGTCATAATGCTCCAGGGTGTAATCATTACCTGCACTAAAACCGGTGCGAAATCTTTCCTTCACCACATAAATACCGGAAGCATCATGGCCTACTATGTCATTCAACGAGGAGCGACTAGGAGCCTTAAACTCTTTGCCCCATTTTACCTTAAAGTC
>JBGATZ010000130.1:0-10508 GCA_044228905.1 Cyclobacteriaceae bacterium | reverse complement strand
TCAGGATTATACTGAAGCAGTAACTCAGGGCTTAAGTGATCCGGTGTTGTTTAATAATCGCGGTAAAGCGTATCTGAATCAGGAACAATTGGAGCCAGCGATTACAGATTTCAATAAGGCCATCTCACTAAAAGCAGATTATGTGAAGGCATATGAAAATCGTGGGCAAGCTTACTATACGCAAAAGAAATTTGACGCAGGTGTGAAGGATTATCGTCAGGTTGAGAAGCTTACCGAAAAACCAGACATCGCATTGTTTCAGAAAATAGGAGAAGGTTATTTTGAACAGAAAAATTATTCACCTGCACTGGAATACTTCGACAGAGTGATCAAATCGGGTGTGAAGGACAGGGCTCTTTATTTCAAGAGAGGTAAATGTCAGTTGGAAGAGAAAGAGTTTCAGCTAGCAATTCGTGACTTTGATGAAGCGATTAAGGCTGGAGAAAACACAGTGCCTGTTTATCTAGAACGTGCACGTGCCAACCTTGGTCTGGAAAACAAGAAGGGAGCGATTGATGATTTAGGAAAAGCCATTGCGCTTGATCCCACCAATGCAGATGTGTATTACAATAGCGCATTGATCAAAGAAGAGAATGAACAGTTTGCTGATGCGGTTATCGATTATAATAAAGTGATTAAACTTAATCCAAAAGATGCCTCTGCGTTTTATGGCCGCGCTTCATGCAAGGCAGAGTTGGATGACTATGGTGCTGCGGTTTCGGACATGGATGAAGCAATTAATCTTGATGCAAAGAATGCATCGTATTATAAGCAACGCGGAAATTTTTACTATCAATTGCAGGACAAAGAAAAAGCATGTTTTGACTGGCGAAAAGCAGTGGAAATGGGAGATACAAAAGCAAGATTTTCTCTCGACCAATACTGTAAAAAGTAAAATTCAACGCTTTGGCGAATAAGAGATTATTCGATCAAGCAAATTGCCCTCAAATCTTACATCTGACACGCATTGACCGAATTGAGCATACAATTGCTGCTTACCTGAACGTTCTTTGAAGTATTGATTTCAAAGCGTTTAGGTATGAAAAAGGCAATAGTACTAAGTTTAGCAATGTATGTTTCTGGTTTTCTTTTCGCAGCTGATGAGCTGACTGGAAAAGTAGTAACCATTATCGATGGCAATACTCTTGAAGTCGCTACTAACGATAACGAGACCTACAAGATACTACTTCACGGAATTGATTGCCCTGAGCTTGAACAAGAGTACGGAGATAAGGCCAAAAAGCAGCTGGAGAAATTATTGCTTAATAAATCAGTGTCAGTACAGATTCAGGGAAAAGATCGTTTAGGGAACCGCCTAGGTGTAATTATAGTTGAGGGCGAAGACCCAAGGCATGTGCTTCTGCAAGAAGGATTGGCGTGGACGTCTGAAAGAAACCCGATTGCAGATCTGGAAGTCATAAAAGAAAAGGCGCGTGAAAAAGGAAAAGGTCTTTGGAAGGCCGAAAATCCTACGGCTCCGTGGACATTCAGAAGACAACAAACATTAACTCAGTTTAAATCAAGCTGACTTAGTCTGTTAAAATCAAATTTCATTTTTTGTTGCCTTTCAGCTTCGGCCTTGAAATAGTATTTTGCCGATTAATCCAGAAGGCGTTTTGCAACTCATTTTTAAGATTATAAAATTCTGCATTGTTGGCGGATGTGGGATGGTGCTCGATTTTGGTTTGACTTTTCTTTTAAAAGAGAAAGCAAAAGTCAATCGATATCTTTCCAATTCAGTAGGATTTCTTTCGGCAGCCAGTCTCAATTACACACTTAATCGCTATTGGACATTTGAAAGTCACAGTACAAACGTACCGCAAGAGTATACATTGTTCATGGTATTTGCCCTAATCGGTCTTGGTATCAATACACTATTCCTTTACATCTTTGAGCGCAAGCTTGGCTATCATTTTTACGTATCGAAATTTCTGGCCATCCTTGTTACTACTTCCTGGAATTTTACTACTAATTATTTTTTCAATTTTCATTGATTAGAGGCTTTTGTGGTATAGCCGACAGCACGATCAAATAAAATTAGTTTTTGATCGTTAAGCTATAGCTATGCAAAACCTAAGGCTTCCCCTGACCGGTCTGTTTATGATTTTGGTCAGTTCAATCTATGCTCAAAGCAAGAAAGAATCTTCTCCAAACTCTTTAAATCCCGGGGGCGACAGATATACCCCTTCTTCTGCCATTGTAAAGCATACTAAAAAGAAAAAGAAGGTACGCTTTTTTGCTCCACGCAGGCCAAACGTGAAGCATACTGCGCGCTATGAGTACTATGAGCGCATTGAGAAGGCGGCCAAGGAGAAGCAACGGATGCTAAAAGAATTATCGAAGCCACAATATTCCGATTTCAGATATTTTGGTCACAAAAAAATACCAAAACGTAGAAGTCCTAACAAAATGCGATACTGTGAAGAGTGTGGCATACGACATTAGCCATGAGGCTGGCATGTTATTTTTGCCTGCTGGGTAATGCAAATACCTGATCGTATCAATGAGTTATCAACTCACTTTTCACCACTTTTTTGGAACATTACTATCGGAACGGCCAGTGTCATTATAGGTTTGCTGGTACGCCTTGTTATTATAGGTTTGCTGGTACGCCTTGTTCTGCATTGGATACTTAATTTTTATACCCGCCATTCAAGTCACATCGCATTTAAATCAGTTGTTAAAAATTTAAAAGGCCCGGCAAATTTTTTTGTGCCTTTGTTCTTTTTAAACCTGGCGATTCCATTTATGGAGTTGACAAAGATTGAAGGGAAACGTTTTGATAAAGCGGTAGAGATCGGATTGATCATTTCATTTGCTATGGTGCTGATTGGTATTGTAAAAGTATTTGACGATGTTCTGTATAATCGATATGATTTAAAAAAGACAGATAATCTCAAGGAGAGAAAAATCAGGACACAACTGCAATTCGTGAGGCAGATGGTTGTCGTAATTATTGTGATGCTCACCGCTGCGGCAATACTATTAAGTTTTGAAAATCTTAGAAAGATCGGAGCGGGATTGTTAACCGGAGTGGGTATTGGTGGTATCATCATCGGTTTTGCCGCGCAATCGTCACTTAGCAATTTACTGGCAGGATTTCAGATAGCCTTTACGCAACCTATGCGCATTGATGATGTGGTCATAGTAGAAGGCGAATATGGAAATGTGGAGGAGATCACATTGACTTATGTGGTAGTCAGGATCTGGGATCAGCGAAGATTGGTTTTGCCTATTCGATATTTTATTGAAAAACCATTTCAAAACTGGACCCGAACCACATCTGAAATTTTAGGAACTGCTTTTTTCTATCTTGATTTTTCTATTCCAATTGAAGAGTTGAGAAAGGAATTTAATCGCCTGGTGGAAGCCTCTCCCTTATGGGATAAACGGGTGAAAGTGCTTCAGGTTACCGATATGAAGGAACGATCAGTTGAGGTGAGAACGCTGGCCAGTGCAAGCAATTCTTCGCAGGCCTTTGATTTGAGATGCTATATCAGAGAGAACCTGATGCTGTTCATCCAGAAGAATTATCCTGAATCCTTCCCCAAAAACAGGAGTGAGGTGATCAATAACAGTAGTAATCAGCCTACGGGCAACCCTGCCGATTTGATGAAGAAATGAATCGGTTTGGTTTGCGTATATTTGTGTTATGGGACGCAAGTGGTTTGCAACGTGTTGTTTTGTGCTAATGATGTGTGGAGTTTCTTTGGCTCAGAAAAGCAAATCGAAGAACCCCACCTCGGTTGATCCTGCAGGCCCCTCAAAAGTTTACTCTCCTAAAGCATCCCGCAAAAAGAAATCAGGTGCTACTACCTACGATGCACGTGATAAATATTACGATCGTATAGAAGATGTTAACAGGAAAAGAAGGAAGAATGAGAACATGGAGAGCAAACCTCAATATTCCAACTTTCAATACTTCGGCCATAAGAAACCACCCAAGAAGCGCCCACCTGAAAAAATGAAGTACTGTAAGATTTGTGGCATTCGTCACTAGGAATATCTTCATTTTAAAATCTTAATAGGAAGACTTAATTTTAAGTTGTTCTTATTATCTCAATCGTTTGAATTCTATTGCCTCTTATATAGAGCACACTAACTTGAGTCCAACACTAACGATCAAAGAGATTGATCGCTTAGTGGAAGAAGCAAAGCAGTTTAACTTTCTAGGTATATGCGTGCCTCCATTCTGGGTGAAGCGTGCCAAACGTGAAATTGGAAATGCTGATATAAAATTAGTGACTGTAGCGGGATTCCCTCTCGGCTATAACATGACAGAAACAAAACTCGATGAGATCAGAAGAGGCATTGATAATGGTGCTGATGAAGTAGACGTAGTGTGGAATCTCACCTCATTCAAAACAGGCATCCCCTGGACAAAAATAGAAATTGCCAAATGCAGTAAGCTGACTCATGATCATCACAAACTTCTGAAAGTGATCATTGAGACGGCTTACTTAACTGATGAGGAAATTACAGAAGCATGTAAATTGTGCGCGGATGCTGGAGCTGATTTCGTCAAAACATCTACCGGTTTTGCTCCATCAGGCGCAAAACCGGAATGCATACGTTTGATGCGAGCATCTGTTCCTGCATCGGTAGGAATAAAAGCTTCGGGTGGAATCAAAACCCATGAACAAATTGTTGAATTGATTGAAGCAGGTGCCGATCGAATCGGAACATCATCAGCCGTTAAAATTATTGAATTGATAAACCAAAACCCTAAATAGTAATGAGTGACTTTCTTGCTAATCTTTATCCGGAAGAATCTTCCATACCGGCAGCGGTTAATCTTCCAAAATTTATTGAGCAACGCGAATACCTGATCAATGGCGAACTTAAACGATGGGAAGGAGATCTTAACCCTGTTGCCAGTCCGGTATATGTGAAGAAAGGAAGTGGATATGAACAACGAATCATTGGAAGTACACCATTGCTTACAAGCAAAGAAGCACTGCAGGCATTAGATGCAGCAGTAAGTGCATATGATCAGGGGCATGGTGCGTGGCCTTCGATGTCGGTGGCTGGGCGTATTGAACATATTGGAAAGTTTCTGGTGAAAATGAAAGAGCAGCGTACCATTGTAGTGAATCTGCTGATGTGGGAAATTGGTAAATCACAAAAGGATTCTGAAAAGGAATTTGATCGCACCTACGATTACATTGTTGACACCATTGATAAACTAAAGGAACTTGATCGTAACTCTTCGCGCTTTGTGCAGGAGCAGGGAATCATGGCACAGATCCGCAGAGTGCCATTGGGGGTTGCGTTGTGTATGGGGCCATTCAATTATCCATTGAATGAAACTTTCAGCACATTGATTCCGGCACTGATCATGGGAAATACGGTTGTGTTTAAGCCAGCTAAGTATGGTGTGTTATTGATCAAGCCATTACTTGAAGCATTCAGAGACAGTTTCCCGGCAGGAGTGATCAATATCATTTATGGTAAAGGCCGTGAAACAGTGGGAGCGTTGATGGAGACCGGAAAGATTGATGTGTTTGCATTTATCGGAACAAATAAAGGAGCGAATGATTTGAAGAGATTACATCCGAAGCCACATCGCCTCAAAGCGATATTAGGATTGGATGCAAAGAACCCTGCTATCATCTTAAAAGATGCTGACCTGGATAACGCGGTGAATGAATGTATTACTGGTTCACTTTCTTTTAACGGCCAGCGATGCACTGCGTTGAAAATTTTGTTTGTTCATAAAAGCATTGTAGATACGTTCATTAAAAAATTCAATGAATCTGTCACTAAATTAAAACCAGGGATGCCCTGGGATGCGGGCGTTTCACTTACTCCGCTACCTGAGCCAGGGAAAACAGATTATCTGAAAGGATTGGTTGAAGATGCAAAGCAACATGGCGCTAAGATCATGAACGAACATGGTGGGGAATCGTCAAATGCCTTCTTTTATCCGGCAGTGCTTTACCCGGTGAATGATAAAATGAAAGTGTATTACGAAGAGCAGTTTGGTCCTGTTGTCCCGATTGTTCCTTTTGAAGACATGGACGAGCCGATTCGCTATGTAATGAACTCACACTTCGGTCAGCAACTGAGCATTTTCGGAAAGGATTCGAAGAGGATCAGTGAACTAATAGATGCTTTTGCCAGTCAGGTAGGTCGTATTAATTTGAATACACAATGTCAGCGCGGGCCGGATAGTTTTCCTTTTAATGGAAGAAAAGATTCTGCGGAGGGAACATTATCTGTTTCGGATGCGCTGCGTGTATTTTCGATCCGAACACTCGTGGCAGCAAAAACCAGCACTGAGAACAAAGAGATTATCAGCTCTATATTGAACAACAGGGAATCCTCATTCTTAAGTACAGATTATATTTTTTAAACCTATTTTAATCCTGGGTTTGGTAATAACCGAATCCAGGATTACAGATTATGATTCAGCATATGAACATACGAATCCAGGGTAAGGTGCAAGGTGTATTTTATCGTGCGTCTGCCAAAGAGAAGGCCGATGAGATAGGATTAAAGGGCTTTGTTCAGAATCTGAAGGACGGAAGTGTGTATGCTGAAGTGGAGGGCGATGAAGATCAGATTGAACGTTTCGCTAATTGGTGCCGTCAAGGGCCGTCAGGTGCCAAAGTGACTGAAATTTCAACTGTTTTGGCTGATATTCAGCATTTTGAAAAATTTGAGATTAGGAGATAACGTCTGTTTATATTGCCGAATTATTACGGTGAAAATTGGCTTTTCAGTTTAAAATCAGGGATTTAATTCTTGGGAAAGAGATCATCTCTTCCCGATCTGAATTTAAGCGGCTCATGTTGTGTGGCTACCTGAGCCTCATTTGCATGATGGTAGCTATTATTTATACTGTCATTGATTTGGCCAATCAGGTGTACTATGCACTGCCGAATTATATCATCCTTTTTTCATTCCCTGCCGTTTCCATTTTTCTGATCAGGAGTAAGATTTACATGGCGGCCAAAGTGCTGCTGATGATTTCCGTTAACCTGGTTGTTTTCTTTTCTGCTGTAAATGATCCGTTCGAAACGGGAGTGTTTTTATTTTTTGTGCCAACAGGAATAGGATTATTTGCAATTCTTGAATTCAAAGATCGGAAGGTTGGTCTTGCGCTTACATTATTTAGTCTGATCCTTTTTCTGCTTGCTTACTTTGGAGATTTCCGGCCCTCATCAGTAGAAAGACCTTCTGAGTTTTATATTCAGTTAAGTCTCATTTTTAATTATGCCATTTCGCTTACTATCTCTGTACTGATTGTTTATTTCCTGATGGGTCTTAACAGAAGATCAGAAAATGAATTGATGGCGAAAGAGGAGCTGGCCAATCAGAAGAACAGAGAGTTGCAGAAAGTAAATGATGAACTGGACCGTTTTGTGTACAGTGTTTCTCACGACTTACGTTCTCCGCTAAGTTCTATTCTTGGATTGACTAATCTGGCAAGAAAAGCAGGAGATAAACAGGAATTGGATCAGTTGCTTACAATGATCCAGGGACGCGTGGAAGCACAGGATCATTTCATCAGAGAGATCATCGACTATTCACGTAATGCAAGAACAGATACGGTGTCGGAACCGGTCATGCTCAGACAACTGATTGATGAAACACTACTTGCCTTAAAATTCAGCAGTCCGGGGCAAATTGAATTTCGCAATGTTGTCCCTGATGAAACAAACATAATCTCTGATAAAACCAGGCTTTCCGTTGTATTGAATAATCTGATCAGCAATGCAATCAAGTATCATAATTTTACCAAAGACAATCTGTTTGTTGAAATAGGATTCGATACGGAGGAGAAAAGGATTTATGTAAAGGACAATGGTACGGGCATCAGACAGGAGCATTGCGATAAAATATTCAACATGTTTTTCAGGGGTTCTGATCGATCTACTGGCAGTGGCCTTGGATTATTCATTACCAAAGAAGCAGTAGAAAAACTGGGAGGTAAAATAGAAGTGCAATCTACTTATGGAGAGGGGAGCACGTTTACCGTGTCCCTTCCATAAGATCTTTTTCTTTAGGCTATTTCAAATTTCTCTGCAGAAGATCTTTTGAGATATTCTTCAAAGTCAATCGGGGCATCTCCACCGCTTAACAGGCAACCATCCGGAATAACCGGATAAATTTCTTCATACGTTTTCACCAGATTCATAAAGACTCTGCGATACACATTCGAGCGGTTGATGTCATCAGGATGTTGCAGGCCGGCAGCGCCAAGTAGTTCTACGAAGCTCTCCACCGTATTTTTATGATAGTTGGCTACGCGTACTTTTTTGTCTTCCACTACAAGTCCTTTCATAAAATAAGGATCTTGAGTAGCCACACCGGTAGGGCAGGTATTTTTATTGCACTCCAGTGCCTGAATACAACCTAGTGCCATCATCATGGCACGTGCACTGTTACATGAATCAGCTCCGAGTGCCATAGCCCTCACCATTTGAAAGCCCGTGAGAATTTTTCCGGAAGCAATTATTTTTACTTCATCACGAATACCAAAACCTCTCAGACTATTATCAACGAATGACAATGCATCCAGCAAAGGCATCCCTACGAAATTTGTAAACTCAGGTGGGGCAGCACCAGTGCCGCCTTCTCCACCATCAACAGTAATAAAATCCGGATAGGTATTGAGCTGCACCATTGCTTTACAGATGGATAGAAACTCGCTCTTCCGCCCGATGCAAAGTTTAAATCCTACAGGCTTTCCAGCTGATAACTCCCGAAGACGTTTTACAAATTTGATTAATCCAATGGGATCTGAGAAGGCGCTGTGATAAGGAGGGGAGAACACCGTGGTTCCTGCCTTCACGTGACGAATAGCCGCAATTTCAGGAGTGTTTTTAGCGGCAGGTAAAATTCCACCATGACCAGGTTTTGCTCCCTGAGAGAGTTTGATCTCAATCATTTTAACCTGAGGTTTCAGTGCATTTCCTTTGAAAACCTCATCACTGAAATTTCCATTGTCATCGCGTGCGCCAAAGTAGCCGGTACCTATTTGCCAGATGATATCGCCACCTGGTTCAAGGTGATACGGACTCAATCCTCCTTCACCTGTGTTATGTGCGAAGTTTCCGATTTTGGCTCCTGCATTCAGAGAGAGAATTGCGTTTTTACTTAATGATCCAAAGCTCATTGCCGATACATTTAGCACGCTTAGATCATAAGGTTGTTTACATTCTTTGCCTCCAAATTTTACACGTGGGTGATGATCCATTTTATGAAAATCCATTGGGGCGATGGAATGCGTCATCCATTCGTAACCTTCAGAGTAAACGTTTAGTTGTGTTCCAAAAGGAATGGTGTCGATTTGTTTTTTTGCACGTTGATAAATAACAGAACGCTCATTACGGTTAATGGGCGCTCCATCAGTATCGGACTCTACAAAGTACTGCTGAATCTTCGGACGAAAATCTTCAAATACATAGCGTAATCTTCCGAGCAATGGAAAGTTTCTTCTGATGGATTGCCTGGTTTGGATCATATCCACCACGCCCATATAAATGAGAGGTATTGCAATGACAAATAACAAGAGGGCATCGATCCAGAAATAAGCCCACAGTAGAATTAATGCAGTGGTTACGATACTGCACAAAACGAAAATCTTTCTCATAGACAAGGAGGTTAGTTATCAAATATACATGGTTTTGAAACACACCCCAACCGTTTGCGGAGCGTAAAAAGATTAGAAATGCAAAGGACAATTGTCTGGTACTAGGCCACTTTCATCTGTACGATACCTTTCTGCTTATGGATCTTCAGATCGAAGTGCTGGTGAATGAAGTTGTTCATTTTGTTCTCCGCCAGATGAACCTTTTTATTCTTAGGGAGTAAAACAGTGAGATCCAAAACTGCGCGGATGAACAATTCCTGTCGAAAGAAAGATGTAGTACAGCGGTCGAAGAATGCCGACCAGTCATTTTTGTACTGAGCCGAGTGATCGTTACCATCCCAGAGAAATTCCAGCTGACTGTCTCCAAACTTATACCTGTACACTCCGGAAAGATTTTGATAAAACGTGCGGAGCGTTTTTAGATTTTTTGGTTCATAGGCTTCCACCAGCAGGCTTACAGAATCAGGCAGTCTTAGGGGATTATAGCGGAGGAAATAGTGCTCTTTCATTTTCGTCACCAGAAGAGTAAGGAGCGCGTTCTCCAATTGAAGCTGTGCTGCTTCAAGGAGGTAATTCTTATCCATCGGAAAAAATTTCCTAACCACGCGAAAGAGTTTCGCAAAGGTAGAAAATTTCGAATGATTGCTATATAAAATTGGCCATTTGGTCAAGTATTTGTGCCGTTCACGAGGCGCTCACCATTTCAGGTTAACTCATGACCTATCTTTCGAACAAAAGTTGACGAGCTATGAATAAAATCCTGGTGGTTCTTTTGGTCTTATTGATACTCCTTCAGTTCATCCGTCCCGAAAAAAACACCGGACCGTTGATTTCTGAAAATGATATTTCCAAAGCATACACCATGCCGGAGAATGTTCATGCCATCCTGCAGAAGAAATGTTATGAC
>JBGATZ010000129.1:0-10589 GCA_044228905.1 Cyclobacteriaceae bacterium | reverse complement strand
ATTTTAGTCCGGATGGGAAACATTTTGTAACTTGTAGCCTTGATAAGTCGGTTAAAGTCTGGGATGCGGAGGAGTTTAAATTGCTGAAGGTGATCGACAAGGCCCGGCATGCGGGACACGGTACTTCAGTCAATAAATTGCTCTGGACTTCGTTCAATAACCAACTGATCAGTGCCAGCGATGATCGCACTCTTTCAGTATGGCACATTATTTTTTAAACTGGTAGTCTCTATTATTTTTTGGATAGGTTTTTCATTTTTTAAACTTAAAAACAATCGGGTATGAAAGTTACACCATTGGAAATTCGACAGAAGACCTTTGAGCGCACGCTGCGTGGATACGACAAAGATGAAGTCAATGCTTTTTTGATTTCCCTTTCGCAGGAATGGGAGCGCATGCAGGATGAGGTAAAAGAACTTCGTGTGAAACAGGAACTGGCGGAGAAGGAAGTAGCGAAGCTGCGTGAAGTAGAGAGCTCACTCTATAAAACACTGAAGACTGCCGAAGATACCGGTGCTAACGTAATTGGTCAGGCGAATAAATCAGCGGAGCTGATGCTGAGAGAAGCGCAACTGAAATCCGAATCGTTGTTGAACGAATCAAAGATCAAAGCAAAGAATACCATCGAAGAAGCTGATGCTGCCTCACGCGAAATGCTGGGAGAGATGGAAGACCGCATCAAGGCATTGACTGAACAATACAAAACATTTGAACTGCATCGTGATAATTTATTGTCTGACCTGAAACGTCTGGCAGCAGAAACCATTGATCGCGTAGAACGTGCAGCACGGGTGAATAAATCATTCGACATTGAGCAACACGTTGCTTCCGTAAAGCGTGAAGCCAAGAAAGCGGTGTTCCCAAATTCTGATTTCGAAGAGATCAAGAAGGTAATCAGTGCACCTCCTGTACCAGAACCGGTTGTAGTAGTGGAAACGAAGATAGTAGAAACGAAAGTTGAGCTTTCGGAGATAAAAGTATCCCCAACTGGCAATGACGATAAGTTTCAGAAATCTTTCTTTGATGAATTCCAGTAACAGAAATCATCATTCGTAAATTTTAATTCGTACTTCATTTAATGGGTAAAGTTTCACTCGAAGGCCTGGAGTTTCATGCCTATCACGGCTACTATCCGCATGAGCGATCATCAGGCAATAAGTTTGAAGTGGATATTCATGTAGAGACTTCATTCTCGCCATCTGCTTTTCAGGATGATCTCTCCGGCACGGTGGACTATGAGCAATTGTATAAAGTAGTGAAGGAAGAGATGGATAAACCCTCCAAACTCCTGGAAACAGTTTGTCACGCTATTGCGGAACGAGTTTTAAGTACTTTTGAAAAATCCATTTCAGTAGAAGTAAAACTTTCGAAGTTTAATCCTCCTATTGGCGGAGTTTGTAAAAAATCTTCAGTAAGTATTTTGCGTCACCGCTGATTATTTCTGAATCAGTTTTTCTTCCGTAAGCACTAACTGAATTTCCTTTTCTGTCTCCTGATTTTTACCACCTTCCATTAGCAAGGAATAACCTAAAGTCAATGTGATCTGGTATTCCTTATCCGAAAGTTTTTGGGAGGATACTTTTTTGACTTCGGCTCCCGCAGTTTCATGGCCTGCCGAATTGGCTGGTGCATGAATCACCGTAGAGTTGCTGACGAAATTCACCGAGCCATCTTCATTCTTCGCATCTGATGGATAAAGTGCGATCACCACAAAATCAGCTACATCCGATAGGCCAACAGATAAATAGCCCTGTTTATCGAAGAAGATTTGCTCAAGGAATTCTTCTTCGGGTACTTCTTCGGTGAAGATTTGTGTCTTCAGTTCTTTCTCGGCCTGCTCAACAGAACTCACGGTGAGAATGGACTGACCGCCTTCCTGTTCCATATCTGCATCACCCAATGATTCACCTTCCGTTGAACCGGTTCCTGTTTCACTTCTCTCCACTACAAATTTTCCATTGTCGTCAACTTTGAAGTCAGCTTTATACCACGGGCCATCGTTTTCTTCCCGTCCTGTTGTTTCGCTGATATTGAATTGCGTTGCGGATGAAACGATCACATCGCGAACGTACATCACACCTGTTGCGTGAGCCAATAATTGATTGATCAGTTTGCCGGAAGCATCAACAGTAAATAAGATATTGTAATGGCTTCCCTCCATTTCTGTTTCGGCTTCGAGATGAAGGCAGTAGAAACTGTATTCGGGAGTCTGGTTGATCTGGAATAAATATTCTTTGATATGATTGATGCCTGCATAAGTCAGGGCACTGTCTTCTTTGTGATAATCCAGGCTTACTTTGTACTTGGGATCGAAAGCAAGCGGAGTGTTTAATTTCTGATCACTAAAAATAGCGGTTAAGCAATCTTTGAATCTGCCTGATTCTTTAGCTGTGGTGAGATCATAGGTGGAGGGATCGAATGGGGGCTGAATCTTATTTTCAACTGTGTTGAGACAATTTTCCTTTTTTGAACAAGCGAAGACAGCAAACAAAAGGCAAGCGAAGAGGATTTTTTTCATAGGTAGAGGCTTCTCTACTCAAGATAAATGCATCTCCTTATTTATGCAAGGCGGCTTGTATTAAGATTTGGTGACAGGTTGATCAGCAAACATAAACCCACGGGCATCGGCTCCGTCATAAAAATCAACCTGCTTGCCGATGATGAACATGGTGTGTTTTTTATCCACATACACGGGGATGCCTTCGATGGTATAGGCCAGGTCGGCTTCTTTCTTTTTGTCGAACCCGATAATTAGTTGGGCACCGCCACATCCACCACCACCTCTTACGCCTACACGAAGGCCATAGTCGGCAGGGATATTTTTGGTCTGCATAATCTTGCGGACTTCCTCTGCTGCGCGAGATGAGAGTGTTATGGGCTGGATATTATCGAACATGAAGATGATTTGATCAAAGGAACAACAATGATGCTTGAAAAATAGTTAATTTTCGAGCAAATAAATTCCCATGCAAGCCGCTCTTATTGATTTAATCAAAATACTGATTCCAGCCTCGATTGTGCTTTACGCTGTGTACCTGGTGGTTCGCTCATTTATCGCGAAAGAAATTGAGTTGAAAAGACTGGAAGTTCGTTCCCGAAGCATCGAAACCATTTTGCCGGTTCGGTTGCAAGCCTATGAACGGATAACCCTTTTCCTGGAACGCATTTCTCCCCAGAATTTATTGATCCGCTTAAATACTCCCGGGCTTACTGCCCGTGATTTTCATAAAATGCTTTTGGATGAGATCCGCAACGAATACAATCATAACGTATCACAGCAGGTATACATGAGTGAAGACGTATGGGCAAGAGTAAAAAGCGCAAAGGAGGATCTGGTGATTCTGATCAATGATGCTTCTTCACAGGTTCCTGCCGATGCATCCAGCATTGATTTCGCCAAGCGCATTTTTGAACTGGCGCTTGAAAAGAAAGTAGATCCGATTGGTCATGCGTTGAGTGAAGTGAAGAAGGAAATACAGCAGACATTCTAATAAATGAAAGTCGCACTTGTAGCAGGTTCAACCGGATTGATTGGAGGCCAACTTCTGGAGTTGCTTTTGGCGGACAATTATTACGATAAAGTAATTGCTCCGACAAGAAAGCCATTGGAGATTCAACACGCAAAATTGGTTAACCCTGTTGTTCTGTTTGATAAGCTCTCCGATTATTCATCTGAACTAAAAGCAGATGATGTTTACTGTTGTTTAGGCACTACCATCAAACAGGCAAAATCAAAAGAGATTTTTCGAAAAGTAGATCTGGAGTATCCAGTTGTCCTTGCCAAGATGGCCAAGGAAAATGGAGCAGAGAATTTTTTATTAGTTTCCGCCTTAGGCGCAAATAAAGGATCTAGCATTTTTTACAATCAGGTAAAAGGCGAAACAGAAGAACGCATTGCCGAAATAGGAATTAAATCAACACATATTTTTCGCCCGTCATTGTTAATCGGACCACGTAAGGAGTATCGTTCGGGTGAAGAGGCCGCAAAGATTTTTTATAAGTACCTGGGGTTCCTGATTCCCGAAAAATATCAGGGCATTGAATCAATCAAAGTAGCCCGTGCCATGATTGCTTTCGCAAAGAAACAAGAAGCAGGTACATTCTATCATGAGTCGAAAGACTTACAATCTTTTTAAGTAATGATTGCCGTAATTCAGCGAACCAAAGAAGCTTCGGTCACCATCAATCAGCAGATCAAGTCAAAGATTGATAAGGGTCTTTTGATTTTAGTGGGTATTGAAGATGCCGATACACAGGAAGACATTGACTGGCTCAGTACCAAAATTGTTAATCTTCGCATTTTTGATGATACTGAAGGTACCATGAATGTAAGCGTGAAAGATGATGGTGGAGATATCATAGTAGTAAGCCAGTTTACACTTCAGGCCTCTACTAAAAAAGGAAACCGGCCGTCTTATATTAAAGCGGCAAAACCGGATGTAGCCATTCCGCTTTACGAGAAGTTTATCAAGTCGATGGAATTGAATCTGGGCAAATCAATTCAAACCGGAGAGTTTGGTGCTGATATGAAAGTAGCGCTAATCAATGACGGACCTGTGACGATCATTATCGACACCAAGAATAAATCCTAGTCAGCGATTGCTAACAGAATGAACACAGCGTTGAAAAGAACGTACAGTGAGAATATAATTCTGGCCCCTCTGCGATTAGTCCGCTCGGCAAGTTCTCTTTTGCCGTTATCGTATTGACGAAGAGCAATTGCGGACACCAACAATGTTCCGAATATCGCAATGAACGTAATGGCGTGAAGCGTATCTACTAACGTAAACTCGGATGACTCTGGTAATAATGAATCGATGATGTATTTATTACCGACTGCAGCAAACAACCCCCCCACAGGCAAACCGAAGCGAGGATCCATTTCAGAAGGATGAGGAGTAAAACTGATGGTGGCAATCATGAAAGCGATATACATCCCTAAAAAGATTTTCATGAACAAACCCCAGGCATCGCGCTCAATATCCATTTCGATCAGGAAGGTAGAGAAGTTCTGAAGGTTTCGGTCGGCACGTGGATCTCCAAAACCGGTTTCATAATCATTGGTTCCTGCAGATACTTTGAAATTGGTGATCTCCCATCCGTCAATGGCTTCTTTCGTATCGTATTTGCTTCCACCGACATCTGGTGTGAATACAAGTGATTTATTATCAAACAATGTGTTTTCAATCTGAACACGGAGGTGTTGTTGATCAAAAGGAAAATCTTTCACATTCCAGCTCTCTTTCATGGTGGACTTCATTTTCATAATGGCCCAGGCTTTTCCGTCAATGCTGTCGTTGATTATTTCCGGTTCTTCAATATCTTTTGCATTGGGAATGTCGAGTTGCTTGCTGAAATCGAAATTGGGATTGCTGTAGACAAACCATAGCCAGAAACGTGCAGTGTATTCCTTCTCGTGAAAGTTGATATCATGTACACTGATCACGTACGTTCCTACTTTAACCGTGTCGGGTTGAGCAAAAACGGACAACGAGCAAAAAAGAAAGCAGAGGGGGAGGAGCTTTTTCATTTTGATTCGGAAACAATCCGAAAGTTAGAAGTTTTCTGCTCAATAATTAAAACTGTCAGATTGAGCCTGTCGAAAACTCACCTTCGATAAACTCAGGGTGACAGGCTCAACCTTTCAGAAATTACTTTGTTTGAATCTTTGCTTTCATCTCCGGATTTCCCTTTACATAGGTCTCCAGCATATTATCCATTTCCCACAGCATGTGCATAATTGATTCCTTAGCACGATAGCCATGACTTTCATAGGGTAGTAAAACATAGCGTGCTGTTCCGCCATGTCCTTTAATTGCATTATAGAAACGTTCTGTCTGAATAGGGAATGTTCCCGAATTGTTATCCGCTTCACCATGTACTAACAAAATCGGAGTTTTGATTTTGTCTGCATGAGAGAAAGGCGACATGTTGAAATATACTTCAGGCGCTTCCCAATACGTTCTTTCTTCCTGTTGAAATCCAAACGGAGTGAGCGTACGGTTATAGGCTCCGCTTCGCGCGATCCCCGCTTTGAATAAATTAGAGTGAGCAAGCAAATTGCCAGTCATGAATGCGCCATAGCTGTGACCACCAACACCCACACGCTTTGGATCAACATAACCCAGTGAAGCTCCGTAATCAATGGCAGCTTTTGCGCTGGATACCAACTGCTCGATGTACGTATCGTTAGGTTCTTTGTCACCTTCGCCTACAATCGGAATAGAAGCGTTGTCTAAAATCGCATAACCTCTCACCACCCAGTAGATGGCGCTTCCCCAGCTGATTCGTGTAAACGTATAAGGCGAACCACTTACTTGTCCTGCATTGTCTTTCGACTTGAACTCGGCAGGATAAGCCCACAAGAAAGTTGGTAATGAACCATCTTCCTTTTTATAACCCGGAGGTAAATACAAATCGGCAGTTAAATCAACGCCATCGGCACGTTTGTATTTCAATACCTGCTTTTTGACATCTTTGATTTGTGGATAAGGGTGAGGAAAAGCAGTTAACTGTGTTAGTGTTTTTGATCCCGCTGCGCGTAAGAAGTAATTCGGATTGTCATTTTGTGATTCACGCGAGGTGATGAATGTTCCTTTTTTTACATCCGTTACATTTACTACATATTCATAATACGGTGCTTCACTTTTCCAGATGGTTGAGGTCTTGCCCGTTGTTAGGTCCAGCTTGTTAAGAAATGGCCGGTCTCCTTCTTTCGATGCCCCCTGACCAGTCAGGTAAACGGAATTGTCATTGATCGCCATTACCGGGCGACCATATTGATTGTATGTCGTTACTACTTCACCTGGATCAGAATACAGATCTTCATAAGAACGATCTTCAATGACTTTCTTTTTAGATGGAGAAGATGGATCAATCTGGTAAGTGCGTGTCTTGCGATCGTTCCACCAGTTTTCATAGACCCATGCAGTTTTGTCATTACCCCAGGTAATTCCACGATAGCGAAGTGGAAGAGAAATCAATTCTTGTGCTGTGCCACTGAATGGTGCACTCAATTGAAATACCTTATCACGCACATCAGTCTTTGTTTTGGGATCGCCACCGTCTTGTGCTTCTGCCCAGGTTAGGGTTGCGGGTTGATCATTTCTCCAGCTATGATTGCGTTGTCCGCTGATTACAGCGCTGAATCCAACAGGAATATTATCACCTAAAGGAATATCAACTACATTCTTAACTACCGTTCCGTTGAGATCGAGAACCTGCACAGCTTGAGGGAAGAGATTAACCGGAACGAGATAGGAATATGGACGGTGTGCTACTTTGGTTAAAATCAATGTTCCATCTGGTGATGGACTTTGCAAGGTGTACACTCCTTCTTTTCCAATTTTCTTTTCGGTTCCGTCTAATGAGATGGAATACAATTGTGAAGTGCAATGATAATCGAAGAGTGATTCATCATACGGATTTTTCAACAAATCCTGATACGTACGAGATGGAGCTTTCTTTCCAAGATTTTCTTCAATCACAGGCGTACTTGGTACTCTTGTTTTTTGCGGCACTGCTTTGCCTTCTATGGCTGCAAGAAAAATGATTTGATTGGAGTTAGATAACCATGCTACAGGATTGGCAAGTGTTGCATTGATTTTCTTTTTAGATAATTGTTTTGCGGTGAACGTATTCAGATCAACAAGCCAAAGCTCGATGCGATCCGGATAGGTTTGAAGGAAAGTTGCTTTTTTGCTATCAGGCGAGAATGAAAAATTGCTGATCTGAAGTGGTGAAGGAAGATTAGTGACAGCAGTTTCTTTTTTGTCTTTGATCGTTTTGAATTTAAGACCGATAAAAAAATTGTTGCGGCTTGGACCGAAGTTTTCCGGATTGATCCGAAGTCCGGCAATCCGGAGTTCAGGTCTTGATAATTCTTCAATGCTTGGATAATCCGATCGGTCAAGAAGAGCCATCAGATTTTTGTCAGGTGAAATAGAGATAGCCGGAGTAAGAGGTGCTTCGACCAGCTTGGCGATTTCTTCCGGTGGTCGCTGATAGCCCTGGTTATCCTGACCGAATGCAAAAGTCATACACAGACAGAGTAAAAGGAGTGAAGTTATTTTCATAACAATTGGAAATTACGTTAGTTCTTTTTCGAAAAGTAGAGATTAAAGGAGTCTGTAGAACCATTCATTTACTCGAATGGCTATCGGGTGGGAGGAATGCGTGAATCGTGTTTAGAATGATTCAGAATAAGGAAAATCCGATGTGATGATTTAATTTTGAGCGTTCAAAAAATTATATCATGCATACCACATTGCTCCTTTTACACTCTGTTTTCCGTTACTTCGTATTGATCTTTTTACTGATCGTTTTAGTTCGATCATTTACCGGCTGGCAGAGCAAAAAAGAATTCACGGCAATGGATAATAAATTCAGCCTGTGGTTATTCATCAGCACACACATTCAGTTTACACTGGGATTGGTTTTGTACTTCACAAGTAATCTCGTGGTTTTCAGCATGGCGGCCATGAAGGAAAACCCTGTAACACGCTATTGGCTGGTAGAACACATCGCATTGATGATTGGTGCAGTAGTATTTATTACAGTGGCCAGATCAACATCCAAAAAATTAACAGACCCTGCTGCAAAGCACAAGCGACTTTTTGTTTTTAACCTTATCGCTTTAATCCTGATCCTGGCAGCCATCTTTACCTTCAAAGACAGAAGCCCGTTCGCTATTACAATGTGAGGTTTAGCTCCTCCATTTAAATGACTTGTCATCAATAGCCCGCTGAGTGGCGAGGATTCCATCGAGATGATCGTATTCGTGTTGAATTAATTCAGAAAGATCATTCTCCAGGTTCCAAACGTGCTCTTTCCATTCTTCATCACGGAAAGTAAGGGTAAGCGAACGATGTCTTTTTAATCGGACAAGAAGATTGGGAAAGCACATGCAGTCATCCCACATTTCAAACATCTCATCGCTTAGGTTGGTAAGAACCGGATTGATAATTACAACCCGCTTATCGACATTCATACAGATCAGTCTCCTCATTACCCCAATCTGTGGGGCAGCCACCGCGCGACCTGCATTGTATTTTGCCCGAAACTCAAGAATAATGTCATGAAGGTCTTGAATGGCTGGCTTCAGGGAAGGTATTTCATCACGCTCTACTGGTTTACAAATTTCATAAAGACGGGGATCACCCAGCGGAAGGATCATGGATAACTTCATAGAATCGGAAATCGGTTACTTCTAATATTTGGAATGAATGTACTAACTTTACTATAAATCTACCCCTATCAATGAAGCGATTCATTTTCCCCGTCCTTAGTCTGGTTAGTTCATTAGCTTTTGCTCAGCAGTTTGCCCCACGGTATGAATTGGTGAACCTCGGTAAGCAGGTAAACACATTTCACCATGAAGCCGCTCCGGTTATTTCTCCGGATGGAACCGATTTATACTTCTTCGTTCAAAACCATCCTGAAAATACCTACGGTAAAGAAGGAAGTCAGGACATCTGGCTTACCCATAAAGATGATAAAGGTGTTTGGAGTGCGCCTACACATTTGGGGGCACCGCTCAATCAAAGCAAATCGAACCAGGTATTCAATGTCCTTCCTGATGGATCATTGTTTGTTCGGGGCGGTAGAGGAAAGAACGATAAGGGTTTTTCCATAGTAAATAAAAACGGTGGAGGATCGACAGAACTAAAGGTGAAGGATTTTGATGATATGGAGAAAGGTCGTTTTTACGGAGCCACCATTTCTTCCGATGCCAGGCACATGATCATTTACTTCTCTGAATTAGCCAATAGTATCCGCAGTGATTTATATGTAAGTCATGCGCAAGGCGATGGCTGGTCTCGTCCGGAGAAACTAAAGTTCAGCAACACTTCAGATGAGTTCGGTGCATTTATCGGACCTGATAACAAAACGCTATATTTTGCCAGTGATCGTAATGCCCCTGGCCGACAAGGAGGCATCGATATTTACAAAACAGAACGGCTGGATGATTCATGGAACAACTGGTCTGAACCAGTGAACATGGGTAAGCCGATTAATACAGCAGCGGGTGATTCTTATTTTTCTTTGGATGCAAATGGCAACGTGTACACCTCGCGTGCCAACAGTCGTGTGTTTGGTGGTAACCTTGACTTGTTCGTGTTGGTTCCGAAAAATATCAAAGTGATGGTGAGTGGAGTTGTGTTGAATGAAAAAAATCAACAACCGGTTTCTTCTTCGAATGTGGTGCTCACCGTGAAAGAGGTGAAGCCTTTCAACATGAAGTCGAATGCAAACGGGAAATTTGAGACACGTATTCCGGAAACAGATCAGTACGTGGTGAATGTAACAGCTGATAATTTCTTGCCGAAAGAACAGACCTTCACTATTCCAAAATTGGGTAATGACACCACGCTTAACGTGGAAATACAGCTAACACCTATCCCCAAGAAGCTGGTCATCACAGGGACACTTTATGATAAGAAAACAGAAGATCCTATTAATAATGGAAAGGTAGAAATTGCATTAAAGTCGAATAAGAAAACAAGCTATAAAATTGATGCAGCGAACGGCAAATACGAACAAGAGATCAATACACTCGGTTGGTATGTGCTTACCGGTTCTGCAGAAGG
>JBGATZ010000128.1:0-10563 GCA_044228905.1 Cyclobacteriaceae bacterium | reverse complement strand
AGATCGAATTAGTTAACGGATTGAAGCGTAGCTCAGAGATTTATGAAACAGGTAGCCATCGTAATCGCATCAAACTGATGCAAGCCAACCTGATGAAGCATTATCCGCAAACATTGAAAGGAAAGAAAAACCTGTTCAAGTTCGGAGCAAATCACACGATTAAAGGTGAAAGCTATATCCCGGTTTACGATATCGGCACTACCGCGCACATCATGGCGCAGAGTGAAAACCAGGATTCATATCATATTCTGATCATGCCAAAAGCCGGAACGCAGGCGGGGTTCATCAGCGGATCAAATCCCATCAACTTTGACGAAGAACCTTACAAAGCGTTGATACCGTTCTTCCAGAAATCAGCTGATACCGACTGGACGTTCATCGATCTTGAAAAAATAAGAGCCGCCATTCGGAAAAAAGAATTCAAAGTCGATAATTCGTTCCTGGAAAAAACAATCAATGGCTATGATGCACTGGTTGTCATTCCATTGGCAACTGCTGCTGAAACCGTTCGGTAGTTTTATCTTGTCTATGTTTTTTTGTTCCGGGCAGCCCTTCGCACAAAGAAACTGACAATGATTAATATCAAGCCAATGCCACCGAATTTAATTGGAGTAAAAAAACTGATAACAACCAGAAACAACCCCACCACAAGTAAAAGGCAACCGAAGGGAGAACTTAACTTCTGTTCTTCTGCCGGTTGTGCTTCTTTGGTTGTTACATTTGCCTGAGGCTTCTCCTTCTTATTGATGTAATCATTGAGCAGCGCTTCAGATTTGGCAGTAAGAGGTACCGAAGATTTTCCCTCTACTATTAAGATCCAGATTCTATCAAACCTTTCTGCTGTATTTGCTGCGTTTTCTTCCTGCCAACTGCCGGGTTTAAGAGAAGTACGCCAGTCTTTCATTATAGAAACCAGCTCTCTTGCCGTTGTGTTTTCAGGAACGATTAATGCACCTTCTTCTTCAACGTCACCATACTTTTTAGTCGTTTTTAATTGAAGGTTCACACCCCGCTGCTTCAAAAATTCAACCGTCTGATAATCATAACTCAGTATGGCAACATGCATTAACGTCAATCCCCAATTATCCTGTGCATTAAGATCTGCTCCCCTGTCGGCAAGCATTCTTAAATCGCCAGACTTATTCCATACCTCAAAAGCAATTGTTCTTCCGTCAAGGTCCCTTAGCGACAGATCGAGTCCGTGATCCACATATGTTTTCAATACATCTTTTACATGCAGTTCGTACTGGGCTGCTGTCCAGCCGCTATCATCCTGATGGTTCACGTTAAGGCCATGTGCAATCAGCAGCTTATGCTTTGCCACGTCATTCGCATAGTAGGCAGGAGTACGACCGTATCTAAAATTGGTTATGTTTGGGTCCGCTCCTGTTTTTAGCAGGTATTCCACAAACCAAACCGGAGCATTGTATATAGCACGATGTAAATAAGTCTGTCCCGAACCATCACGCTGATTTACATTGGATGAATTGATATCCGGTTCAATTGCCTTCCAGTCCGCCTCTGATTTCGCGTCATTGATTTTCTTAATCACCGGAGCCATCTCATCATTCTTTGGCATTATGGTGATGCGCTTATTTCCAAACAACGGTTGAAAAATGTACGCTACTTTCTGAGCAGCCTCTTTTAATGAAAGGGCTTTAACCTCCGGAATGGTATATGGATCATCAAATTTTACTTTCTCCTTTATCGGCAGAATGCGTACAGTATCAATCTGCTCACCGATTTTGATCCGGCTTATCAATGAGCGGGTCAGCTTATTGTCAATAATCACATCACCACTGTGTTGAAGAACGGCAAATACCGGGGCTGGTATCAGGGTTTTGTAGTGCTCGTTGAGAGCTTCTGGATTCTCTTCGTCCATCACTACTATTCTCAGTGTACCTTCACTATCAAGGTATCGCAAGTCAGGAGTAAAGATGCCATCGTTCTGCATTAGTTCCCATCCGTTCTTCCAGGCAGTAAGAAGGGATTCAATTGCTTTCGTGCTCAATACATAACCATCAATTTGTATTTTACCAAAGAGGTCTTCCAGCGTTTGTTCAGGGAAACCATACTTCAGTCGCACTTCGATATCGTTGTAATACTTTTCCGGATTATTCTCCTTCCGTATTTCCTTGCTCAGTAAAACCAATTGCTCTCTTGCTTCTTCAGGCCGGTTGAGCATATAATAAAAGTCTGCCCTAAAGCCACGATACCAGCTGTATTGAGCAAAACCTTCTGGTGTGGCGAAAGTTTTAAAGAAAGGAAGTACGTTATTGATTATATAATACTCAAGCAGCCCGGTGAATTCTGATATCCCAATTGTTTTGCTTTCTAATGTTGGCAACTGCTTCTGGTTTTCATACCTGAGTGCTGGCTGACGTTCATCCAGTGCCGTACCAGAAGAGAATGTCTCCAGGCCGTATTTTTCTTTCACCCATTTTTTGAGTGAGGAAGTCTTCACACGGTAAATGGGATTTAGTTCCATCAACACTCCAGCGTGGGTGAATCCCAGAGAAAACGTCTGCTCCACTTCCAGAGAAAACGTCTGCTCCACTTCACCAAGGGTTCTCCTAAACATTAACGGATCGCTACCCCGGTCAAATCCTTCATTTGCAAGCAACGGGACAATTCTGCTTTCCAGCAAGGGCAGGAAATCTGCAGCAATGACTTTCTTATTGAAATACCAACCTGCATTATTTCGTCCTTCCGGGGCAGGAATGTTTTTAAATTGATTAATCAGATCACTGGTGAGATATTGATTCAATTCAAGTTCAAGAGGTATACTTGAATAATTCTCACGCACAAACATGGCTGCAAGAGAAAAAGCAATACTCCCTCCTACCTGGTCATGTGTCCATTCATCAAGCGTATTCTCATCCGAGTATGACTTTGTGAAGTAGTATTCATTCTTGTTCCGATATTCTTTGCGGACGTAATAGTTCTTTTCCTCCGGGAGTTCCTCTCCTTCGTTTTCAGGAAACACACCACTTGCTCCATACTTCAATCGCCTGGTCTTGCCATTAACAATATAGTGGTATAGGTAGGCATTGGCCGACTCTACATTGACTATTGAAAGTATTTCATGATGTGGCAGAAAACTGACCAGCGCCCGCTCTACCTCCATCAGATTATCTTTCCCACGATGATCCGACAACATATCATCGTAAATCAGAATAGTAGATCCGTTGTAATTACCAATATAGATTCCGGTCTTTCCCCTTCTGTCTGCTTCCTCAAATGTTGCTTTCTTATTGAAGTGCAAGTCTGAAAATCCAATAGCAGCCAGGAGGTCAGGAAACTGTTCTTCCGGAACTGCTGACTTGATAAAAATGGCTTCGCTGGAGTACCCCATAATATCAAAAAGTGATAAGAATTAATCGATCTGATTTCTATTCACGAATAAAATACTTTACCAGTACAAAAGAAACAGCTTTCAGTAGCCATGGCTGGTACTATTATCAGACATATTGCCTGATATAATTTATGATTGCGCTGTATACGAACCTGAAGTTATATACGGACTAATGTGAAAGTCATTGATCACCACATCCATTCATCTTATGGAAACCAGGATCCGGAAGAGAATTCAATCTTCTGCTCAAATTGGGTTACGTAAAGCGTTTCATTAATCATTATTGTCCCTATACAGGGACATCCTAAAACTCCTCTCTGCAAACTGTCGGAAAAATAATTGAAATCATTAAACAGAACATTATCTTACCACAAACCCCAAAAATCCTAAGTTATCTAAGCAACGAGTTGGTAATGTATTTGGTGAGTCATTGAGTGTTGATTAAAGCGAACTGGTAATCGAATGATACCCAAAGAAAAAAAACTCCGGATACTAATTCTGGAAGACAATCAGGACGACCGCGATCTGATGGAACGTCAGCTGCGTAAGGATGGAATGTCCTTTGTAAGCGAATGTGTGGATACGCGCGATGAATTCACGGAGGCCATCAAACGTTTCAAGCCGGATGTAATCCTCTCCGATCATGGCTTACCGCAATTCAACTCTTCCGAAGCACTGAGAATTGCTATACACGAAAAAGTAGAAGCACCTTTCATTCTCGTTACAGGTGCCGTATCAGAAGAGTTTGCTATCTCCATATTAAAGAGTGGTGCACATGACTACATTTTAAAGTCCAATCTTTCCCGCCTGCCTACCGCTGTATATCGTGCCATCAAAGAGAGAAAACAGGATTTAAGAAGAAGAGAAGCCGAAGACGAATTAAAGAAGCAAAACGAAGAGCTGATCAAAGCCAATCATGAACTGGATCATTTTGTTTACAGTGTGTCGCACAACCTGAGAGGGCCTTTGGCCTCTGTGATGGGATTACTCACCATTGCCAATATGGAAGACCGCAGCAACAAACTGACTAATGTTCACGCGCTCATGGAAGCAAGTATCCACAAACTGGATGAAACACTGAAGGAGATTGTGGATTACTCACATAACACAAGAAAGGATGTTAAAGCGGAAAAGATCAATTGGGAAAAACTTATCGACTCATCGTTCAAAAAACTAGAATCCCTCCTCGGAAAAACTCCCATTACAAAGCTGCTGGATATCCAGGAAACAAATCCATTCTTCTCTGATCCTGAACGACTCGAACTCGTGCTGGACAACCTGTTATCCAACGGTATTATTTATCGGCACAAAGCAAGAGAGCTAATCATTCAGTTAAAGATTACCGTTACTCACGACCAGGTATTGGTTATCATCACCGATAATGGCATTGGCATTGAAGAAATTGCAATGCCGCGCATCTTTGAAATGTTCTACCGTGGTACTAACCGCAGTATTGGTGCCGGATTAGGCCTTTATATTGTGAAAGAAATCATTGCCAAATTAAAAGGAAAAATTTCCGTAACTTCTGTATTGGGTGAAGGCACTACTGTAACCATCACACTCCCTGCATTTACGAACGGAAAGAAAAGCGAAGAACCTGTTGGTGAATGACAGCCTGAGATTCTACAGAATTTACCTATGGAAGACTTCGGCTTTTCGAAAGAAAAAATAGCCTCTATAATCGGGCAGCTGGCCAGCGGAAAAGATGCCGATGAACTCTGTCGTGAATACGATATCAGTTCGTCAACACTGTTTGGCTGGAAAGTTCGCTATGGCGGAACCGAAAACCTGCTTCAACGTCTGAGTGAGCTGGAAGAGGAAAATTATCGCCTGAAGGGAAGGCTTGCTGATCAGGAAATTCAGCATGCGGCTAAAAGTACAGGTGAAATGGACCGCGTTTACCGGATTCTTGCTGCCAGTATTCCCGGCACGGCCATTACGATACTCGATCGGGATGAGCGTTACCTTCTGGCGGAAGGTGACTTTCTATTGAAGATGGGGTACACGAAGGAGACGATGCCAGGAAAGAAAATTTCAGAGGTAATCACTCCTGAGAATTATAAATACTATGAAGGGGTGATCCGCAGAGCATTTGCAGGCGAAACAATTCTGGTAGAACGACAAACACTCTCCGGTTACTATTCGCTCATGAATGTAGTGCCACTTCGTGACGGAAACAACGAAGTATTCGCCATCATGTTTGTATTGATTGATGTAACGCCTCTTAAGGAAGCGCAGTTTGCATTGGCAAAAAGCAACGATGAACTTGAACTTAAAGTAGAAGAGCGTACCCAACAGCTAAAGGAAGTCAATCAGCAACTGGAAACTTTTAGCTATTCCGTTTCGCACGACTTGCGTTCTCCTCTCCGATTGATTCTGGGATTCACCAGCATATTGAAGGAAGATTATTCTGCTAAGCTAAACGACAGTGAATTTAACCGGATGACAGATGTATTGATCAGAAATGCCACCAAGATGGAACGATTGATCAACGACTTGCTTGACTTCTCCAAACTGGAGCGCAAGGAGATTAACTCTTCGCTCATCGACATGGATAAGGTTGTAAATGACTTAGTGGATGAACTTAAGCCCTCTGTACCTTCGGAAAAGGTCAGTATTACAGCACAACCACTTCAATCTGCATGGGGCGACCTCAGCCTGATACAACAAGTCTGGATCAATCTGCTATCCAACGCATTGAAATATTCGGCCAGGAATGAATTTGTAAAGATTGAAATCGGATGCACTGTCAAGGATGGTTTTATTACCTATTCTTTATCCGACAACGGTGTTGGCTTTGACATGATTTACGCGGATAAACTTTTTAGTGTATTTCAGCGACTCCATAATCAAAAAGACTTTGAAGGCTCTGGCATCGGGCTGGCATTGGTGAAAAACATAGTACAGCGTCATGGCGGCAAAGTATGGGCAGAAGCAGAAAAAGGAAAAGGAGCTACATTTTATTTTACGTTACCATTGATAGAAAACTGAAATCGTATGCGGTATGTCCCTATATCTGATCTGGGGAGATTAGTCATATTGATTACCTTGAAAACGAAACGATCTATATGAAGGCTTTACTGGTCGATGACGAAGTAATTTCCAATTTCGTCAACGCAACAATGCTTGAACAAAGCGGTCTCGCTGATGAGATTCAAAGTGTACGAGATGCCCGTGAGGCAATTGATATCTTAAAAGACGCACGGTCTCCCCAGTCATTTCATCCTGATTTTATTCTGGTGGATCTGAATATGCCCGTAATGAATGGATTTGAATTCATTGAAGCATTTCAACAAATTCCCCCATCGGAGAAAAATGCCGTGAATATCATCATTGTATCTTCTTCTTCACATCCGGAAGATTTAGCTAAGGCGAAGCAACTTGGAATAAAACATTACCTGACCAAACCTGTCACTGAGCAAAGCCTGAGATCTGCGTTGGAAGACCTCGAGAAAAAGATTGAAGAACAGGAGGAATAAATTCAAATACTATCCGGATTATCTTTTCTGAAGGGATGCGTGGACTTGCGTGACCACGTATGAAGCATCGTTTCAATCTGATCGCGGAATTCCTTTTGATTGTCGGGCTTGAAAATCACCGCGTGAGCACCTTGCCGTAACGCAGTCTCCTTCTCTTCTTTCGAAGCGACAAATACAATAACAGGAATGCCGTTGGTGAGTGGATCAGTTTGAATTTCCTTCAGGCAAAATAATCCAGCCATGGAAACCAGGTTCAACTCCATAAAAATAAGGTCAGGAAGAATCATGGAACGTTGCAACAAGTCGAGCGCTTCGTTGCAGGTCTCCGCCATACCAAATAGAAATCCATCTTCAATACTTTCCAGTGCGGCAACAAATGCCATCCGATCGGATGGCCGTGATTGCACCAATAGAATGCTGGATAGGTTTTTATTAAAAAGCATTGTTGCCAATAGCCTGGATCAGTTTAAATATAATAATTTGCTGTGTCCGGCTAAATGGGCATGTAAAAATTCGTGCCTGCAAAATCAATGGAGTGAGTTCTTATCGTTTAGCTTACAAATAAATTAGCTGACGCATCTTTGCTCAGAGTCACTTCTGTTTTCGTCTTTTGAATCTCTACGCGTATCGATCCGTCAAACTCCTCGATTTCCCGCACCTTAATCAGCTCGCCCATAGTCAACCCGTTTTTATCCAGGTACCTGAGGAAAGCATCTGAGTTTTTCCTCACTCCGGCAATACGATAGCTTATCCCCGTCTTTGCCTCTGACAGAAGAATTGATTTCACCTGATGAATTTTCCCATTCTTGTCAGGAATCGGTCCTCCATGTGGATCAGATTTAGGGAAGCCTAATAATTCGTCTAACCGTTCGATCAGCAGATCAGAATGCACGTGCTCAAGCTGTTCGGCAATATCATGAACTTCATCCCAGGTAAAATTCAGCTTTTGAACGAGAAATGTTTCCCACAGCCGGTGCTTGCGAATGATTTGCAATGCACTTCTTTTTCCCTTCTCGGTAAGCTTTACCCCTTTCGATTTTTCGTACGTAACCAGCTTTTGATCACTTAGCTTCTTAAACATATCCGTCACAGAAGCAGCATTGATCTGAAGGTTTTCAGCAATGGACTTGGTGGATACGCTTTCACCCGAAGACGAGAGATGATAGATGGCTTTGAGGTAATTCTCTTCAGTTAAGGTGTGCATCGGAAACTGTTATTCCAAAAATATTCAGAAAAGGGCTATTTCAAAAATTAGACTAGTCTAAATTATTATTTTAATAATTCTAATAGTATAATTAAATTTGCCTTCATGAAAGGACAATACCTTATTTTGACTTTCCTGCTGGCCTGCAGCATCATTTCATGCGATGAATTATTCCCCTCCGCGCTGAATGATGATCAGATCCTGGACGGGCCGGTAGAAGGGCTTACTTACGAACAAAACCGACAATTTTTATTGGGCGATGTGGCATTCAATGATGAGATTTTTACCGATCAGAATGGATTAGGGTCCATCTTCGTAGCCACCAGTTGTGGCACTTGTCATGCGGGAGATGGAAAAGGTCATCCGTTTACTACACTCACCCGCTTCGGACAAACAGATGAGACCGGGAATAAATTTTTGAACCAGGGTGGGCCTCAACTTCAGCATAGGGCATTACCGGGCTTTACACCTGAAGTCATTCCGTCAGGAGCAACCTATTCCAGATTCACCCCTCCTGCCAACACGGGGCTTGGATTTCTTGAATTGGTTTCAGATGCTGACATTCTCGCACTATCTGATCCAGATGATTTGAATGGCGATGGAATCTCGGGAGTGCCGAACTGGAGTTATGCTCCTTCATATGTAATTATGAATTCTGATGCCATTGAAAAAGATGGTAAGTATATTGGCCGGTTCGGCAAAAAGGCTGCTACTCACAATTTACTTCAACAGACCGTCACTGCCTATAACCAGGACATTGGAATCACCTCCAGTTACGAACCTCATGACGTGTTCTCCGGATTGGAAATTGATCCGGAAATTTCTACTCAAACAGTTAATAATGTAGTATTCTACCTTCAAACATTAAAGGCACCCGTTCAACGATCACAAGACAATGAACAAGTGATCAGTGGAAAAAAACTTTTCATTCAAATCGGCTGCGAGAATTGCCACAAGCAAACATTAAGAACGACATCCTCTTCTATTGCTGCTTTGTCTAACAAAGAATTTTATCCTTACACTGACCTGCTTCTTCATGACATGGGAGACGCGTTGGATGATGGATATACGGAAGGCAGTGCAAAAACCTACGAATGGCGTACACCGCCACTCTGGGGTTTAGGGTTATCTACTACTTCACAGGGAGGAAATTACTTTTTACTACATGACGGGCGGGCTCATAACATTGAAGAAGCAATCTCTTTTCATGGCGGAGAGGCAGCCAGGAGTAATCAGAATTTTACTAATCTGTCGGCACAAGAAAAAGAATCGGTTATTCAATTTCTAAAATCACTTTAATATGAACCGTAAAGAATTCATGAAGAATTGTGGAATGGGATGCATCGGATTTCTGATTACCCCTGCCCTGCTTCAATCATGCGCAGGAACGAAATACCTGGACGCGGGTATTGAAGGAAGCGAATTGATTGTTCCATTGAATGCATTTGAGATCATTAAAGATAACCAAACACAGTACCGCAAATATGTAGTGGTGCAAAACGATTCATTGGAGTATCCGATTTGTGTGTACCGGTTCTCTGCTGAAAAATATCAGGCATTATGGATGAAATGCACGCATCAGGGAACAGAGCTACATGTGTTTGGAGATCAGCTTCAATGCCCCGCACATGGAAGTGAATTTACCAATACAGGTGCAGTGCAGAATGGACCGGCAGCGGAACCTTTACGCACCTTTGCAATTGCTCAATCAACAAGTCAATTGAAAATCAGCTTGAAGTGAAAACAAATTTAACCCTTCTTCTTTTTATCCTCATCACCACGAGTGCGTTAGCGCAGGTTGACAGTACTTTATTCAGGCGCATTCCAAAAGACACCGCTCAGAAAAAAGCAATGAACATGGATGCCATCTACAATCGCCCATTTCTTACTGTAAAAAAAGTGCCAGTAGCCGTGGGCGGTTACGTAGAAGCTGATTACAGCTACAGCAATACGGATGGGGTTTCAGAAGGGCATAGTTTCCGTGTTCCGCGCCTTACACTATTTGTTGCGTCAAGTATTCATCGCAAAATCAAATTCCTGACAGAAATCGAATTTGAAGAAGGTGGCCGCGAAGTAAATCTTGAGTTTGCGTCCCTGGATTTTTCCTTTCATCCACTAGTAAATCTGCGTGGTGGTGTGATCATGAACCCGATCGGTGCGTTCAATCAAAATCATGACGGACCGAAATGGGAGTTTGTTGACCGGCCCGTGGCGATGACACAAATGCTGCCCGCCACCTGGAGCAATGTAGGCTTTGGACTATACGGAAAACAATTCAACGGAGATTGGGCATTTGGCTATGAGCTTTATCTGACCAACGGGTTCGATGAAAGCATTGTCAAAAATTCCTTGAACAGAACGTACCTGCCCGCTGCCAAAGCCAATCCGGAACGGTTTGAAGAAAGCAGCAACGGCCAGCCATTAGTAACCGGAAAAGTTGCATTACGAAGAAATAAAATTGGCGAGATCGGTATCTCTTATATGGGCGGAATCTATAATAAGTTTAAAGACGATGGCTTACTACT
>JBGATZ010000127.1:0-11420 GCA_044228905.1 Cyclobacteriaceae bacterium | reverse complement strand
AATCTGCAAAATGGATTCGGTCTTTTTGTTTTTAGAGCATTTTATGTTTGTATAGGTTAGATGCAGGCGTTCGCTTAACTGTTTTGTTTATTCCATTTTCTTTGAGGTCATGCGAAAGCGTCTGTTTAGGTTGAAGTCACACCTATTAAAGAGTGACTTTTTTATAAGTGTTATCTGATCGCAAACGAACAAATATGACCACATCCGATCGTTGAACAAAGCCGGATGTTTGTTTGCGAAGCAATTTTGCCCGTTCTCTTCTGGACTGGATTTTGTAATCCCCCTGATGAATTTTACCCAAACACCTATGCTGCGGAATTACATTATCTCCACATTCCGGAATCTGAAAAAGAATCCTGTTTTCACCGGGATTAATGTTGCTGGTCTATCATTAGGGATGGCGGCATTCATTTTTATTTTTCAATACATCAGCTTTGAGCAAAGCGTTGATGCCTTTCATGCCAATCGGCCAAATCTATATCGTGTCTTGTACGAAGGCACTGTGCAAGGAAAAACGGAGACGTGGTCCTCAACACCACCACGTATCGGCACGTTGGCCAAGGAGACTTTTGAGGAAGTGGCCGACTATTGCCGTGTATTTCAGGGCGCAGCTAACGGTGTGGTATCATTTGGAACAGATCGGTCATTCCCGGAAGACCACGCAGTCTATGCTGATGGCAATTTCTTTGAAGCATTTACATTTAAAACGTTGTTGGGACATCCTGAGTCGTTGAAGGAAGCGAACAATGTCGCGATTGCTCAGTCTGTGGCAGAACGCTATTTTAAAAATGAAGATCCATTAAATAAGGTAATCACAATTAATAATGAATTTGGTGAAGCACATTATACTGTCACTTCTGTGTATGAAGATTTTCCTCTGAATTCTGATTTCGATTATACAATTATCCTTTCACTCAGTACTCTTGCTAACCCGGCCAACCTCAATGGGAATAACTGGGCCAGACTGGATAATCTCGATGCCCAGTTTATTGAAAATTACCTGGTGCTTCGCACTGGCAGCGATTATAAAGCACTGGAAACGAAATTGAATGCAGAAAAGAAAAAGCAAAGACCTGACGATGCTCAACTTGTTCGACTTCAACCGATGGCCAACATTCATTTGGCGGAATCACTTTCGGACTATTACGCTACTTCCGGGAGCTTGCAATTTGTTTATATACTGGAGGGAATAGCAGGTTTGATCCTGCTCATTGCATGGTTTAATTATATCAATCTTTCTACTGCTGGCGCACTGAAAAGAGCGAAAGAAGTGGGGCTTCGAAAAGCAATCGGAGCTAGCCGTAAACAACTCATCACTCAATTTCTGAGTGAATCTGTTATGATTAATCTGCTCAGCCTTGTAATCGCTCTTGCTCTGGTCAACCTGCTCCAGGGATTATATAATGGAATTATTCACCGGGAGCTTTCTCTTGAAATTCTTAACCAGAGCAGCTTATGGGTTGTAGGAATAACGGCTATTCTTTTAGGATCTTTCTTTTCAGGAAGCTACTCTGCCTTTGTGCTTTCTTCTTTTAAGCCTTCACAAATACTTAAGGGTACGTTTAGTAAATCCAGTAGCGGTATTTTTATGCGAAAAACACTGGTCGTATTTCAATTCTCTATTTCAATTCTACTCATTGCATCTACGCTGATATTATATCGCCAGCTGGATTACATGCATAACTCTGATCTGGGAATGTCTCTCGACAAACTTGTGACAATCAAAGAGCCGGAGGTTGGGCAGGATAGTACTTATAAACGAAGAAGTATTGCTTTTCGTGATGAATTAGGACGACAAAGTTATGTGGAAGATTACTCCATGTCAGGAACTGTACCCGGCAAATGGTATAACTACAACACGATAGGTTATACATCGCTCAATCCACAACCCGGTGACGAGAAGATCAATTACTCCGTTACATTTATTGACGATCGTTACCTTAACCTTTTCGACATTGAGCTTAGCGCTGGCAGTGCCTTTACTCCGGAAATGTGCAATAAACGTTGGTCACAGATAGATCGATTGATGATCAATGAATCAGCAAGCCGTTTGTTAGGATTTGAATCTCCTGAAGCTGCTATTGGTAAGCGGGTAACAAATGCCGAAGAAGCTAAAAAATACGGAGGAGCTATTTCTGAGTATGAAATCGTGGGCGTGGTGAAGGATTATCATCACCTGTCTCTGCAAAAAGAGATCGATCCGGTGATCTATTTCCCAATGTACAATTCGCATTACTTCACGGTAAAAATTTCATCGGATCAGTTGAAATCGAGAATGGAACAACTGGAGGCATTGTACAAATCCTCCTTTCCGGGCAATCCTTTTGAGTATTTCTTTCTGGATGACGAGTACGATCAGCAATACAAATCAGAGCAGCAACAGGGAGGAGTATTTACAATTGCTTCCTGTCTGGCCATATTCATTGCCTGTCTTGGTCTTTTCGGACTGGCCACTTATACAGTAGAACAGCGTAAGAAAGAAATTGGTATTCGCAAAGTGCTTGGCGCGAAGGTTTCTCAGATTACTCAACTGTTTTCGAAAGATTTTCTTCGGCTGGTTATCCTTTCGATACTAATTGCTACGCCTGTCTCCTGGTATATAATGGATCAATGGCTGCAGGAGTTCGCCTATCGCACTGAGATCGTTTGGTGGATTTTCGGAGTAGCCGGACTACTTGCAGTAGTGATCGCGTTGTTTACGATTAGCAGTCAAGCCATCAAGGCTGCTGTTGCGAATCCGGTTGATTCACTGAAGGAGTCATAAGAGGGTTATGATCGTTGATAGTGTGTTCAAACCACGGCCTTGTAGCCAAAGTCCAACTTTTTATTTCCTTCAGGTTCAATTACAGTAAACTCTACTTTTCCGGAGTTCAGTTAGTCAGGTTGTAGCCGCTGAATACCAAACGGAATTGATCACTGATTCGATTTTGTTTCAGAGCATTTTGCCGATAGAGCAAATTGCCATGTACTCAGCAAGCATCAAATGATTTGCCGATTTCCGGTTCTTTACATTATTTGATTTTCGTAAATTATTATTTGATTCTAATAAAGACCAATGCTTCAAAGCTCATTTCTTTCGATCTTAGTACACACATGGAAAAATCTGAAACACTTGAGGAATTATATAAGCGGAAATATGACTGGGTGCCCGAAAATCTAAAAAATGAAATTGGTCACTTCAATCTTTTTCACCTTCAACCCTTGATAGAAGGACAGCCAACGAGCATTCCGTACCGTAGAAGAGATTTTTACAAGATCATGCTGGTGAAAGGTAATAGTCACGTCCATTATGCGGATCGGGTCATAGAAGTGAAGAATCAGGTGCTTTCTTTTTCCAATCCGCAGATCCCTTACAAGTGGGAGCATCTGGATAAAATCAGGGAAGGCGTTTATTGCATCTTCGACAAAACTTTCTTTCACCAATTTGGACAGTTGTCTCAGTATGAAGTTTTTCAGCCAAATGGTGCTCATCTCTTTGAATTATCCGATTCAGAATCCGAACAGGTAAAAGAGATATTCTTCCGTATCGAAAAGGAATTCAATACAGATTACAAATACAAATATGATGTGATCCGGAACCACGTGTTTGAATTGCTTCATTTTGCTTTGCGCAGAATTCCGGCTGAGAGTTTGACCGAAAGGCAACAGTCTAATGCTTCGCAGCGTATCAGTGCATTATTCCTGGAATTACTGGAAAGACAGTTTCCGCTTGATGAGATACATTCATCCATACAGATTAAAGTCTGCTTCAGAGTTTGCCTCACAAATGAATGTGCATGTCAATCATTTGAATCGTGCGGTGAGACGGTCACTACGAAAACGACAACGCAGTTAATAGGCGAACGAGGTGCTGATGTTTGTTCGTTGAAGAATAGTTCATTAAGTGTTTCTCAAATTATGTTCTGGGTTTATGTGTTGACTCATTTTGATAATTTTTTTAAGAAATACACGAAGTTGACTCCATTGAAATTCAGGAATGTTTGATTTTCGTAATTAGTTATTTGAATTCGGGTTGCAATCTGTTTCTTGTTCTTCTACTTTTGATCAATAATTGATACAATAATTTCGGTAGTGTTTTCCGTGCGTATTCCAGTCTTTAATATTCAGTTATGAAAAAGAGTTTTAGGAAATAGTGGCCTTGAAGTTTCTGCTTTAGGTTTGGGTTGTATGGGAATGAGTTTCGGCTATACTCCTCTTCCGGATAAACAGGAAATGATTAAGCTGATACATGAAGCAGTCGATCAGGGGATAACCTTACGACACGGCAGAGGTGTATGGACCTTACACCAATGAAGAATTGGTAGGAGAAGCGTTAAAACCGATTCGCGATAAAGTAGTGATTGCAACGAAATTTGGTTTTAATATCAAGGATGGTAAAAATAGTGGTACGAATAGTCGCCCGGAAAACATACGAGCTGTTGCGGAAGCTTCACTCAAGAGATTGAAGACCGATGTGATCGATTTATTTTATCAGCATCGGGTTGATCCCACTATTCCCATTGAAGACGTAGCTGGTGCAGTACAAGAATTAATTCAGCAAGGGAAGGTGAAACATTTTGGTCTTTCAGAAGCAGGAGCGAATACCATCCGCAAGGCACATGCGGTGCAAAAAGTAACTGCACTTCAAAGTGAATATTCACTCTGGACGAGAACTCCTGAAAAGGAAATCATTCCATTGCTTGAGGAGTTGGGCATTGGGTTCGTGCCATTTAGCCCGCTAGGGAAAGGTTTCTTACAGGTAAGATGGATGGCAATACTAAATTCGAAAGTGGAGATTTCCGAAACATACTTCCCCGATTCACGCAGGAAGCACTTGCTGCCAATCTTGAACTTGTGGAATTATTAAAACGAATTGCCAAACAGAAAGATGCTACCGTTGCACAGATTGCATTGGCATGGATACTTGCTCCAAAAACCATGGATTGTGCCCATTCCCGAACTACAAAATTCAATCGGCTGACTGAAAATAATGCGTCAGTAGATGTTCGATTAAACGTGGAGGACATTAAAGCCATTGAGTATGCCACGTCTCAGGTTCAAATCACAGGAGCGAGATATCCGGAACATCTGGAGAAGACTACAGGATTGTGATTTCGTAAATAAAGGAGGATATGTTTATCTACTGCCGTCAGGTGGAGAGCAGAATCATTTGGTGATAGCAATAGCTTAGTGAATCTGGTTGTAATGAGTTTGATTTTGCCAATCATTTTGTCATCGGGCATTTGCGATGGAGAGAACAAGCGGATTATATTTCCAAACGGATAGATCTATAACTTGCAGATGGCTTGCTTTGAACATAAACTGTGCATAACTGATTTTGTTCACTTTGATCAGGCCTATGTATTAATTTCAATAATTTTGATTTTATTGAAATTAAAATAAAAACAGATTACTAATCGGGCTTTGTTTTCTTTTGCTCTATGATCGCACGAACTCTCATTCTGCTCCTGGCCATTGGTTCGACATTATTGTCTGCTCAAAACAAAATTAATCAGATTGATTTTTCTTTTCTGCAGAAGATGGAAGTGAACCGCACTGCTGGTAGAACAAAAATAATGAGGATGATTTCGGATGCCAGTAATATGTATGTTAATATTGGTATTCCGGTTGGCTTGTTTGTTGCGGGATCCATTCGTCATGACAAAGAGATGAGGCAAAATGCACTTTGTGGCTACCAGTACCGCAACAACAATCGTATTTACTTATACAATTAAAAAGCTGGAACGGCTAAAGGCCCTTTCAATCATTCAAACTTCACTTCGGTATATCAACCCCGGGAATATTCATTTCCCTCGGGCCATACTTCGTCAGCTTTCAGTACCGCCACTTCGTTGTCGATGGCCTATTCAAAGTGGTACATAGTTGCGCCATCACTCCTGTTTGCAGGATCAGTAGGCTATTCACGGATGTACCTGGGTGTACATTATCCAAGTGATGTGGCGGCAGGCGCTTTGCCTTGGTGCCTTGTCCCGCTTCTTTACATTCAGACCTACTGAGAGTAGCTAGGTATTAGATTATCCACTCATTAAACCGATGACCCGTATAGAATCGTGAGTAGATCGCCTCTCTCAATTTATCACGCTCAGTGTTGATGGCTTCCTTTCTTTGAGGATTCTTAAAATCTAAGAAATACTTTTCATCCTGGGCGGATAGTGTATATGAAGGATCAGGCTGATGGACTGTCCAAAATGTATTGTCGTTTATATAGTTCAGAAGATCTTCACTGGTTAGCTGGTTTTTTTTCATCATGGATACCAGCTCTTTTGTTGGTATCGTTTCGTCAGCTAAGGCAGTTTTTACAATCCATTCAATTGGTGTGGAACTCATATTGAAGGAAAGGTAAGTATTCTCTCCTCATTTCAATTGATCGGCAATGGCTTTTAAATCAGTAATTATTTGATTAATCCGTTGATATTCCTTTTTGAATCATTTTTCTCCGAATCACAAACCATCCCACTAATACAGTTGCATATAGTGAAATAATCAATGTTTCCTCAATGAATAAACATTCAGGATATCGATAAAAAATGTACCCATTGCTGCGTTAATGAAGAGAAAGTAAATAGGTCCCCCGGTGTTCAGAATTTTTTTTCTGATTAGGTAATAGCTTTCCCATGCATTGACGTGTTGAAGGTAACTGCAATTCGTCAATAGTAAGAAGTGCACGCCATGCCAGCCCCTGCAACACGGATTGTGCAATACAAATCAAAGCTAAGATAATTATAGCCCATTCGCTGCCAATTGTCCTTAATGATGAGACTTTATTTTGAAGAAGACTATGCCGCACAACCAGAAATGTTATGCACGAGATGCCCACCTGGCTTACTAACTTGTCCTTAGTTGTACGTGTTTTAAGAATTGCCAGCTTTGAATTGAGCAGATGGCGTGTAGGTTTTGTGACTTCCATGTTTTCTGAAGATGATCAAATTCTTTCATACGGCTATCTTTTTTGTAATGCTGAATGAATCATAGCTAATTGCTTTTTAATGCGATGGATCTTTACGCGAAGATGCCCCTCCTGCAAACCTATTGTATCTGCTATCTGTTCATATGGAATTTCCTGAAGCACCATGCTGATAATCAGACGGTCAGTTTCAGGTAACTCGTGAATTGCCTGGTAGAGAAGCGTAACCGAATGCTCTTCTTCAGGAAAATTATCATCTGCTTTTTGGGTAGGAAGAAAGCTGTCACTGACGGAAACCCCTTTTCGCTTTTCATTGCGCAGATACCCCAGACAGGTATTTATAGCTATTCGATAGATCCATGTTTGAATAGCTGAATCACCGCGAAATTTTTCACGATGCTTCCAGATATTTATAAATGTTTCCTGCAGCAGGTCTTTGGCTATTTCATCTTCATTCAGATAACTGCGGCATAGATGATAAATGCCTTCCGAGTAAATGGTATAAAGTTGAGCAAAATCCTGCTCTGTTTTTAGCGACTTACTCATGTGCTGATTATTTACAAGTATCCGCTAAATGTCAAGATCAAATTAATGCCATTTGGTAAACTTCGGCTTACGGGTAATTGCCCTTCTGAGCGATCAGAGGAGAATTGAAAGTGCTTTTTGCTAAGCAATGGACGAAATCCTAATCCAAGACCAATCGTCATTGCATGTTTGAGCTTGTAATATCCGTTGAGGGAAGGTTCTGCCACCGGGTAATGTAATGGTTTGCTTTTAAAGTTGTATTGGCCAAGATCGTACTTCATAAAACCCCATCCAAACAGGGATTGTGTCCATAGCGAAAAATTTCTTCGTTCGTATAGTTTAAATCCTATTTCACCACCTACGCAATTGATGAACAATCGGGGCTGTTCATCAAATCCTGTAAGATCGGCTTGTGGTTTAAACGATTTAAGATAGAATGAATGATAGATAGATAAAGCCACATTTATTCTGGAGGTAAATTGTTTCCCGATCCTTAAACCAGAAAGCATTGTGGGCTTACTTTGTAAATAACTGAAACGCAATGGTAGTTCAATAGATAATCTTTGAGAGGTTGAAAGGGTATCCTGTTTTTTACCCGATGCATAATATGAAATTGACAAGAAGAGAATAGTACATATGGAAATAATCTGATTGCTATTTTTGTTAATCTCTGGTTTCATGCAATAATTCTAATAATCAGAAGACGTAGATAAAAATTTTTGCAATTCATTAAGGAACCAGGCCGGTTCATCCCAATGCATGAAATCCTTAGCTGTTTCCGTTAGCTTGATGGAGCGATTTGGGATAGACGCATATAATTCCTCATGCATTTTATAACCTGCTTCTATCGGCATCTTCTTGTATGTTTTTGCCAAAATACCAGGTGCCCATTATGAGCACTGGCACTTGAATGGAAGGAAGTAATGGACGTAAATCAGCAGACATTTGTTCAGCCAATGCTGTTGCTATTGTTTTTCGATCAGATCCTGCTACCCATTTTGCATATTGTTTTGCTTTGAGTGTGTCATTTGTAATCATTGCATTTCCATTCTGATAAATCATCGTTTCAAAATCCTTGTCATTTGGGGCTAAATAACCTGACTTCATCTGCATAGAATAAATCTCAGCGTCTTTCTGAGTAGCTTTCGGATTAAGAACGGCAGCCAGAAATGGATAAGTATCGATGATGACCAGTTTTCGAACAGCTGGATGAGTTGATAGTTGAATGGCAAGAAATCCTCCGTAGTTCATTCCAACCAAGGTGACTTCTCTTAATTTTTTTGACTCTATGTAGTGCTGAATGAACGCTGCATAACGAGAGGAATAAACGCTGTCTATGGCTGGCAATCCTGCAAAGCCAGCTAGCGCAATAGTGTGGCATGCATAGTTTTTCGAGAGTTTAGCGACAACTTCTTTCCACATTTCCGGAGGACAACCGATGTGAGGAATAAACAAAACCGGATTCCCTTTCCCTGTTACGATTACTTTGCCGGGTTGAATCTGAGAAAAGCAGCTAATTGAAATAGCTATGAACAATGTGAATAAAACGGATTTCATAAATTCCTGAGTTTTCAGGATTAGATACCGCCAAAGTCAGGTTGTTACAGAAAAGTAAATATATTTTTCGCCCCGCTGATTGAAGCCTATAAAAATGCAAAAGCCATTTATTCTATAAATGGCCCCTTGCTTTCAATATTATAAATTAAACCGGTGGATGTCGGCTTGTCAGCTTATCATTAATTTGTCTATCACGTTATGTCTCTCCGATTTGGACACATCAATCACATCAAAGCGTTTGGTAGAGGTAAAAGAACCCATGTCTGTATCACCATTGATTAGAATAGCTCCCATCAGAATAACATATTTGCAATGGAAGTCTGTTCGGGAAACCAGTTCATTTATCCTTTTATCGGACGCCTCATAGATGGCTTCCGTAGCAGCAAATATGGGTGATTCAGCTTTTAACACCTTTTCTTTGTTGGAGAGAAGAATCTGTTCTATGGTATTCATCTGATAATCCATCTCTTCCATCTTACCTGCGATGATCTGATCGTTGCTTAGTTTATTTAACGCGCCTTTTGCAGCACCGCAGCAGCCGCTGTTTTTACTTTGTCCATGTCGTTGAATCTCACCAATCACACCTGCTTTACTTATGCCGATGTGAGGACCATAGTAAATATAAACAGCACCATGATCTGGAACATGACTTGCGAAAGCACCTATACCTGTAAGCCCTCCAAAAGGAAACCCGTCCAGCCCGCCCAGTTTAAACGGACCTAAAAACTCTTTCGCTCGTGCAGGATATTGAATGCTGTTTACATCATCGCTGCAGATGCTATCCGCATACATCACATCTGAAGGTTCGGTATCCAGTTCATTTTCAATGTAGTCGATGATCTTGTTGACTGCGTCAATAGTAGTAATCGCATTAGGGTACCACTTTCTGATAATCTTTAGCTTTTCTTTTTTCAGCATGGCTCAGGAGTATTAGGTCTTAAACTAATCAATTATTCCTGTTTAGAAAAGAGAGCGGGTGTGTTGTATCATCTTTCAATCACTTCCATAAATACACGGAAGCCTATGGATGCACCTGCATGCTTATAATTTTTGATGCTGTGGATGGTTGATTCGGCAGGAGTATCATCCCAGCTGCCACCACAGGCTTTGCCTTCCTCATCGATCATTTCCGCTACGTTTCCTACTACATCATACAATCCCATGTCATTGGGAAAATAGGCACCGCAAATAGACATTCTGATCCACCCATCATAAGCGTAATAATATGATTTACATGATTTGTAAATACTTGAGGGCGCTACTTTAAAGTTTCCTAAAAAGCAGTGATAGTGATTAGTAGCTTTCTTGCGGTAGTTATAAGCCTGAAACCACGGGTATAAAATTTCTTTGTTATCCACAGGTACTGTAATCCTCTTACCTTTTTTTGATAATTCAATTACTGAGTCTTGTTTTGGAATGATTACTTCCACCTGGTTCTCCAGCAGGTTCCACGACTGAAATTTTGGATAACCCAGCGCGGCAATCTGCCACTCCTGTAAAGTTGGTAGTCTGAATTTTACTTTTTTGTACTTTCTTTTACTGTTGGAAGGATTGCTGTTATATTGATCGGTCAGCCACTCACAATAGGCTACCGCTGCTTCGTAAGAAACGTTGACAGCAGGATATCGACTGTAATTAATGTTGATTGTATCTTTTTTTCCTGACTTAGGTTGAAGCTCACCGGAATATCTTTTGTAAAATTCTTTTTCGCTTTCACTATAGTATGATAAATCGTAATCACATTTTTTTGAAAGAGCAGTTTTATTATGTTCTTCCAGATAATCAAGAAACAGATTGTAGCTTTCATTGGTAACTTCCGTCTCCATAGCATACAGATTGCCTCTGATGATTCTGAATTTGCCATCAACATGACGGAGATTCAGTCTTTTATGAGTAATCACTACTTCATCCAATAGCACGTAAGCTTCCTTAAGATAAATTCGCTCCCCTTGCTCCAGATCTGCTATCCTTTTCACAAAGAACTTGTATCCGATGTAGTTTACTGCAAGAGAGTCGTTGCGATATGATGACGGCAGAGAAAAACTAAAATCTCCGTACTCATTAGTAGCCGTTTGTTCAGGCCGTCCTTTTACTCCGATAGTGGCAAACGCCAGCGGATTTTTGGAAGTGGCATCAAATACTTTACCGGTGATAGTTATCATGTCTTGCGCAGACACGAGAAAAGGAAAACAGAAGAAAAGAAGAATTAATCTCGACATAAGTTTTTGAGGTATTTGTTATACAAATATAGAAATTATATTATATTTATGTTTGTATAACAAATATGAACATAAAAGGAAATTACCTGGGTGAGCTGGAAGAGCTCGTTTTGGTTTCAGTGGCCGCTTTGGAAGAGAATGCGTATGGCGTTTCTGTGCAACAGTATATTATAGAGAAGGCCGATCGCGAGGTGAATATCAGTGCAATCCACGAA
>JBGATZ010000126.1:0-10806 GCA_044228905.1 Cyclobacteriaceae bacterium | reverse complement strand
CTTACCCATACCCGGACGAGCCGCAATAATAATAAGGTCAGAGCGCTGCCATCCGGAAGTCACACGATCCAGACGCGAGAATCCGCTTGGCACACCCGTCAGGCCGTCTTTATGATTTTTCTTTTCCTGAAGTTCCTGGATAGCCTGGAACATCAACGTCTTCATGGTATCGTAGTTCTTGCGCAGGTTGGCATCAGAAATCTTGAAGATCGATTGTTCAGTTTTGTCCAGTAATTCAAAAACATCGGTTGTGTCTTCGTAAGCATCATGCTGGATCTGTGAAGAAATCTGAATCAGATCACGCTTAATCGCCATCTCGATAATGATACGGGCGTGATATTCGATGTTGGCCGCAGAACTTACTTTGGAAGTCAACTCAGCAATATAATATGCACCACCCACCACTTCAATCTTCCCGTTTTTACGCAGCTGTGCTACCACAGTACGCATATCTACAGGTTCAGAAGCTCCGAAAAGATCGATGATCGCCTGGAAAATTTCTTTGTGTTGCTCAGTATAGAAATGTTCGGGACGCAAAAACTCAACTACGGCAGTCAAGGCATTCTTCTCCAGCATGAGAGCACCAAGAACCGCTTCCTCCAGGTCACGCGCCTGAGGCGGTAACTTGCCTAAACTTTCTGAGATATCTCTCGCTAAAAGTTTAGACCTGTTACCCGCTCCGCTCATCGCAGAACCTGACCTCAATGACGTTGACCGTTGCTCCATACAGTGGTTGTTGTACGTGTTTCTTTTTTAAAGGGTGACAAACGTAATACACATACAACTCATGCTATCCCCAATTTATTTTATTTATCAACATTCAATACAGTAACTTTTGTTCATAAGTTGATTCCTAATCTTTTTCTAATTGCGGAAATATTTCCCATCCACTTTAGGTTGAACAAATTGGCTATCGCATTTACCTCAACTACCTGTTGTCAATTTGAATGATAAATGATTGATTATTAAATCGTTTTTAAAGAAGAAACATTTTCCTTTATTTTAAACCTTGGAACTTATAACGGATGGAGCAAAAGAAGAAATTTCACTTTATCGGTATTGGCGGAAGCCTCATGCACAAAATCGCCATTGCGCTTAAGGAACGGGGCCATACGATCACCGGATCAGATGATGAAATTGTTGATCCATCAAGATCTAAGTTATTGGCTTCCAATCTACTGCCGCAAAGCACAGGCTGGAATTCCGAACGAATTGATAAGACAGTGGATGTGGTCATCTTCGGCCGTCACACACTAAAAGACAATCCCGAATTACTTAAGGCTCAACAGCTTGGTCTTAAAGTGTATACCTGCCCTGAATACATTTATGAGTATTCCATTGATAAACAACGTATAGTAGTGGTTGGATCACATGGTCGTAACGTAGTGGCTTCCATGATCATACACGTACTGAAGTATCATAACCGTGCAGTGGATTATGTAGTATCCACCTCGTCCGGGAAAGAGTTTACGGTAAAGCTTAGTAAAGCACCTGTTATCATTATTGACGGAAGTGAAAGTCCTTCTACTACTTTATACCATACTCCTCAATTCATTAAGTACAAGCAACATATCGGCATCCTGGACAGAAATTGCTTTCAATCCTGCCACGAGCAATCTGAACGAAAAACGACTTCATCCGCCAATACGATTTATTTGTAGACACTTCGCCCAAAGGTCGATGTCAGTTTATAATGAATCAGACAAAATTGCTTCTGTAATCTGTAATAAAGAGCGTCCTGATGTATTAGACATTCCTTACAAGGCGCACGCCAGTGCTTCTGAGGGAGGAAAAGATTTTCTGATCGGGTCTAATAAGGAACGCATTCCAACTGCATTTGGCGGACGACAAAACTTCCTGTATTACAGCGCAGCCTACGAGGCTCTGAAAAAAATAGGCATTACTTCCGAACAATTTTACAAAGCTATTCCTTCCTTTAAAGGAATCATTGAATAACTACGCTTCTTACCCTTACCTGCCGTTTCGATGAGTCTTAATCTGAAAATCCCAATTTGCTTTTTTGATCTGGAAACGACAGGCACCAACATCTCTCAAGACCGTATCATCGAAATTGCAGTCATCAAAATGATGCCTAATGGTGAGGTGCTTCGCAAGAGTAATGTCATCAACCCCACCATTCCAATCTCTGCAGAATCAACGGCCATTCATGGAATTAGTAATGACGATGTTAAGGACAAGCCAACTTTCAAAGAAGTTGCCAAAGACTACGCAAAGTTTTTCGAAGGTGCTGATATTGGTGGATTCAATGTGCTGAAGTTTGATGTACCCATGCTGGTTGAGGAGTTCCTGCGTGTAGACGTGGAGTTTGATTATCAACGCAAGAAGATCATCGATGCACAACGTATTTTCCACCTGATGGAAAAGCGTACGCTATCTGCGGCTTACCAGTTTTATTGCCAGAAAGACCTGACCAACTCTCATACGGCTGAGGCCGATACACAAGCCACGATGGAGGTACTGATCGCACAGGTAGCAAAGTATGAAAACCAGGATGTGACGGATGGCCTTGGTAAAAAATTAGGCACCATCCAAAACGACATGGAGGTACTGAACAAGCTAACCTCTTCGGAACTAGTTGACCTGGCAGGTCGGATGACTAAAAATGCGAAGGGCGAAGCGGTATTCAATTTCGGCAAACATAAAAACAAAGGAGTTCTTACTGTCTTTAAAGAAGAACCCGCTTACTACGACTGGATGATGAACGGAGATTTTCCTTTGGATACCAAACGCAAGCTCACGGAGATTAAGTTGAGTATGCTGAAGACCAAGTAATTTTTTGCCGCATGTCCGATAGCTATCGGACGCAGAGATCGCAAAAGAGGATTAATAAAATTACAGCCTGCTTATAGCATTACCTTGCAGAAAACAAATGAATTTTTCTCTGCGTAACTCTGCTTCTCTGCGGTTATTGAAAATTAGAAGAAAGCGATAAAGATCAATCGCAGGCTGACCAGCATTACCGTCACTCCGACCACGATCATCATCGTTTTTACTTTGAGCTTGCTGGTAATAGAAGCTGCAATCGGAGCTGCGATTATTCCACCGATGATTAATCCTAGGATCACCTGAATGTGACTTAATCCAATCAACAGGAAAAACGTAATTGAACTTGCCAAGGCGACAAAGAATTCAGCTGCATTTACAGATCCAACGGTATAGCGTGGGCTTCTTCCACCAGCAATTAATGTAGAAGAAACAATCGGGCCCCAGCCTCCGCCACCTACTGAATCCATCAGGCCACCAAAGGAAGCAAGCAATGGAATGCGGCTGGTCTTCAACTTTGCCTTATGCTGATTCACTGCTTTTAATATAATGACGAAGCCGAGAATAAACGTATAGACTGCCACAATGGGCTTAATGATGTGATTATAGTTTTCCAATTCAGATAATAAGTATGCACCCAGAATTGCACCCAGTATTCCAGGAAGCAGCAAGGATTGAAACAGTTTCTTATTTACATTTTGAAAACGGAAATGCATCCAGCCTGAAACTCCGCTGGTAAAGATCTCTGACGTATGAATGCTTGCACTGGCCGCTGCAGGAGGCACCCCCATCGACAATAAAAAGGTAGAAGCACTTACTCCGTATGCCATTCCAAGCGCTCCGTCAATCATCTGGGCGATAAACCCGCCAAGCACAAAAAGGAAGAACTCAGGGCCGAAATAATCGGAAATATGACTCGAACTCTCCATGATCCACTCATAGTTAATCAGGAAGATAGACAAGACAACGGTTGTAAGGATTCCAGCTCCGTAATACCAAAAAGGGCTAATTCTAGCTTCCGAGGGCTTTATTGTAGTAGTTTGACTTTCCAAAACGCCTATGTTTAATCTATTACTCTACTAATTTAATCGACAAATATAACGATCAATCAATATAATCCCTATATGTTTTATAGATTTTTACTATTTGGTTAGATTTGCAGATCAAATTATCTGTAGAAAGCTTGAGGCGTATTAGCAGGTCTGAAAGAATTACTGGAGGAAAAAGTCGGACAAAGTTACGATTACTGTCTGAACGGTTTGGTGCTAAAAAAGCTTACTTCTCTTCTGCACTTGGTCTTGAAGATCAGGTAATTACTCACTGGATTGGAGATCAAAAACTGAGCATTGAAGTGTTTACTTTAGATACTGGTCGCTTGTTCCAGGAATCGTATGATTTACTTGCGTTAACACGGCAGAAGTATAAGCTTCCAATCAAAGTTTATTTTCCTGATACTAAGAGTGTAGAAAAGCTGGTAACAGAAAAGGGTACAAATAGTTTCTATGATTCTGTGGAGAACCGTAAAGAGTGCTGCTTCATTCGCAAAGTAGAACCATTGAAAAGGGCATTGGCCGGAGCTGAAGTATGGATCACAGGAATTCGCGGAGATCAATCTAACAACCGCGGTCAAATGCCTATGGTGGAATGGGATGAAGCTCATCAGGTGATCAAGTACAATCCGTTATTACATTGGTCATTGGAAGATGTAGAGAAATTTATTGAAGCGAATAAAGTGCCCGTAAACACACTTCACAAAAAAGGATATCCAAGTATCGGATGTGCTCCTTGTACGAGAGCCATCATGCCTGGAGAAGATTTTCGCGCAGGGAGATGGTGGTGGGAAAGCTCCGCGAAAGAATGCGGGTTACATGAAACAAAGAAGGAGAAAGCATTAAATTAATTATGGCAGTAGACAGAAAGACATTTCCGAGGGAGTTGGAAGACGAAGCCATCTTTATACTCAGAGAAGCGGCAACACAATTTGAAAAGCCAGCCATCTTATTCTCGGGTGGTAAAGATTCCATAACGCTGGTGCGTCTGGCACAGAAAGCATTTTATCCTGGCAAGATTCCCTTTCCTCTTGTTCACATCGATACAGGCCACAACTTTCCTGAGACGATTGAGTTCCGCGACTGGTTAGTCAAGGAAGTAGGATTGGATCTGATTGTTGGGTACGTCCAAGACGATATCAATGCAAAGAGAGTAACAGAAGAAACCGGAAAGTTTGCCAGTCGCAACACGCTGCAAACCGTAACGCTGCTCAGGACCATCGAAGAAAATAAGTTTGATGCCTGCCTTGGTGGCGCCCGCAGAGACGAAGAGAAAGCACGCGCGAAGGAAAGAATTTTCTCGGTACGTGATGAATTCGGACAATGGGATGCGAAGAATCAAAGACCTGAGTTGTTTGATTACCTGAACGGAAGAATCAAACCAGGAGAAAATGTAAGGGTCTTCCCTATTTCCAACTGGACAGAATTAGATGTGTGGAATTACATCAAAGAAGAAGAACTCGCAATTCCATCGGTTTACTTCGCGCATGAAAGACCGATCGTAGAACGCGAAGGAGTACTATGGCCTGTTTCCGATTTCATCTATCGTGAAGCGGATGAAGTAGTAAAAAATCAACTCGTACGTTTCAGAACGGTTGGTGATATGTCATGTACCGCTGCATTAGCTTCAGGAGCATCAACCATAGATGAGATTATTGATGAGATCCTTTCTGCTACTTTATCAGAGCGAGGAACCCGCCTGGATGATAAGCGCGCAGAAGCAGCGATGGAGATGAGAAAAGTGAGTGGTTATTTTTAATTAGCAACAATGGAAGTATTACGAATTGCAACAGCAGGAAGTGTAGATGATGGCAAGAGTACCCTGATCGGGAGATTACTTTACGAAACCAATTCGATTACAACTGATAAACTGGAAGCCATCCATCGCGCAAGTCAGCGTAAAGGAATCGGATTTCTCGATTTGTCTTTGCTTACGGACGGCTTAATAGCAGAACGTGAACAAGGAATTACTATCGATGTAGCTCATATCTATTTCCATACACCGAAAAGAAAATTCATCATTGCCGATTCACCCGGTCACGTGGAATACACACGCAATATGATTACCGGTGCATCAAAAGCAGATGTCTCCGTGATCCTCGTAGATGTTCGCAATGGAATTTCTGAGCAAACACATCGTCACTTTTATATCGCCAATCTGCTTCGCATTCCGAAAGTAATTGTGTGTATCAACAAAATGGATCTGGCAGCTTATGATGAGAACCGTTTCCGTGAATTAGTAACCGAGTTTAACGAGTTTGCCAATAAGATCAAATTTGATAATCAGGAAATAGAATTCGTTCCTGTAAGTTCTTTATTAGGAGAAAACATTACTACTTCTTCCAACCTTATGCCCTGGTACAAAGGCAGACCTTTGTTGGAAATACTTGAAGGCATGGAAGTACATAAAAATTTGCATCAGACCGCTTCCCGTTTTCCGGTACAATATGTGGTTCGTCCGCGCAATGAAGAGCATCACGATTATCGTGGCTATGCAGGCCGTGTGAGGAGTGGTTCATTCAAAGTAGGTGATGAAGTAGTTATTCTCCCCTCCTACCAGAAGTCAACGATTACGGGCATACAGCAGTTCGATAAATCACTGAACAAAGCAGATGCATTACAATCTGTAACTATTACGTTAAAAGATAACGTAGACATCAGTCGTGGCGACATGATGGTGAAGGCATCAGAGAATTTCGAGCCACGCAAAGAGCTGGAATCTGAAATCTGCTGGATGGACAGTCAGCCATTAGTGAACGGTAAGACTTACCTTCTTCAACATGGTACGTCAATAGCAAAAGCAAAAATCACCTCAATCGATTATGTGCAAGTACCTTCTACTTTAGAGAAAAAAAATGCAGATTCTCTTCGCATGAACGACATTGCTCACATCAAGTTGAAGACCGCCAAACCGTTTGCTGTAGATTCCTTCGAGAGCAACCCAAGCAACGGAAGTTTCATCCTGATCGATGAATACTCCAATAATACGGTTGCGGTTGGGTTTGTGAGATAATTGGAATTATAAAATAGGCAATAAGCATTATTCAGTAGGCAAAGCATTCGTTTCAACTTACGCTTTGCCTACTGTTAATTACCTACTTCTTATAGTACTGCATCGCCTCTGGCATCCACTTCTTCAAATCTGCAATACGTGTTTCGTCCGAAGGGTGAGTAGACAAAAATTCAGGCGGCTTTTGTCCTCCACCCTGTGCGGTCATTCTTTCCCAGAACAATGGAGCCTGATTAGGATCATACCCCGCAGCAGCCATAAAGATCAATCCGATATGATCAGCTTCTGATTCGTTGCTTCGTGAAAATTTAAGCATTCCTACATTAGCTCCCACCCCAACAGCTTGTTGGAAAATCTGTTGCGTTAAAGTGGGGTTAGAGCCCATAGCGGCTCCGAGCGTTCCCAATAAACCGTTGGCCACCATCCCTTCACTCATTCGCTCGCGACCATGATTCGCAATAGCGTGTGCTACTTCATGCCCCATAACTACTGCAATACCTGTTTCATCTTTACAGATGGGAAGAATAGCAGTATAGAAAGCCACCTTGCCACCAGGCATACACCAGGCATTCACCGTCTTATCATCCTGGATCAGATTAAATTCCCAATTAAATCCAGCCAGCTGGCTAGACGCTCCCTTGCTGGCCATGTATTGCTCTACGGCTTTTTGAATTTTTGTTCCTACTCTTTTAATCATCTGCACCTGCTCCTGGTTGTCCGACAACTTACTTTCTGCCAACACCTTCTTGTACTCGGTAGCTGACATTGAAATAATCTCATCATTAGACACAAGGCTTAACTGCTTACGGCCTGTAACCGGCACTGTAGCACAGCCATAAAAAACGGAAAGGGCGATCGTTAGCAAAACTATCTTCTTCATGGGTTAACTGGTTTGATTCAAAGTTAGAAAAACCGTTGGTAAAAAAATCTAAAAATCACGTGCCTGTGTGGAGTTGAGGCGAATTAATGTGTTTAAATTTGCCTGAATATCACCAATCAGGTATGAGAATATTTGCTATCGGAAGAAACTACGCAGAACACATCAAGGAACTCAATAACGAACGTCCCGATGAACCGGTTATTTTCACAAAGCCTGACACCGCTTTAATCCGCAATAATGCCCCCTTCTATCATCCTGAATTCTCCAAGGACATTCATCATGAGGTGGAACTCGTTTTGCGTATCAGCAAGGAAGGAAAAAACATTGAACCTAAATTCGCCAGCAAATATATTGATGCGATTGGCATAGGAATTGACTTTACTGCCAGAGATCTGCAGCAAAAAGCAAAAGATAAAGGATTGCCATGGGATATTGCCAAAGGGTTTAATGGCTCTGCCCCGATCAGTGACAGGTTCATTCCGGTAACAGAAATTAAAGATCTGGCAAATATTAACTTTAAGCTGGAGATTGATGGACAATTAAAGCAGCAGGGAAATACGAGTTTAATGCTTTTCCCGTTTGATTATATCATCTCTTATTTGTCTAAATTTTTTACGTTGAAAACCGGTGATCTGATTTTTACCGGAACACCCAAAGGTGTTGGGCCAGTAACAATAGGAAATAAATTATCTGCATACATCGAAGATGAGAAGTTGTTGGAATTTGAAGTTAAATGATGTCTTAGTTCTAATCCTGTTCACCTTTTCGTGGCCAGCTGTCGCCCAGTTTAGTTTAAACAAAACGGACAGCCTTGTTCGCCCCAATCGAAGCGACACTTATCTCTTCCCTATTCATCCAGGTACTACTGCTATCCTTACCGGAACAATGGGTGAATTGCGGAGCACGCACTTTCATGCCGGTTTAGATATTGATACCCCCGGAATCGGAGTACCCGTATACAGTGCACAGGAAGGTTATATCTCACACGCCACCGCTACTACAGGAGGATATGGCAACGTGCTTTATATCGCACATCCCGATGGAAACACAACTGTCTACGCCCATCTGGAACAATTCAAAGGTGCCGTGGGTGATTTCATTCGTAAAGAAAGATATACACGAAAAGTTTCTGAGATTGATCTGAGCTTCGAGCCGGGTCAGTTTCCTGTGGCCAAGGGAGAAGTGATTGCTTTATCGGGCAACACCGGTGGATCAGGTGGTCCTCATCTTCATTTCGAAATTCGCAATAGCAATAACGAAGCTATCAATCCGCTGCAATACAATTTTGCCGAAGTAAAAGATGGTCTGGCACCAACGGCTCAGAAAATTGCGCTGAAGACCCTCGATGCGAATTCACGTATCAACGACCAGTTTGGCAGATTTGAATTCTCCGTAGCACGAAGAGGAAACGATTACTTATTCAATCAACCGATTCTCGCCAGTGGACGAATCGGGGTGGAAGTGCTTGCTCACGATGTGATGCAGAATTCCCGTTTCCGATACGGCATCCCATACATTGAAATGCTGGTCGACAGTCAATTGGTGTTTACTCAAACTATTGATAAGATTAATTTTTCTGAGTCCAGAAGCATTCTTGCATTAATGGATTTCAAAACACTGGAACTCAAAGGTTCAAGGTTCAACAAGCTTTATGTTGACGATGGTAATCGACTGACCTACTATAACGAAACACCACGCAAGCAAGCGATCGAAATAAAAGACAAAGACGTAAAAGTGCTGATCAGACTAAAAGACTACAACGGCAATGTAAGCACGATACGATTTACCTTAAAGGCAATTCCGCCTGCGGAAAGAACGCCTTTCTTAGGAGTGACCACTCTCCCCTTCCTGTCTGATGTGCAGGAGAACGTATTGAAAGTAAACGTGAAGACCTGTATCCAGCAAAAGGACAACGCCATTACTATCTGGGAACAAGGGAAGAATTCAACTGCCGCGATGGCCTATTCGGGTTCCAACCAGAATGTGTACCTGATTGATCTTAAAAACCATTTACCTGATTCGATACAAACCTGCCAGGGGACTATGAAATTATTCCTGAAGGACCGAATACCTTCGGAAACACCTTATACTTTCTACAGCGATTGGGCACAAGTAGCATTCCCAAATCAGGCTTTGTACGATACAGCCTATCTCGCTTTGTCTTATGACTCCACTTCGGGCAAGAGAGAATTTTTCACGATCGGAAACAGAACCATACCGTTGCATAAAAGTGTAGCGGTAACTCTTCAGCCCCGCAAAAGCTATACCCTCTCTAAGGACCTTGGATTGTACCGTAAAGAAGGTAATGCTCATATCTTCGTTTCGAGTGAATGGCAAAATGGAAAAATCAAATTCAATACCCGTGATCTGGGCCAATTTACTTTTCTGCGCGACACGATACCGCCTACCATTACTAAAATAAGTATTACCAATACGTCTGCGCGTTTAAAAATAAGAGATGGACTTTCCGGGATTTCGTATTTTGAAGCAAACATAGGTGGCCAATGGCTGCTCATGGTCTACGACTACAAAACGGGCATAGTGAGGTCAGAACGTTTAGATGAAAGAAAATTACTGCAGGGTGATTTTGAACTGAAGGTGGTAGACAATGCAGGGAACGAAAAAATCTACAAACAAAAAATCCTATAACTCATGGCACTTCAGGCAGGCGACAAAGCTCCGGACTTTAAAACCAAAGATCAGGATGGAAATGATTTTACACTCTCCGCTCTCAAAGGGAAAAAGATAGTACTCTATTTCTATCCAAAAGATATGACTCCTGGATGCACGGCCGAAGCATGCAGTCTCAGAGATAATTACAAGGCATTGCAAAAGGCCGGGTATGAAGTACTTGGCATCAGCTCTGATGACGAGAAGGCTCATCGTAAATTTATCGAAAAAGAAAAACTACCATTCACCTTACTGGCAGATGTAGATAAGTCAGTACATCATAAGTATAATACATGGGTAGAGAAGTCAATGTATGGACGCAAGTACATGGGCACAGCTCGTGTTACATTTATTATCGATGAGAAGGGCATCATTAGCGAAATCATTGAAAAAGTAGATACTAAGAATCACGC
>JBGATZ010000125.1:2601-10613 GCA_044228905.1 Cyclobacteriaceae bacterium | reverse complement strand
AATAGTGACTTGCGACTGAAGTTCTTTGTTTTTACCGTCAATGAGACTTCCACAATGGATAAGGGTGCGCTGAGAGAGTCCTGCAAAGGCCACCAGCCATAGCAAGGAAAGAAGGATAATTTTTTTCATGAATGGGTTAGGTTATCGACAGCTAATGATAACCTAAAATATTCAACCCATCAACGAGTAGTTAGATATTTGGTAGTAAGTTGTTTCAGAGACTCCAATTCGTTGGCTTCCATTACCGATCTCACGTGAAGCATCAACTCAAACATGACTGACTGATCATATCCAAGCTTTGAAGCTACCTGTGAGCAAAACCGAATTTCATCCTGATAAAGCCGCTCATCTATTTTCATAAGTTGCACCAAACTGAAAATATAATCAAAGCGCTGATCGTTGGTTAAATCGGCCGGAACAATGATTTCGTGTTCTTTGTTGAACAAGGGCGTAATATCTGCAACCGGAATTCCGTTGGCCGAACCAATATTAGTAATGTATTTCTTCTCACGGTCTGCCACTTCGCCATCAATTCGGGCAAGGTTGATGAGAAGTTTCAATTGGGGAAGTGCCATGTTCTTTTAGGTTTACTCAAAAATCGAAAAATTCCAGACCGGATAAAAATAAGATTAAATCAATTACCTTACACCAGATGCGTTTATGAATTTCCTCGCTCATTTATATTTATCCGGAGTAGATCCTAAGATCAGGTTAGGGAATTTTATCGCTGACTTTGTAAAAGGTAAAGATTTTGCAAGCCGCTTCGAATCTGGGATTGCAAAAGGTATTGAGTTGCATCGCGAGATTGATTATTTCACCGATCATCATTCCATTGTACAGGAAAGCAAAAACCGGCTGCGGCCAAAGTACCGACATTACTCCGGAGTAATTGTGGATGTTTTCTATGATCATTTTCTTGCAGTAAACTGGGAAAAATATTCAACGCAATCATTGCCGCGCTTTGCAGATGAGTCGTACGAAATTATTATGGCGCACGAATCCGTTCTTCCGGAGGAATTGAAAGGGATGATGCCTTACATGATCAGAGGCAACTGGCTGGTAAACTATGGCACAGTAGAAGGAATTCACCGATCACTTTCTGGCATGTCGCGGAGAACTCCTTATCAATCCAAAATGGATGAAGCTTCTAAAGATCTGCGGGAAAATGCTCATGCCTTTGAAAAGGAATTCATGCTCTTCTTTCCAGAACTCGCGCATCACTGTCACAAATGGATTAATACTCACACCTGAGCTTGATTTCAAACGCATTACTTCGATTATTAAATTTCGGATAATTCGGGCAAACATCAGTTCAGGGTTATATTTTAGCGGGACTAAACCTGTTGCCCTTCCTATGGTGAACGATCCTGAACTGAGTGGAAAATACTTAGGCACTATCTCCAACGATTTTGTTAAAGTTGCAGACACCTTAAAAGAAGCTTCTTATCAGATACGCAAAGCAGGCTTCGAGTTCCCCATTTTCCCTATTTCCAAAGACGAAATACCCATCGGTCAGCCATTACTTGAAAAAGAAAGTCTATCGCTGACATGGAATTATTACGCCTCCTTTCTCAATGAGTTTATGCAGCGCGAACTCGTAGGAAAAGACAGAGAAGAACAGTTTAAGGAAAGCTACAAAGACCCCGATGAATTCTGCTGTCTTTTCGTTGTGGATAAAGCCTTCACCAATTTTGTTTTTATTCCTTATCCCGAGGATTGATTCAAATGAAGATCAGACAATTTTCTCTCGTTGTCTTAATCGGTGCATCCCTTTTTGTACGGGCACAATCTTCTTCTGATGAAATAGAGTTTGATCACATTTCAGTATCAGGAACAATGACTTCAGCTATTGTTGAGGACATTGTACAAGATCCACTTGGCATGCTGTGGATTGGTAAGCTCATGCTTCATCGCTATGATGGGAAAAAATTCAAGTCATACACTACATTTTATCCCGACTCTGCAAATTTTAATGGTAAAGAAATCACAAGACTATTCTGGGATAAAAAATCTAACCGGCTCTTGATTGGTACCCGCAATCAGGGGTTGCTCCAGTTTCGATACGAAGACAACCGGATCATTAAACTACCTTCAAAGTCGGGCATTCCTATTATTTCAAGTATCGCGCAAACTGATGATGGGAAAATCTGGATCTCTTCCTTTGCTAATGGACTTTTCACTCTGGAAAATGATACCCTGATACAGAAAACAAAAATTGAGGGAATTCTTCAGCCACTCGCTCTGGCAACCAATAAAGATGAATTATGGGTGGGGGGATTTCGTTCCATTTATTTGCTAAGGAAAGGTGTTCTTCAAAAAACAATTTCTTTACAATCATTATTGCCCGAATGGGAAGATGCCGTACAGGTTTCCTCTCTGTTTTATGACAGGGGTTTTCTTTGGATCGGAACAGAACGGAGCGGAGCAATACAAATAGATGCTGTAACACTGAAAGTGAATCATGTCTTCTCACCTGAAGTTACCCCTTTCCACTCTGCAATTGTAAAAATTACACGCGATCAGGAAGGGCTAATCTGGATGGTGACACGCAACAATGGCATTGCTGTATATACACCAAAAACAAATACGTTCCAGCATCTTTTTCGTGATCAGGCCCGGCCCAATTCACTAAGCGGAGAACTTTCTTCCTCGATGTTGGTAGATATTCAGGGAATTGTCTGGGTGGGCACAAACGGTGCATTGAATAAATATGACCGTCATAAAATAAAATTTGAACATTATTATCATGAGCCCAATAATCATAACTCAATGAGTGATGATAATGTTCGCGGGCTATATGAAACTGACGATGGTAAGGTCTGGATTGCAACAGCTGATGGCTTTATTAATATACTCGATCGGGAGACAGAAAAAGTAGAGAAGATAAAAGTGGTCGTGCCTGGCTTCACTGATTTCCTCACTCCGCTTTCCTTTTGCCCAATAGGTAATCAAATGCTTATTGGCACCTCCAAGGGGCTTCTCAATTTTGACCCGGTAAAAAAGAAATTCAGTTTCCTGGAAGTATCCAAAAAAGAAACGCTTCAGAAAAACACACGTCAGCTTTTAAAAGATGGGGATCAGATTTACGTATTGCGCAACGGAACGATTTACGTGTACAATGTAACCGAGAATAGTTTTGGAAAACTGAAATCCAGTGAGGGTATTGTTAAAATAGCCAGTATGGCTCTCGACTCCGCTCACCGGCTTTGGCTCGGCTATCGCGGTGGCGTGGCATTTAGTGATCCTGAAAAAAAATCGTTCCGTCATATCAAGCTGGAACAGGAAGACTTCCGCCCCGACAGTTCTTACTTTATGGTGCTTTCCATGGAGCAGAGAAAAAAAGAGATGTGGATCAATACCTTTAATACCGGAATATTTATTCTGGCAGCTGAGGGCAATGATTTCAAACTAAAAAAGCAGATCACCATTGCTGACGGAATGCCTGATAATACGATTTATGCCTCCTTGTCTGACAAAGAAGGGAACATGTGGCTTAGTACCAATAATGGATTGACTAAATATAATTATGCTAAAAACAGTTTCATTCTTTTCACAGAAGAAGACGGGCTTCAGGGTGAAGAGTTCAATCGTTTTGGTTATCTAAAGCTTCGGTCCGGAGAGCTGGTATTTGGTGGTGTGAATGGTATCAATATTTTTCTTCCCGACAGCATAAAAGTAAAAATCCCGGATAAAGACCGCACACCGCAAATCATAGGAGTAAGTGCTTTCAAAAATCTTTCTACAGACGATTCTGCTGAAAAATATTTCACGTTCATCAATCACTCAGCAACTCCCGAGTTTCACTATACTGACAATAATCTCAAGTTTGACTTTTTTGTGCCCGACTTTCGGGAATCAAGCCGCTATGAAGTGTTCTATCGGTTGGACCCATTGGATGCTAACTGGAGTAAACAGGAGGGACAAAATTCTGCAGTGTATGCCAATCTTAAACCAGGAAACTACACGTTCTCCGTAAAAACATATAATGCACTGAATAAAGAACTGATCACCCAAAGCAGTTTTATAATTGAGCCGGCTTTCTGGAATACCTGGTGGTTTTTGTTGTTAAGTGCATTTGTGGTGGGCGGGCTTCTCTTCACCATCATTAAAGATCGTGTAGCTGCGAATATCAATAAGCAAAAACGCCTGGAGGAATTGCTCAGAACCCGCACCTCTGAGATTGAAAAATCGCACGAAGAGCTGGAGAATCTAAACAAGAAAAAGGACCTGATCTTCTCCATTCTATCCCATGATCTTCGATCACCATTAACTACCCTAAAAGGATTCCTTGGGATGATCATTGATAATTCTGACGCGATTTCCAAAGAAGATCTGAAAAAGTATGCGGTCACTATTCGTAACTCGGTAACGAACTCACTCGATCTGATCGACAACACACTTTATTGGTCACTTTCACAAACAGGGAGCATTCAATGCACGCCAACAAAAATCCCGCTCGCTCCCGTATTTGATAAAATCAGGGGACTTTATCTTCTAACGGCAGAAAAGAAAAAAATTAAATTCAGTATCGCAGAAATAAATGGTCTGGCTGTATTGGCCGATGAGAACATGCTTTACGTTTTATTACGCAATCTTGTATCCAATGCCATGAAATTTACTCCGGAAGGAAAAAGCATTACACTTGACGCAGTACAAAACAAACAGTGGGTAGAGATCAGGATTAAAGACGAAGGCGTGGGAATGTCTGAGGAAGAGATCAGTAAAATATTTATGCTGGATAATCCACAGGTAAAAAGAGGAACATCCAGCGAAAAAGGAACCGGCCTTGGCTTATTACTTTGCAAAAAGTTTATCGAAGCCAACAATGGAAAATTAAAAATTCAAAGTAGGGAGGGAACCGGCTCCGAATTTATTGTAGTACTTCCACATCACGAGTAATTGTAAACCGCACTGCAGCGGACAAAGTGATTACGAAAAATGATTCCAACCCTGCGCTTTCAAAGGAACAACCAGTTCGTTTTTTGTCACCATCACATTCTGATTCTTATTATCATGAATGTGACCTATAAAATGAATATCAGGGTGGTTCTTTAATTTCTCGTAATCCGATTGTTTGATAGTGAAGAGCAGTTCATAATCTTCTCCTCCATTCAATGCCGTTGTTACCGGATCAATCTGAAATTCAACGGCTGTTTCAAAAGCCTGTGAGTCGATAGGTAAGCTCGCTTCAAAAATCTTAATGCCTACTCCTGAGTTTGTACTCAAATGAAGTAGTTCTGATGCAAGTCCATCCGAAATATCAATCATCGATGTGGGCACAATACCCAAATCCTGTAACTCATAGATCACATCCATACGGGCATCTGGTTTCAACTGGCGACCAACCAAATATTCATATTTCTCAATATCCGGCTGCATATCAGGATTAGTGAGAAACACTTCTTTTTCTCTCTCCAATACCTGCAAACCGAGATAGGCCGATCCCAAATCACCAGTCACACAAATGATATCATTGACTTTTGCACCGCTGCGATAAACCACTTTATCTTTTGCCACACGGCCCATCACGGTAATTGAAATGACAAGACCCGATCCTGATGTAGAAGTGTCACCGCCCACCAGATCTACTTTATAGTCGGCACAAGCTGCACGAATACCTTCATATAATTCATCGATGGCTTCCAGTGAAAACCGGTTGCTCAATGCCAGGCCAATTGTGATTTGTTCCGGCACACCGTTCATCGCGGCAATGTCAGAGACATTGACCGCTACTGACTTATATCCCAAATGTTTTAGCGGCATATACGACAGATCGAAATGCACACCTTCCAGAAGCATATCCGTAGAAACCAGTAAAAAATCTTTACCAGTGTCAATTACCGCAGCATCATCTCCGATACCTTTTACAGTTGATTCGTTATCTGAAGTAAAGCGATTGGCAATCCGGTTGATGAGTCCAAATTCCCCCAATTGTGCAATTTCCGAGCGTTTTTCCATAAAGGTGACCTGTCGTTTGGCGACAGTTTAAGTAGTTCAGCCTGCAAAAGTATAACTTATCCGGTAAGCATAAGCGAATAAGCCATAACACCCGTATCTATGATCAGTATTTCAAATACAATTATGAAAACGAGGGTTGGTTATTTCGTCCTGGCTTTATTAATAGGTGCTCTTTCCAGCTGTGCTACGCCCAAACCATACTATCAGACGAGAGAAGGAAAGAAGAAACAAGATCATTACAACAGAATTCAGTACGGAGTTCAGAAAAAATACTGATCTCTGGAACGACTATTTTTCGTCTTCCGGTAATCCCACTTTCTCAATTACCAGGTAATTCTTCTTTGTTACAGATTGACGGGCAAGCAGTTCGGCCAGAAATCCGGCAAGGAAAAGTTGTACGCCTATTACGAGGGCTACAAGCGCCAGAAAAAAAGCAGGTTGTTGCGTCACGTCTCTTTTCAATGGAATTTTTGAGATCAGAACGGCATCGATTTTCTCCCAAAGTATTTTCACAGTCAGGCCAAAGCCTACAATAAAAGATAACGTTCCCAACGTTCCGAAGAAATGCATTGGGCGTGTTGAGAATTTTCCAACAAAAGTAATAGTAAGCAAGTCAAGTAAACCACGAATCCGGGTCCAGCCGAATTTACTGCTCCCATATTTTCGTTCGTGGTGATCAACCACCTTTTCGCCTATACGAGTGAACCCTGCCCATTTCGCCATTACCGGAATGTAGCGATGCATTTCTCCATATACGGTTATATTCTTAATCACCACATTGGAGTATGATTTCAATCCGCAATTAAAATCATGCAGATTGATACCCGATAATTTGCGGGTGAGTCCATTATAGAATTTAGAAGGCAATGTTTTGGAAATCGGATCATGACGCTTTTTTTTCCAACCAGAAACAAGATCGTAGCCATCCTCCTTGATCATTCTATAAAGTTCCGGAATTTCATCCGGGCTGTCTTGTAAGTCAGCGTCCATGGTAATTACCACATCTCCTTTGGCTACTCTAAAACCAGTCTGAAGGGCTGCGGACTTACCAAAATTGCGATTGAATCGAAATGCTTTGAACGCAGGATTCATTGCATTCAGTTTTTTCATTTCACTCCATGTATTATCCGTACTTCCGTCATCAATAAAAATGACTTCATAAGAAAATCCGTGTGATTCCATCACACGGATAATCCATTTACCTAATTCAGGAATTGATTCTTCTTCGTCCTTTGCAGGAATAACCAGTGAAATGTCCATTAATTATATCGCAGTCTCCGGGTTTGATTTTTTAGTAAAAATGGAAACGATAAGACCTACAATCAACGCCATAAATGCGCCACCAATGGCATAGAAGGGCCAGAACAATTTCTTTGTCCAGGTTATTGCCATATCAATAGCTTCCTGGCTTTGTCCTTTCGCTTCCATATCTTCAGCTGTCTTTTGCCATACTTCTTCCAATAAATTAGTATCAATGTAAGTGGTATAGACGTAGCTGAATATTCCACCAAGAACAACGGATACCATCATTGCTATAAAAGCAATTCCCAGACCTTGTCCGTAAGACATATAGCCATCACCATTTTCTTTGAAATTCTTATGTGCCATCACAATAATACCAATTGTAACAGCGATGCTGATAAGTCCCTTCCAGTCTTGTTTAAAAGGGTTAGCTCCCAATGCAATCATTACCATAGTAAGTGCAATAGAAACTACGCCCAGGATAAGGCCATATTTTAATCCCGTTGAAAATGCAGATGGTTTTTCTTGTAGTGTTTCTTCCATAAAATTTAAAGGGTTTGAGGTTGACGTCTTAAAATTACAGATATTATGATGCTAATGAAAAAGCTGATGATAAAGCATTGAAAGAAATATCTTCGTGCCATGAAAGCCCCGTCTGCCTGTTTAAGACTGTTTATTCCGGCTTCATATGTTTCTTTACCCATCTGAGCAATGTCTGCATCAGTATAGGTCTTCACCTGCTCCAGAGCCAGAGAAATAAATGAAGTAACAAATTCAGGATTCCAGTAGGTGAATGCCAACATGCCAAGTGA
>JBGATZ010000125.1:0-2568 GCA_044228905.1 Cyclobacteriaceae bacterium | reverse complement strand
AAGCAAATACGGTTGTAAATAAAAAACTGGCAATCATACCCTGCCAAAAGAAGAGCAATCCGCCAAAATAAAATTCACGTAGTTCTCGCAGACTGAAAACAATAAATACACTGAACAGCACTATTCTGAAATCAAAAAATACAGGCACCAGAAACGGATGCCACTTCATGTAATACAAAGCAATCAGACAGATAAAACCTACTATTCCACCTATAATTCCATAGCGAAGAGGCACCCCAACAAGAGGCGGCAAACGTTTAAACATCCAGCCAGTGTTTTGAGTTATTGAATACCGCCACTGCTTTGCCTTTAATAGTTTTACCAAGCCAGGGCGAGTTTTTGGATTTCGATAAATTCTCTGAAGAATTGAATTCCCATTCTTTATCCGGATCGAACAGCGTAAGATTAGCTTTTACATCAACATCGATTACCGGCACTTCCAATCCTAACAGCTTTCTCGGATTCTCCGATACTTTTTCAATCAGATCTTCCATTTCTACAGCTTTAGATAGAGCTGACAGCTGAGATGCGAACGTCTGAATGTTCACCATACCAAAATCAGAAAGATCGAATTCTAAAAATTTACTTTCATCATCCTGTGGCAAATGGCCAGTACACAACACATCGATCGTTCCATCTTTCAGTCCTTTGATCAGCGCATCCAGGTCTGCTTTCTCACGCAAAGGTGGATTCACTTTATAATTTGTATCGAAATCAGAAAGCAGGCTGTCATCCAGTAATGCCTGATATCCGGTGATATCGCAGCTTACGTTCAATCCTTTCTTTTTTGCAGAACGGATAAGATCTACTGTCTTCGCAGTAGAGATCTTTGCCATGTGAAGTTTCCCTCCAGCGTAGCTCAGAAGTTCTAAGTTTTTCAACACCGCTACTTCTTCAGCAATGCGTGGCATGCCTTTCAGTCCAAGCATGGTGCTGTTAGGGCCTTCATGCATCTGACCAAATAAATTCAACCAGATGTCTTCCGGATGATCGATCAGCAATCCATCGAACTTCTGGAGGTATTGCAGCGCTTTTAGAAAAATATCGGTGTGCCAGACTGGTTTTAATCCATCTGTAAAAGCAATAGCTCCCGCTTCGTGCAGATCGATCATTTCAGTGAGTTCTTCACCTTTATTATTACGCGTAACTGAAGCCATGGCATGGATCTGCACCAGGCGCGTATCATTTTTACTAGTGATGTAGCTGACTTCATTTTTTGTTTGTACCGAAGGCTGCGTGTTTGGCAGCACTGCTACTTCGGTGAACCCACCTGCTACTGCCACTTTTGCCAACGAAACCAGATCTTCTTCCTGTTCGTGCCCGGGGTCACCAACGTAAGCTCCGATGTCAAACCAGCCAGCGGAAAGGATCATTCCTTCCGCATCAATCACCTTATCTGCCGCAAAATTCTTATCCCCGATTTCGGTAATCCTTCCGTTCTGAATTAAAACGTTTCTCTTTTTTTTATGAAAAGAGGATTGCCTGTTGAGGATAGTGGCAGATTGGATAAGTATTTTCATTCGTCTAATTTTCCTCCCTGTAATTCAACCTCCTGAATGTGAATCTTTTAGTTCACGGCATGTTGAATCTATTTTAAAAAACGGATCAGTAAAACTTCAGCCAAAAGGAATACCAAGGCCAAAATCAAGGCGTATTTCCACAAAGGCGTGCCCAAATATCTCTCTTTTATTTCGTTGCCGAAAGCTTCCGGACTCGCCACTTCAAAAACAGAAATCAAATTTCCTCCGCCCGATAAATCCTTCACTTCTTTGGCGGAATATTGCGTTAGTGCCGACTCTTTTTTATCGAGATCAAAGGCAATTAACCCAAGCGTGTCTTTTTTAAACATCACTCCGTAATAACCTGCGTTGATGGAAAATTTTGGAATCTCAATCAATACCTGTTCCCCGGTCTTCCGTTGAGGAGGAATTATCTCCTGACTTCCAGCTAAACGAACTGGCTCTTCACCAAATAAACTATCAGCCTTTATTTTAATAAGGCTTTCCGTTAATGTGTAATATAATTTTTGCTGATCCTTTTTCATCGAACTCGCCATTCGATACATAACTGGTACAAATAGCGCATGACTATAGAAATCAGTAAAATTCTTATCTAAAGGACTGGCTAATACAAAGAGATTTTCTGACTGCGCAAGGAAAGGTTGACCGTCTTTAAATTTCATGATCGCTGATCTATCCTGTCCCCATTGCAGCATTTTCCGTGCACGTGGCATCGCCAGTGAATTTGTTTTTTCTTCGAATACATTTTCAAAGAAAGGATTTTCAAAATCAGGTCGCTCCAGTTCTTCCTGTGGTTGCTCTTTTGCCAACACCAACCCGGGAAATGGGAGAATGGTTTTATACGAATTAAGATCAGGATCAACTGAAGGGATAATCAAAATGCTTTTCGATCTATCTTTTGATGTATTGATAAAGGAAAGTAATCCGGCATCGATCTTCTTTATTCCATTTACCACAATCAGATCAGCTTCATTCAGCAAACTGTAATCGATATTGCTGCTTTGCTGAGATTGAAAAGCGAATAAGGATGTATTTCCAAAAACTTTCT
>JBGATZ010000124.1:0-10665 GCA_044228905.1 Cyclobacteriaceae bacterium | reverse complement strand
TCTTTGAACAGTAATCCCATTACCTGTCCGATAGAAGCACCCATCACTTTGCGAATGCTGATTTCTTTGGCACGTTGTTCTCCTACGTATGTAGCAAGCCCAAACAAACCCAGGCAGGCGATGCTGATTGTAAGGATGGTGAAGATTAGTATGATGTAACTGATGCGTTGCTCTGCTCGGAATAACCCATCAAAGTCATCGTCAAGGAAAGAATATTCAAACGCATCAGAAGTATATTTTTTCCAGATACTCTCCAGTAGTTTGATTTGCTCACGGGTATTTCCTGCAGTTAACCGGATTGCCATTTCACCATTTGGCTCTCCACCCAATTGGATAGCAATAGGCTTTACGGAATTTCTTAACGTTTCAAAATTGAAGTCCTTGATTACGCCAATGATTTTCATTGGTCGTGGTTTCTCTCCATTATAATTCAGTAGTTCCTGATTTTCTATCGTAGTTAATCCCATCTGACGATAAGCAGCTTCATTGATAATAACGGCAGCAGTATCACTTTTGAAATCACGCGAGAAAAACCTTCCTTCAAGTAATTCATATTTCATTGCGTCAAGATGATCGTAATCGACCATGCAGACCATTAGCAGGTAATCTTGTTCTGAACCGCCCTTGCGAAACGCATTGCTCCAGGTGATATGTGGAGGCAAACCGCTGGCGAAGCTGGATGCTTTGAATTCTGGATGTTGACTCAATTCATTCTTAAATGCTTTTCCGTTTTTATCCAGCGACCAGGTATGTAATAAACGAACCACATTCTCTTTGTCGAACCCCATGTTCTTATCCTGCATATATTTCAATTGCTTGTACACCACCAGGCTTCCCAGTATCAGCGCAATGGAAATCATGAATTGAAAAACAACCAATCCATTTCTTAAACCCGAATTCTTAAACCCGGAACGAATTTTTCCTTTCAATACCTCTACCGGTCTGAATGATGTAAGATAGAAGGCAGGGTAACTTCCCGCGAGCAATCCAACAAACAAAGCGAATAAAATAAGCCCTGCGATAATTATTGGCTGAGTGAATAATGAGAATGTAAGCAATTTGCCCGCAAGGATATTAAATGGAGTGAGTGCAAGCAGAATGATAAACAAAGCCAATACAGTGGAAATAAAACTATAGAGCATTGACTCGGAAATAAATTGTCCCATTAAACGTGAACGAAGGGCTCCGATGGTTTTGCGGACGCCTACTTCCTTTGCACGATTGGCGGAACGGGCAGTCGATAAGTTCATGAAATTGATACACGCAATCAGTACAATAAAGGCAGCAATGGCACCGAAGATGTACAAGTATTGAATGTTACCATTGGGAGTCACTTCTTCTCTCAGGTCTGACTTCAAATGAATATCAAGCATAGGCTGTGTGAAAAGTCCCACATCATTGCCTGCCTGCCTGAACTGTTCGAAAGACATTCCTATAACTTTTTCCAGCTCCTGGCCCATATTCTTTTCGGAAAGTACATCGAGCGATTTCTTGACTTTAGTTACGTCAGCGCCTGGCCTTACTTTGAAATACGTATAGAGATTATTGGATGTCCATTGCTGATCTTTTTGCAAGTAATTCCACGATTCACCCGATAGAATCATATCGAATTGAATGTGTGAATTAGCAGGAGCGTCTTTCGCAATACCTGTGATTTCTGTGGCCGTTTTTTCAGATCCTCGCAGGATCATTTTTCCAATTGGATTTTCATTTCCGAAATAGCGTTTGGCTGCAGATTCACTTAATACAATCTTGTTTGAACCCTGCAGTGCTGTTTTGGGATCACCGGCAACAAGAGGAAAAGTGAAGAATTGAAAGAAATTGGAATCGGCTACCAGGAAATGTTGCTCAGTAAATGCTTTGTTCTCAAACGCCACAGGCATGGTTCTCCAGATTCCAAATCGTAAAACACTTTCAACTTCAGGAATTTCGCGACTCATTGCTTCCGCAACGGGAGCAGGAGAGCTGGCCATTTCAAATTCGTTTCCCTGCAATCTTCCTTTGAATCCAACACGATGAATTCGGTCTCCGTCAGCCTGAAATTTGTCGAAACTCACTTCATCCATCACGTATAAGATGATCAGTAAACTGGATGCAATGCCAAAACTTAGACCGGCAATGTTAATAGCTGAATATGCTTTTTGCCGCAGCATAATGCGCAGCGCAGTTTTTAGATAGTTTCTGATCATAATGGGTGTATTTCTGCGCCTAAGACGCCCAGATCGCCAAAAAGTTGCACCCTTAAAATGAAAATATTCTGGAAGGCAGTTGTAAAAAACACTTCACTGACCTGTATTTTATATCAGCTCAGCGAAGTGTTTCAGAATTTATTGATTGGAGAGATTATGGAGTAACGATCTTATCGTTGAGTTTATGGAAGTAAACATAAGATACGATCAGAATGCCTAGTATGACTAAAGGAAGGAATGTCTGCGCATCTACTCCGTCAACTACTGCGTGGCCAATAGCTGCTGAAATGAAATTGATAGCGAATCCTACGTAGGCCCATTCTTTCAATCGGGCCGGAACTTTAGGAATGATCAATAGCAGACCTCCAAGTACTTTGAAGATTGTAAGTTGCACACGAAAGTAATCCGGGTAACCCAAATGGCGAATACCTTCAATAGCCAGCTCAGTATGCGAAGTAAGCGCAGGCATTACACTATCAAACAAAAAGACGATTGATGTAGCTACCCAGTAAATGATTTTGTCCTTTTTCATAATGGTATTTTTGTGTTTTTAGTTTTCAGTGCTGATGATACAAACTTAGTGGACTGGATATTAATTGAGAGCGTGTATTTACGCCAATCTGAGGGGCTGATTACGACAATCTTTAAACTTATTAACTTAGTAGAGTGAAAATAAAGGAATGGCAAAAAAGACACCATCGAATGACAGTGCATTAGGCGATTTCCTGAATGGAAAATCAGAAGTAACCTTAACATTGTTCCATCATTTTATTGATGAGTTTAAAAAGGTTGGCGAAATTTCTGTTTTGCCTGCTAAAACGATGATTGGAATAGCCACATCACGAAAACGCATTGCGTATATCACACAGCTCGGAAAGAATTTTATTCACGTGGTTTTTCCATTTGAAAAACCCTATGACGACAATTTGTGCTTTCAGAAGATAGCTCAGGTTCCTGGCGATGCGAAGCAATTCAATCATCATTTTCGTATGCTGGCCAGCGAAGATGTGAATAAAGAGATGAAGAAATTTATGAAACTGGCCTACGATCTGGGCAGTTGAATAAGTCATTAAAATCCAAAACAATGGAAAAGTCAGGTAACCGCGATAAAGTCATCCTCAAAGGCATGGCTACACTGTTTCAGGTATTTGATATGCATTATACCATTCATTTTTATAAGGATCTATTGTCATTTGAAATTGTTTCTACCTCTGAACCATATACATCTCCGGAAGATGTAGATTGGGCGTGGCTTCGTTATAACGATATTGATGTGATGTTCAACACCGCTTACGAAAGAGAACATCGTCCGCCTTTGCCAGATCCCAAACATCAGGTAGCTCATGGAGATACTTCACTTTATTTTGGTTGCCCCAATGTGGAGCAACTTTATAATTATTTCATTGCTAATGGACTGAAACTAAAAGAGCCCATCATAACCAAATATCAGTTCAAGGCCATCTACGTAAAAGATCCGGATGGATATGAATTATGTTTTCATTGGCCATTGGATGGCAGATGGGATTAAATTGACATTATGAAGATCATCGATCCATTATTTCTCGCAGCGATAACCGCAATTGACACCGGTAATGAAAAAGAGTTGACCAAACAGCTTACTGAAAATCCACGATTGATTCATGAACGGGTGCCAAACGGTGAAGAAGGCTATTTTAAAGATCCTTATTTGTTATGGTTCATTGCAGAGAACCCCATACGTAACAATAAACTTCCGGAGAATATTGTAGCAATTACAGGTTTGTTGATTGAATTCGCGAAACAACAAAGAGTAAAAGACCTCCAGGAACAACTGGATTATACGTTGGCGTTAGTTTGTTCCGGTCAGGTATCACGCGAACATGGTGTTCAGCTTGATCTGATTGATTTTCTTGTGAAGCAGGGAGCTAACCCGGATAAGGCAGTCGATGCAGCTATCGTGCATGAAGAAGTTGCTGCGGTTGAGAAATTGCTACATGTCGGAGCCAAACTTACATTACTTATTGCTATAGCCTTAAATAAAACAGAAGAAGTAAAACAGTTGAAGCAATCAGCAAATGAGAAAGGACGACAAGCCGCATTGGCTGTAGCTGCCCTTTATGGCCGCGCATATGTTATTGCCTCGCTCATTCCTTTGGGTATAAACTTAAATGATTTTTGCCCGCCCGGATTCCATTCACATGCTACTCCTCTTCATCAGGCGGTGTGGTCAAACTCGCTGGAGTCAGTAAAAATTCTGATAGAAGCAGGTGCTGACAGAAATATAAAAGACCTGATTCATCAGAGCACGCCATTGGGCTGGGCTGAATACGGAGGAAAAATGACTATTGGCAATTACCTGAGAAATCTTCCTTCTTAGTCGGTCAAACGTAAAATGGAAATGGCATCGCAAGTTAAATGTTGCGATGCCATTTTTTGCAAACACTATAAAGATCACAAGGTCTTCATATCAATTACAAAACGATAACGAACGTCACCTTTTACCATTCGTTCGTACGATCTGGTGATGTCTTTGATATCGATCAACTCAATATCCGATACGATATTCTTCTCGGCACAAAAATCCAGCATCTCCTGGGTTTCAGGAATTCCGCCAATAGAAGATCCTGCTAAGCTTTTTCTGCCATCAATAATTCCAAACGGATGTACTTCCAGTTTTTCTGGAGGAACACCTACCAGGATATGAGTTCCATTTGTTTTCAACAGGGAGAGATATAAACCAAAATCATGTGGAGCCGAAACCGTATCGAGAATGAAATCAAAATAACCTTTTACGGCTTTGGTTTGTGCTTTGTCTGTGGTAACTACAAATTTGTGTGCTCCTAATTTTTTAGCGTCAGCTTCTTTGGAAGGAGATGTACTCAAGACAGTTACTTCGGCACCTAGTGCCACTCCGAACTTTACACCCATGTGCCCTAATCCACCCAATCCAAGCACGGCCAGTTTATGACCTTTACCCACTTTCCAGTGTTTGAGTGGAGAATAAGTGGTGATACCTGCGCAAAGCAATGGAGCAACAGCTGCTAATGAAAGTTTGTCGGATACATGAAGAACAAAATCTTCATGAACCACAATCGTGTTTGAATAACCACCGTATGTAGGCACACCATCTTTACCCTTTGAATTATAAGTACCTACATTGCCTTTGGCGCAATATTGTTCCAGACCTTGCTTGCAGTTTTGGCATTCCCGACAAGAGTCTACCATGCAACCAACAGCAGCGAGTTCACCTACTTTAAATTTTTTAACGTGGCTTCCTACTTTCACCACAGTACCTACAATCTCGTGACCAGGTACCATTGGAAAAATGCCAGGAAACCATTCATTTTTTATTTGATGTAGATCAGAATGACACACACCACAATAAGCAATATCAAATTGCACATCGTGCGGGCCTACTTCACGTCTTTCAAAATTCCAGGGAGCTAAATCTGTAGTGGGAGTTTGGGCGGCATAGCCTTTTGCTGCAATCATAAGTTTATCAGGTTAATAAGTACACCATCTATTAGTGTATTCGTTTTGAATTAGTTTCGCTAGATATTTAAATTTTAGAATCCGGTGGTTATGAAAATCAAACAAATAATTGATGATATCAAACCAAAACGGAGATTGAATTATTTCTTAATCTTAGGGTAATGCAAATGCTACATAGCTATCACCTGATTTACTCCCGATTTTTCCGCCACCACAAGCGATGACCACAAATTGTTTTCCATCCACAGAGTAAGTTGCAGGTGTAGCGTAGCCAGCTGCAGGCAATTGCGCCTCCCATAAAACTTTTCCACTTGTTTTATCAAATGCTCTGATCTTCTCGTCTTTGGTAGCTGCAATAAAAACCAGTCCACCTTTAGTAGACAAAGGCCCACCGTAGTTTTCTGTTCCTGTTTCGGATTCAGTGTTGAGTTCACTGAAATTTCCCAGAGGAACTTTCCATAACAACTTTCCCGTGTTGAGGTTCACCGCATTGAGCGATCCCCACGGAGGTTTTATTCCGGGATAACCATTCTTATCGGTAAAACGATTGTACCCCGTCATGGTATAAGGCACTTCATCCAAAATACTTTTCTTTTCACTCTGGGCTGTTACTGGTTTTTTGGATACAGGCTCTTTGTCTTCTTTATCCAAAAGAAAGGCAAGCAATGCTTCTTTGTCTATACCTTTGATTTGTTTGAATGCGGGCATCATGTTCTTGCCGCCATCAATAATTTTCCATGCCTGTTCTTCATTATATTTCTTTTTGAGATTTACCAGTGATGGAAAAGAACTTCCGTTTCCTTTTCGCTCTGGTCCATGACAACTTACACAGTATTGATTGTAAACATTCTTGCCAATTCCTTTTATCGATTGATCACTTCCTTTTTTCGGAACGTCAATCATCGTTAATGCCCATGGTAATTCGCTACTGTTCACATAAAGTATTCCGGTTTCCGGATCAACTGAAGAGCCACCCCATTCTCCACCTCCATCAAATCCTGGAAAGATCCAGACTCCATCTTTGCTTGGTGGAGTAAACATGGTACTGTACTTCACATTGTTAAATTTTTCCAGCATCTCTTTATTTGATTCTTCAGTAAGATTGACAAGATCATCTTTGGTAAAAGATTGTCTTGCAAATGGTTCGGGTAATGTAGGGATGGGTTGTGTAGGCCATGCCTGTTCACCAGGAAGATCAGAGGGAGGAACTTCCTTTTCTTCGATCGGAAAAACAGGTTCACCGCTTAAACGATCAAAAAGAAAAATATATCCGTGTTTCGTGATTTGCGCTACGGCATCAATTGTCTTCCCGTCTTTGTTGATCGTGACCAGATTTGGATTCGCTGCTAAATCCCGATCCCATAAATCGTGATGTACCGTTTGATAATGCCAGATGTATTTACCTGTGGCTGCATCCAGGGCAATCAATGAATTGCCGTACAGGTTTTGACCTTTACGAATTCCTCCGTAAAAATCTCCACCAATCGAACCAGTAGGTACATACACAATTCCCCGCTTCTCGTCCAATGACATTCCTGCCCAACTGTTTGCTCCACCAAATTTTTTCCATGCATCCGGATCTTCCCAGGTTTCTGTTCCTTTCTCACCGGGCTGAGGAATAGTGTGAAAGATCCATTTGCGTTCACCTGTTCTTACATCAAACGCACGAATGTGTCCGGGAGCTGCATCGGCAGATTCAGCTACACGATGTCCCATGATAAACAGATCTTTATAGATCACTCCGGGCGTAGTAGACGCAATGAAGTTATTATAGGTAGATGGATCACGATCCAAACCTTCAGCCAAATCAATGTATCCACCTTTTCCAAATTGATCTGCTACTTTACCTGTTGTTGCATTGATCGCCCAGGTTTTTGACCCGGTGCTATATAAAATACGTTTGTCATCACCATCTTCCCAATACATTACCCCACGACTTACTTTATAGTAGGCATACTTGTCGTGATGTGCAGCGGTATCAATTGAAACGGGATCAAACTCCCATTTTACTTTGCCGGTTGCTGCTTCAAGGGCAAAGAGCTTTAATCGGGGAGAAGTACCATACAGCACTCCGTCCACCATAATTGGATTACATTGATTCTGTGATCTGTTATCTTGATCTTTATCATTCGATGAATAAGTCCAGGCTACCTTAAGCTGGCTTACATTACCGGTATTAATTTGATCGTTAGAAGAATAACGCAAACCATCTTTCGATCCGGAATAAGCTGGCCAGCCGGTGTAGTCATTTTCCTTTTTCTTTTCCGAGCAGGCAATCAGGCACAGTGCTACGAGAAAAAGACCAGTAAAGTTTTTCATGAGAGTAGGTTTGTAATGAAGAAAAGTACAAATTCTGGTTCATTTATTTTCTGATGATTATACAATGGGTCGTTTAGCTTGGAATTCAATTCGTATTTTTAAGGCTCAGAAATGATCATCCAATGAATATTAAATTCTCAGCTCAAAGTCCTAAACACGAAGTTTTCGATATCATACAATCTTATCTGGATAAAGAGGGATTAAAAGTAATTGCCAAAGATGCTAACCGTCCATGGGGCGGATTTTTTGTGATCGATGAGTCACAAGCTCAGAAGTTTGCCGATTTGTTTTTTAAAGAGGTGAATCTCAATGATCTGAAGATCAGCGAAAAATTAAGTCCAAAAATTTTGGTTGTACAACCAGCCAAACGTCTTTCATGGCAATATCATCACAGACGTGCAGAAATCTGGAAACTGGTGGCGGGTGAAGCAGGTGTTGTAACCAGTCATACGGACGCTGAAGGCCCGGTCAAAACGCTCAAAGTTGGTGAGATCGTTCGTTTAAATTGCGGAGAACGTCACCGTCTTGTGGGACTGGAAGGCTGGGGAATGCTTTCCGAGATCTGGCAACACACTGATGCGGCTCACCCATCAGATGAAGATGACATTGTTCGTGTGCAGGACGACTTTGGCAGGTAATTTTAATGAACCAGGGTTGGGGAATTTAACGAAACCGGTTTCTAAATGAAGCCACAAACCCGTATTTTCCTAATGTAGCACCTACCAACTGTTAACATGACAAGATTCTTTAAAGGATTGATTTACTTCTTTGCGTCAATTCTTTTGATTTTGATTGTTGTTTTTTCGGTTGCTTACTGGAATCGGGACGCTATTCTTGAGCGCATCACTGCTCAACTCAATAAAGGTATTGATGGGGAATTTAAAATCCGAAAACTGGATTTTACCTTGCTGAACGACTTCCCCAATTTTTCACTCACACTCCGCGATGTAACGTTGGTGGGCTCTCCTTCCGCCCGGTATCACCATGATTTTTTTATCGGGGAAAAAGTTTTTGTTGATATTAATCTTTATCAACTGCTGAAGAAATCAATAAATGTAAGGTCATTAAAAATAGAAAACGCTAACCTCTTTATTTTCCGGACGAAAGACGGATATACTAATCTTAATATTTTCAAGCGCGATACAATTTCTGTATCGGCAAATGATTCAGTAGCAAAATCAGAAAATCCTTTTCTGCTCTCGCTGCGCAATATCGAATTTAAAAATGTGCATGTCACCTATGCTGATTCATTGAAGAGCAAATCACACAGTGTCTGGTTTATAGATACGAAGCATTCGGTAGAGGCCAACGATTCGATGTACAGTACGCACATCAAAGGAGAAATACGATTTGATAGCCTGGTGTTCAAACGAAACTCTGGAGGTTTTCTTCCCAATAAAACCTCAGAGGCCGACCTGCATGTGGATATTAACCGTAAGTCGCAAATTTTAACCATAGCCCCTTCGTCAATAGAAGTAGATGATAATAAAATAAGTATCTCCGGATATTTCCACCTTCAACCTGGTAAGACGTTCGAGTTGGTTTTTAGTGCTGATAAAATAGAACTTGAACATGGTCGTGCATTATTGGACAAATCACTCCGGAAAACAGTGGGAAGATTTAAAGTGGATAAACCTGTTGATGTGGTGGTCAATCTGAAGGGAAAATCGGTGCCTAATGATCGGCCTGCCGTAGACGTGCAATTTGGTTCATCGGATGCGCACGTGGAGTTTGGGAAACTTCATATGAATAACTTTTACTTCACGGGCTCTTTTAGTAATCATGTAGATTCATTAAAGGAATACGACAATGCTAATTCACGCGTGGTGATTTCTTCTTTTGATGGTGTGATGAATTCGTTCCCTGTAAAAGGAAATGTAACAATTAGCGAGTTGCAGGACCCTTATCTGAAGCTGGATGTGCTTACTGATATGAAGTTGAAAGATCTAAATAAGCATATTGATAGCGCGCGATTTCGTTTTGGTAAGGGTACTGTATCCACCAGAATAAAATACGAGGGAAAACTGGCGGAGTACATTGATAATAGCCGTACTAAGTATGAAGGTCGTTTGGATGGAATTACTATTGTAAGGGGAGGCAGTTTCCATTATAAGCCACGAAGGATGAAGCTCGAAAAAATTGAAGCTACCTTTGAATTTGATAAGACTAAGTTCAAAATTGAAAATATTGCTTTTGATTTGAATGGGAGCCCATTGAAGATGAAGGGTACTATTCAGAATTTCATACCTTTTTTCATTCAGCCTAAAAATAAGGGCTATATCAAAATGGATGTCACATCGCCTCGTTTTGACCTGACCATGCTATCGGATAAAAAACAACCAGGACATAAAACGCCAAAACAAATTCAGCGCGATCAGAAAAAGGTGTCCGATTTGATGGATCAGGTTCTTGAAAAGCTTGAGTTTGATTTGAATGTAAAAGTGAACGAACTGATCATGAATCAGTTTAAAGCAACAGGTTTTTCCGGACGCCTCGCATTGTCTCATCATTCACTGGAAGCGAAGCCTGTTACCATGAATGTGGCAGGAGGAACAATGAGTCTGAATTTCAAACTCTCGGATTTGTCTAGGAGCGTGAACCCTATGGCAGTGACGGCCAAAGTGAACAACGCCCGCATTAAAGAATTCTTTGAAGCATTTGATAATTTCAATCAGAAAACGATCAC
>JBGATZ010000123.1:0-10664 GCA_044228905.1 Cyclobacteriaceae bacterium | reverse complement strand
ATCGACTTCCAGATTGCCCAACTGCTCGTTGAAATAATCCGGTGTCCATTTGGTAAACGCTGGTGTCTTTTTGATGATCCCTCCTTTGATAAGCAAAGGCTTCTGAGGAACGAGGTAGTTCTTATTGAAATCGTCTACGCTGATGTCATCCACGACATCTATTTTCAAGCTTAAATCCACGGCCGTAAAATTTTTAATCTAAAACGCTATTTGAAAGGAAAAAATCCCTTTCGGGGAGCAAATTTACCGAAATGTAGAAAGAATTAATAACTGAGAATTGTCATAAAAATGACGGATTCCGAATCAGATATGCTCTTTTTTGTTCTTGATCAGATCGTACATGAGTTCGCGGGCACGGTGCAACTGGGCTTTTACCGTTCCTAAGGGAGCATCCAACTCAACAGCAATTTCCTCGTAAGAAAGTTCATTAAAATACCTTAAGCGCACCAGTTTCTGATATTTAGCCGGAAGCATGTTCACAAAAACCTGAATCAGTTCTTCCTTCTGACCCTTGATGGCTTCTTCCTGAGGATCTGGATTCTGGTCTTCTACGTCAATGGAAACGGACTGTCCGTCATCATCGGTATAGGTATTCTCAATACTAAGTGTATTAAGCTTCTTCTTACGAATAAAGTCGATGGTATTATTAGTAGCAATACGAAAAAGCCAGGTACTAAATGTAAAGTCCTTTTTGAAGCGATGAAGACTGCGAAACGCTTTAGCAAATGACTCGATGGTCAGGTCTTCAGCATCATCCACATTGCGCACCATTTTCAGAATCATGTGATAAACAGGTCGTTTGTAGCGCTGCAATAGCTTCGCATAGGCCTTATCATCGCCATCGACAGCCATGTCAATAAACTTAAAATCTTCCAGCGCTTTGGATGAAAACCTGCCTTCTTCTAATTCTTCCATCGTACTTTTTTGGATACTAAAGCCACAAGGCCAGCGACAAGATAATAAAAGGCGTAAATAAAATCTAAAAATGGGGTTTTCCAGGCCTCAAAACTGTCTCCCAGTCGTTTTGGGCCAAAGTGAAACAGTGTCACAAGTAATACCCACCTCAGTAAAAAAGCCCCTCCTATCCAATACAACCAAGGGCTGAAAAACGCAGCAGGAACTACAAAAATCCATGTTAAGATCCACGTGATGGCAAATATTCCAAGGATAGCCCGATCACCCAATTTGTATTTCTTCCCTACCGAAAGGTGTCTCAATTTCTGATAGTAAAATGACTGAAGCGTGGTTTTGGGCTTGGAAACAACCAACGCTTCTTTACTTATACTCACGGCAGTATTGTCTTCATGGGCATGCTCGTTGACAAAGAGATCATCATCTCCACCCATTACACCCAGATGAGTATTGAAGCCTTTATTATTAATAAAGAGCGGCTTGCGATAGGCCAGGTTCCGTCCCACACCCATATATGGTTTTCCTATCAGGGCAAAACCGATGTATTGGATAGCGGTAAGAAAAGTTTCAAAACGAATAAAGCTATTGAGCAACCCGGGGGCTTTCTCGTAAGACGAGAAGCCTATGACAATTTCTGATTTCCCGGTGAACCGGGCACTCATTTCAGTAATCCAGTTTTTACTTACCGGCCTGCAATCCGCATCGGTGAACAATAACCATTCATAGCGGGCAGCCTTGATCCCAAGAGTCAATCCAAATTTTTTCCCATTGATATGATCGGGTGTTTGCTGCACACGCACCATTTTCAGTTTACTATCCAGTTTGGTTGCCTCAAGTAAATAATCATACGTTCCATCATTACTCCTGTCTTCCACAATAATGACTTCAAATTCAGGATAATCCATCGCCAGTAGTTGCGGAATGAGTGCCTTTAGGTTCTCCTCTTCGTCATGCGCACATACAATAATTGAAACCGGAAGCGGAGCTGCCTTCACTGCTTTTTCCTTTTTCAAAAAGGCGTATAAAAAAATAAGAATGTAAATTATCTGTACAGATAAAATGGTCACGCAGATGATTTCAGGTATCAAAACGGGGGAAATTCAAGGCGCAAAGATAGGCCTTCGCCTGACAGTAAAAAGGGGTGTTTTTGCTACTCGGGAGAATCATTAAAAATATCCGCAAACAAAAATCCAAGTCTGTTCCGGTAAGTCCGGCTCAGCTTAAGGCGGGCACCATTTTTCAATGTGATATAATACTCACTATTGAAATGAGGTTCAAATTCAGTGATGTAATTCACGTTGACAATGTACGACCTGTGAATACGCACAAACTCGCCTGAATTGAGATGGGCCTCAAGCTGGTTTAGACTCTGGCTGATCAGGTGCGATTTTTTCTCCAGGTGAAGGACGACATAATCGCCAGAAGCTTCAAACCAATACACCTCGTTTGTTTTTACAAAAAACATTCTTTTCGGTTCCTTAACCAGTATACGGGTAAGATGATCTGCTTTATTGGTTTGTTGAAGTTGCTCGTATGAATCCTGCAATTTTTTTACCAGCTGATTTACATCATTGTTCTTGCTTTCAGTATACTCCAGCGCCTTACTGAATGCATCGTTGAATCGCGACTGATCGAAAGGTTTCAGCAAGTAATCAATCGCTTTTACTTCAAAGGCCTTTAAGGCATATTGTTCAAACGCTGTTGTGAAAATTATTGCTGGCCGATAGCCCAATGGATTAATTTCACGAAGTACATCCATACCGGTGAGCTCAGGCATTTGCACATCCAGGAAAAGCAGATCAGGTTTTAATTCCACAATTTTATCAAGCGCTTCTGCACCAGAAGTGGCTTCCTCAATTTGAAGTGTATGCTGGCTTTCCTTCTCCTTCAGATAAGTTTTAATAACCTCGCGGGCAAAGTATTCGTCATCAGCTATTAAAATCTTTATCAACTTCATTTATAAGTATCCCCCAATCTTAGTGTAAAGCTTGAGGTAATAGTTAAAATTGCATATTGCTTTTCCGTAAACGGTAGAAATTTCACCCATGCCGCTCAACATCCTGGCGATTAACATATTCCTTTCAAAGAATCTTCAAAACAGGTCAACGTTTAGGTAGGCAAAGGTCACTTTAGCTAACGTATTTTGGGTTACTAAAACAAAGTAAATATGAGCAAGTTTAAAAAGAGAGTTATTGTAATCGAACATGATGCAAAATTCAGAGAATTAATTTGTTCCATGGTTGAAGCGGTTGATTCTTACCTGATTGTTAATCATTATGCTGAATGTGAAGACGCAGCCCGCTTCATGAAAAATGATTATCCGGATGTCATTTTAATGAATCTTGACTTTCCCCGTATGAAAGGGACTGAAGCCATATCCAACTTCAAGAAAATCTTTCCACACACTCATATATTGGTAATTACCGATTATCAGGATGAAGAAACCATCTTCAACGCATTAAGTGCAGGAGCAAACGGTTATGTCTTACGCAATAACTGGCTGAACAATTTCGCCACTCATCTCAATGAGTTAATACAAGGAGGATCTCCGCTAAGCCCGCTTGTGGCAAGAGTGATTGTAGAATCGATGCACATTTCAAGAATTTCTCCGTTGACCAATCGTGAAGGCGAAGTACTGAAGCTGATCACCCAGGGTAATTCCTATTCCAGAATTGCCAATGAGTTGAATATTTCAAAAGAGACTTCAAAAACACATATCAGAAATATTTATCGCAAGCTAAACGTGAAGACAAAATCTGATGTGGTGAGAAAAGCATTTGAGGAACGTATCGTTCCCGTGGCGTGGAGTCAGAGTCACGAAAACTGAAATCTCAGTTGATCGCTGGAATTAAAGGCACTTCTATATTAATACGAGTGCCTTTTGTTTTCTCCAGCGGTTCGATCTCAAGAATGTATTTTCCTTTATATAACTGATCCAACCTCGATCGTGTATTGGATAGCCCGATGCCTTCCGGGCTTAGTTTGTTTATACCCACACCATGGTCTTCCAGGCAGATAGATAAACGGTTTGCTGCCGTTTTACTAATTGATAACTTAATCTCACCCTTATCCGAAGATTTTCCTATTCCGTGAATCACTGCATTTTCAATTAAAGGCTGCAGGAAAAAAGAAGGGACAAGCACATTATTAGTAGTTGGATCCTGTTGCAGAGAAAAGTTTAATTGATCCTGAAATCTGACTTTCTGAATTTCCATATAGGAAAAAACCATTTCCAGCTCCTGGTTGAGCGGAATAAAATCGGTTTTGGATTTTTCCAATGATTTCCGGAGCAGATCACTCAGGCGCATCAGCATTTGAATAGCTCTGCTATTTTCATTTTTAAGAATAAGCCCCGAAATCGTGTGGTGTGTATTGAACAAAAAATGAGGCTGAAGTTGCATGCGCAATGCCTCCAATTGAGCCGCTGAAAGTTGCTCTTTCAATCGGGAAGTCTGTACCTGAGACCGTTGATAACTCGTATATAGTTCAAATCGGGATACTCCCCCGATAATGAGAAAGTATACAATGAATTTAGAATGTATGCTTGCCATCAGATATCCTGGCAAGTAAATTTCTTCACTGTGCTGAGGAAAAATCAAATGCACCAGAAATTCAATGATCAGGGATTCAACGATGGTATGAGCTGCAACAAACAGAATTGCCAGGCCAAACTGTATAGAGAAACTCTTATACATTCCTTTCCAGGTGAGAGGGTATCTGGTGGCAAGCCGGATAATAAATGGCGTAAATGCAGCCCATAATGGCCAGTCAAAAGAAAATATAGCTGCGAAAGACCATGGGCTTTCGTTCTCCTCGATCTTTAATAGTAGCGCATCCTGAAAGTAATTGATGATTGCAATGACCGCCCAAAAGAAAAAATTAATCCTTGTGAAATCAGATATGAATCTCCTGTTCTGCGTCCAATGTTGGTCCTGCAAGTCGCTCATGAAAGAAAGGTACTAAAATATATTTTTCGTACCCCGCACCAAAGTAATGATCCTCTCTTGCCATAGGCATTGAAATAAAAAAGCCACCCCTGTCCGGAGTGGCTTTAAAAAGAAAACCTATTTAACTAAATCAATAATTAGGATTCATGATTGGTGTGCTGCCTTCAGCCGGTGGGTTTAGCACTGACTCGTTAGCAGGAACATCCCAGAAATCCATGAAGTTGTAGTTGATGGTAGCATTGGTGTACGTGATCGGGTTCAACACGATTGTATTGCCATAGCTTCCACCTCCCTGAGTGATGTCATAAGTCCATCCCCATCTTCTGTTGTCATGGAAGGCGATCCCTCTGAACAACAGAGCCACTCTTCTTTCTTTTGTCAGCTCATGAAGAGCATCTGTCTGGCTCAAACCAGCCAATGGTGCAGTGCCTGCTCCCATGAATGCTCTCACATCATTGATCAATGAAAGACCTGTAGCCACATCACCAAGGCGGATGTTTGCTTCTGCAAGCATTAGTGCATTCTCTTCATAGCTACCTGCCATAACCAGTTCATATTCTCCCGGATCTCTGTCTGCATATACCCATACACCTGCCTGACCCTGACCACCGTTAGACAAAGTGTAACGGGTAGTGTAGATATAGTCATTGTTATAAGGGCTTGTTGCAGTAAAGTTGTTAGAGAAACGTTTGTCACCTGCATTGAAGCTCTGGATCACCCGCTCACTTACTTTGAAAGTAGAAGTAGAGGCAGGGTTAGAGGCCAGTGACGCTACTGTTCCGCCTGATGCACTGAAGAAGTCATTCGTTCCGGTTGTTCTTCCGGTGAAAATAACATCATCCTCCTGGATACCTGCAGTAGTCAGCGTCTTGATGGCTGTCCAGTCTGCAGCTGTCATTGCAGCAAGGTTAGTCTTGCTGATGGAAGATGCCAGGTTCTTATTCACGAAAGGAGAAATTTTATTGAAGAGAATATTACGGGCAAGCATCGTGTTGATGCTTCTTGTCCATTCTGCAACAGATAAAACTCCACCTCTGCCTGTCTGAGTGTGTGCAGGGATCAGTTGTCCCAATACTTCTTCATAATCACCCGCTGAGCTGATACCCGCTAAGGTAGTAGCTGCCAGGTTGAAGTAGGTGTTAGACTCTGCAATCACTGCATCATGTGATACATATACATTGCTTGGAGTACCATACTCATTGATGATCAGTCCGGAGATATATTTGCTTCCGATTGAAGCATATGCGTATCCCTTCCACCAGTAGCACCATGCTTTGATCGTATTGATCTTGCTCTCCGCATCTCCGGTGAACGGAATCTCTTCCACTTTCGATAACGTCAGGTTACATGCATTGTTCAATGCGTACATGTTCAACCATTCGTAATGGATCGCATTGTTGTTTGCACCTGTAGATGCACGTGTGTTGTACGTACGGATGATACCCACCGCAGGGGAAGTGTTGGTTCTTCTGCTTCCGTCATCAAGGATGATGTAATCAGGCTGACCAATTGTTGTCACCTGGTTGTTCGATGCAGATGCTCCCACGTTGTCTGCCATCAGTTCATTGTATCCCATCGGTAAAGAAAAATAGCTGTTTCCAAGCCAGTTGTCTCCGTTCAGGAATCCATTGATATAAACACCGCCCTGAGCCAGGGAAATAATACCTGACTCCGTGTTCACGTTCGCTGAAAGGGTAGGTGAATTCGGGTTACCCACATCCAGCTGATCTTTACAGCTTATTGTTCCCAAAACAAGGGACGCAACAATTAGGGTTTGTACAAATTTATTTTTAGTCATGTCTTTCTTCTTTTAGAGTTTACTAATTAAAACCCAACATTTAATCCGATCTGATAAGACTTCGTGTTCGGAAGTGTATTGTGATCAACTCCTCTGTCAAATGCAGAGTTCACTGTACCTGAGCTGATCTCAGGATCGAATCCGGTGTACTTCGTCCATGTGGCAAGGTTTCTGCCGGTAAGAACAAGTTGAAGTTTCTTCAACGCTGGAACCTTCATCACCTTAGCAAAGTCAAATGCCAGAGAAACGTTACGCATTCTCATGAATGATGCATCTTCTACATAGAAGTCCTTGGTAGCAAGGTTACCCGCACCGTTCAAGCTGCCGAATAAACCGTAGTAAGCACTTGCCCAGTATGCAGGGAATGCGCCTGTTTTACCATCGATAGTAACTTGTTTTTCATAGTCACCATGGATACCATCACGATACATCCACTCTTTTGTCTGGTTGTACAGGTGGTTGCCATAAACCCAGTCAAACTGGAATGATAACGTAGCGAAATCTTTATAGCTCACTGAGTTGATGAAAGACGCATTGAACTTAGGGTTCGGGTTAGCAAGAGGAGTCTTTTCGTCAGCAAACTGAATCTGGTACGTTCTCTTATCTACCAAACGGCCGTCAACAATTTCATAATTCACTTTTTCAGCATCGTTAGTGATGTATGGTGTACCGTTGGCACGAACTGCATCAACGCTGGTCAATGCTTTGTAACCATAGATCTGACCGATGATCATACCAGGAGTCAACACCAGGGAAGCATCACCTGCTCCTGAGTTAAGGATGATATCATTACCTCCTGCGATCGCATCAATCTTAGACACCTGATGTCCGAAGTTAGTAGTGAAATCCCACTTCAATGTAGAAGAGTTGTACACCGGAAGGTTCAATGAGAACTGAACACCATTCGATGACATATCAATAGCATTGGTTAACTGATCTACTGAACCTGCAGAAGGAGGAACGCTCACTCTGTAGATTACATTCTCGCTTGAACGTTTCCAGTAAGTAACAGAAGCGTTGATGGAATTGAACCATGCACCACCTTCGTTAGCATTAACGGTAAAGTCTGTTCCGATTTCTGTTTCTTTTGAAACTTCCACCTGAAGATTTGCATTGTTCGATGTAGTAGGAACAGTGTAAGTTAAGCCTGAACCAAGGTTAGACTGACCCAAAACAGGATATCTGTCGAATGCACCTGGCTGAATACCTGCCTCACCATAAGCTGCTCTCAGTTTGAAGTAAGGTATCGTTTCTGTTAAACCTGAGTTCTTCCAGAACGTAGAAGGAAGAATGTGTCCGTCAAAGTGTGGGAACGTGAATGGCTTGGAACCTCCTCCGAACGCTGAAGACCAGTCACTTCTGAAACCTGCTGTAACTCCTCCGAAATCTCCGAAGTCAACTTTCTGATTCACTAAATAACCATAAGTAACAAATGGCTCAACATAATCACGGTAAACTGCCTGATCGGATGTTGCGGTCAGGTTGGTTGGAGGTGCTAAGGAAATACCTACACCATACGTATCAAGCTCGGTGTACTTTTTCTTACGATAGTCAAATCCAACCTGTGTGCTGGTCTGAATAGGAAGACTCAAATGAAAATCATCTTCGAAGTCAGTTCTGAAATATGCATTGGCCAGGAAGTTCTGGAAAGTATTCGTATAAGCCCAGTTCACAATTTCTCCATTCAGATCCGGAGCAAACCAACCCACGTAGTTAAAGTAATAGTCAGAGTTTAAGTTAGTAGACTGGTTAGCATACGTCCATCTTGAATTTTCTGTTCTGTAGTTGATACCATATTTAGCATCAAGCTCAATGAACTTGTTGATGTTGTAGTTTGCATCAAAGCTCTGAATCACATCAATCTTGTTATCCAGCTGACTTGAGTAAGCTGCACGATAATAAGGGTTAAGTGCGTTCACGCTAAGGAAACCACCCGCTTCCTGGTAGCCAGGATAAGTACCATCATCCAGTTTTCTGGTCAGATCAAAGAAAGGAGAAGTGTTAAGGAAACTATACACACCGTTTACGTTACCCAGTGAGTTACCTTTTCCATAATCATCCAGACCCGCTGCACCCAAACCTGGATGAAGATCGTTTCTGGTATAAACTACCTGAGTAGTGGATCTGATTTTAAAACCTTTGAACAATTCTGTTCCAAGGTTCAATGTAATATTGCTTCTTTCAACAGCTCCGTTCTTCATTACAGGGCTCACTGAGCGGTTGTTTGCCAATGACAAAGAGTAATCGCTCTTATCGCCAGCTCCTGAAATGCTTATTGAGTTATTAATAGTGTAGCCTGTTTTGAACACCTGCTTGAAATGATCATAGTACTGAAGACCACCACCTTGTCCGTAAGGTTTGTTAAAATCATTGCGGATATCCTGGATCGCATAACGGGTTGCTCCGTTACCATTTGGATTAGCCGCTGTTGCGTTAGGACCGTATACATAAGAGATACCCTGAACACCACCTACTTCATCATAGGTTAGTACATTTCCTGAAGCATCAGTAATTGCACCAGCAGCATTAGTAATGTAGCCGTGTGTTTTTGCTTTGTGTACATCTCCTGTGTTAAGGAAAGTGTTCTCAGAATAGCTGGTAGAGAAGTTAATCGCTACGCGGCCTTTCTGTCCTTTCTTAGTGAAGATCTGGATTACACCGTTTGCTCCCTGAGCACCATAGATAGAAGCTGAAGCAGCACCTTGCACCACCTCAATTCTTTCCACGTTGCTAAGGTCAAGTGAGTTGATGTCTGTCGCAGCCAGCTGAACTCCGTCAACCATGATCAATGGCTTGGTTCCGCCTTGTACTGAGTTAACACCTCTCAAAAGAATGTTCACCGGATCGCCAGGGTTACCGGAGATAGATGAAATCTGAGCACCCGCTACTTTTCCGATCAACGCCTGGTCGATAGAAGCCGAAGGAGTAGCCGGCAGTTTTTCTGCTGACACTGATTCAACCGCGATACCAAGTTTTTTCTTGTCTGTAGCCACACCCGAACCGGTCACCACCACTTCCGAAAGCTGAGTAACATCCAATGAAAGAGCGATGTCAACAACACTTCTCTCACCTACCGCTACTTCCTGAGTTTGAAGTCCGATAAATGAAAACACAAGGCTACCTCCGCCAGAAGGTATAGATAGTTTGTAGTTACCGTCTGAGTCAGTAACTGTTCCATTGGTTGTACCCTTAAGTACAACGTTCACACCAGGCAAAGCGCTTCCATCTTCCGATGAGCTCACTTTACCTGAAACTGTTCGGTCTTGAGCCCAGGCCGTGCTGAGCGCAAAAACGAATGAGAAGAATAATAGTAAAAACTTCTTCATAGGTTTAGGTTTAGTTAAAAATATTAGGTTTAGAAGACCCCAAATTAGGGGATAAATCGTAAAAAGAAAATACTCAAAAAAGAATTTGAGATGATAGGTTCTATCGATTTGGCGGTATCTATCCAAACATTATTCTGTTATCGTTTGTTTTCGCTAAAACCGTGATTTCAGATCAAAAAAATAATATCACCCAATTAGTATTATTTTATAAAATATTTTCATCCACCTTTTATTTTCAGTTCAAAACTGGCGAAATCATTCAAGGAACAAGCTCTTGTAAGGCTATGATGAAGACCGCGTAAGTAGTAGAAGCATATACTGTGGAATGGGCATAAAAAAAGCACCAGTTTCCTGGTGCTTTTTAAAACGATACAAAGTTGTTACTTAAGCTTCAGCTACAACTGAAACGAATGACTTATCTGCTCTTCCCTTTTTGAAAGTCACTACTCCATCTGTCAATGCAAATAAAGTGTGATCTTTTCCAATACCCACTCCTTTTCCAGGATGGTGCTTAGTACCACGTTGACGAACGATGATGTTACCAGCGATTGCCTTCTGGCCACCGTAAATCTTAATACCAAGACGTTTGCTTTCCGACTCGCGGCCGTTCTTTACTTTACCTTCACCTTTTTTATGTGCCATGGTCTGTTAATCTTTTAGATTTTGAATTAACCGATACTT
>JBGATZ010000122.1:0-10712 GCA_044228905.1 Cyclobacteriaceae bacterium | reverse complement strand
GAAATAAATTTGATGAAACAGACTGGTAATGGGCTTCTTATTCGTTCTGAATTTATTAAATTGAAAAATGAACATGATCACGAAACGAATCTTCCGGACACTTTTCATCCTTGTGATGCTTAGCGCCAACATCGGCTGCGATCAGGTGTCCAAGCACATCGTAAGGCAGAAGATCGATGACCAACAGATTATTTTAGTTAACGCTCACCTGATTTTAACCAAGGTAGAAAACACTGGAGCTTTTCTGAGTGCCGGAAGTTCTCTTCCGCAGCCAATAAAAATTATATTACTCACAATTCTTCCATTAATCGTTCTCGCATTAGCCTTATTCTATTTGTTAACAGAAAGAAGACTTTCCATTTTAACAATGATTGGAATTTGCTTTGTGATCGGTGGCGGAATAGGCAACATTTATGATCGGATTATCTACAATTCCGTTACCGACTTCCTGCACATCAATTTTGGCTTTTTTGAAACAGGAATATTTAATATGGCAGATGTTTCCGTGATGACAGGTGTAGCCATCATCCTTATGGAGTCTTTCCGGAATCCTTTGTTTGTCAATCCCTTTGAAAAAATAAAGCAGTGAATCAATCAAGATACACTGCTCATTACTTTTTATTAGAAAAATTTAGTTCGTGATAATTGCCCCCATCTTCACTACCTCAAAGTCAGTAGCCTTTACATTTTTCAGTTTTTGCAGATCATCGTTATTCCAGCGCTCATCAGGAGCACCTGTCACATAAAAGCTGGAACCAATATCCGCCATAATGATCCCATACTTTTTCATTGCGTTCAGGATTGTCTGATTGGATGCCGAGAAGCCGCTTACATTGAAATCCTTCCTCAATCGAAGACGCATTCCGAATGGCACGGGCGTGGCCGCATTATTATTTCCACCTTTAACCAAGTGTCTTGCTGGAAAAACATAACCCTTCATCACCTTTGATTTCGGTAAGGTAAAACGGATCGCATGATCAATCGTTCCGGAAGCCACCTCTTCGTAGCGAACCAGCAAGGGAAGTATAGGAAGTCCGGCTGCGTCTGCCGAGGTAAAGCCGGCTGTACGATACTCTTCTTTCGTCAGATCGAAAATCGCACCACTGGATGCCTCCCACTTTCCATTAGCAGTATTGGCGTTATACAGTTCATACAACTTTTTATTGTCGATATCTACGCCAAGCACGTGGCTGTCTTCTTCTCCATTGCCTTCAATAGGAGTATTCAACGGAATAGGATATGGTCCTGGATCACTTTCATCACCATAATCGTCATCATAGTCATCTCCTTTATAGTTGACTTCAATCTTTGGCTGATCATTACAAACCACAACAAACGGAATACCGATAGGAGCACCTTCATACAATCCGCTTCCAAAATCGGCCTTCAACCCTGGATTACCATCAGCCAGAAAAGCCATGATCGCATCGGACTTGGGATCTTTATCCGCGTTTGAAATATCAGTATTCAAAGGATGTGATGCAGGAAAGAGCTGAATCTTTTCAAGATCGGCCGGGGTGGCATTTGTGCAATTGACCACAGGAGCAATATCCTCATCATCGGAATCCTTACTACATCCGGAAAGAGCTAAAGCAAAAGACAAAAAAAAGTAAAAACGACTTAACATAATTGGATTAGGGTTATTTCAATTGGCTTTTCATACGTACGGGAATATAAAAGTGACAATCGAAACAGGTAAACTTATCCACATTAAAGCAACCACATCTGATTGTCAGGAAGTTTGCACAGCCAAAGGGCAAATTGAATCATAAGATCTCATTAATGAAATGGCTCTTTAGTACTAAAATTACTGATGGCAATGAAGGCATTTCGGTTAACCTGCTATTTTTGCAGTCTTATAACCTGAACATGACAAAAGAGGAGTTACTGAATGATCTGAATGAACACAACTATGTTATGCTTCGCCCCTCACCCATTGAAGGCATCGGGGTATTTGCCATTCGTGATATTCCTAAAGGATGCAGAGATATGTTCAGTAAGCCTGACAAAAATGATAACTGGATTCTGCTATCAAAGAAAGAAGTTGAATCATTACCAGAGCATTCACAACGACTGATCATCAACTACTGCCTGTTTGATGAAGAGCATTATTATGTTCCGGATTATGGCTTCAAAAAGATTGACGTTTGCCTTTTCCTGAATCATTCAGATACGCCCAACGTACATTCGATCAACGATGGGGAATACTTTGAAACGCTCCGACCAATCAAAGCCGGTGAAGAGCTGGTCATTGACTACGGAGAAATTGTAACCGGAGAATAAAATCCTAACTGCACTGACCCAACGCAACCCAGATTATAATAAACACAAGTACAGTTCCCAGGCATCCGCCTCCCAGTTTCTTCGCGCCATATCCGGCAATTAATCCTCTCAGTAAATTATTCATAGGCTTGGTTTAAGATGTAATTTAAAGATTCAGCACTTAAATTTTAGGAATGATCAATGTGAATGTTGATCCTTGATTCTCTTCACTCTCAAATTGAATCTCTCCTTTCATCAGTTCTGCCAGTCGTTTTACAATCGACAGCCCGATCCCAATCGACTTCTCCCCACTCAATCCGGTTCTGCCTGCTGGCGTGTATTTCTGAAAGATCAATGGTTTTAAGTGATTTGGAATTCCGATTCCCTGATCGGCCACAGCCACACAAATCCGTTCGTTATCCTGTTCCACAGAAAGTGAAATGGATTTATCTTCAGGTGTAAATTTGATCGCGTTGATGATAAGATTATTCATAATCTGAAAAAACTTCACATCATCACCGCTAATGAACAGGTGGTCCGGGGCCGATAACACTGTAATCTCGCGCGCAGGATGCGAATGATTGAATTGATCGAGGATTGCGTTTATCTTTTCCATGACATCAAAGCGATTCTTTGCCACAAAAATCCGTTCCGATATGAGGTGTTCTTCCTTCAATAGATCATTAATAAACCTAATACATTGTGCATTTGAATCCTTAATGAAATCAATGTGTTTTTTTGCCGTTTGATTTTCATCGGTTTTCTTTTCCAGGTGATCGATTACCTGATTAGAAAGGCTGAGAGTACCGCTGAGGTGATGTCCTAGCATTTCAAGCAGTGCATCTTTCTTCGCGCCATACGTAGCAATGTAGGTTTCGTGTTCCTTTTCTTTAGTGATATCGCGAACCATTGCAATGATATAATCTTCCTCTTGCAGATGAGTGGCATCGCAGGAAATATAGACGAGCTTCTCTCCTACACTGATGTTGAACTCCACATTCTGTACCGATTTATCCCTGACTAAGTCCGCAAGTGCGCTCTTAATAAACTCCAGATCAGATTGCAAGGAATAATTCCATAACTCAGCCGAAGTCGTCAATATCGATGACTTATTCAATCCGAGAATTTTTTCCAGTGCTGCATTCCGGTACAGCAGCTGATGATCTTTCAGATCGATCACCATCAGGCCCATATTCATTGTGTCGCCTATCCGTTGAAGAGACGGTAAATTCATTTCATTACGTTTTAATTATTGCACGTCTATCAGGCCTCTCACGGCCGCATAGGCAATCAACTCATTGGTGTTTTTTACATCCGCCTTTACCACCAGGTTCTTTCGGTGCGACTCTACGGTCTTTTCAGTGATGAACAGCTTTTTGGAGATTCCCCTGGAAGAATATCCCTTCGCCAGCAATTCAAGCACCTCACGTTCGCGTTTGGAGAAGTATTCCACTTTATTCTTTAGTGTATCTTCCAATCCAACTAAAAACCGGTTCAGGTTTTTCAGTCGCTTTGAGGTTTCTTTGCAGATATATTTTTTGCCCCCATACACCACTTTGATCGCGTGAATTAACTCATCATAGCCCGCCTTCTTTGATACAAATCCCATCGCCCCTGCGTTCATCGCACGGGCCACACGATCCGCATCATCATATACCGAGTGAATAATCACCTTGATCTTCGGAAACTTAGTGGTCACAATCTGACAAACTTCAAACCCATCGCTCGTCTTCACTTCCTTCATTGCATCCAGGTAAATATCCAGCAGCAATACATCGGTCTGGTTATTTAGTTTTTTAAACAACTCTGCAGAGTTGGCTGCTTCACCAATTACGTTGATGCCTTCGTCATGGGTAAGTAAAAATCGTATTCCATCCCGTATTATTTTATAGTCCTCCAGATGGAATACATTGATCTTCTTTCTCATCGCTTGGGTAAAATTTTAGCGAATAAAGTATTCTGCATCATAAAAGATGAAAATCTGATGCCGAATCAGCACAAAACTCAGGGTTAACCCTGATGTCCGGCATACGCGGGTTAACTAAATTGTGGGTGTTTTGGTCTCAAGCCAAACAGGTCAAAATAGTGGGCTGGTTTAATTTTTAGGGGTGTTTTATACCCAGTTTAATTTATTTACTGAAGTAACATGACGCTATTTTATGCAGATGACGATCCGGAAGAAATCGAATTATTCTGCTTCGCTCTGAATGAGATTGATCCTGGAATTAAATGCCTTACTGCCACCAACGGAGAAGAAGCTCTTGAAGTCTTAGGAAATCAAGAAAAACCTTCCCTCATCTTTCTGGATCTTAACATGCCTTTATGCAATGGCGAGGAAGTGCTAAGAGAATTAAAAAGGAATAGTCGATTAAAAAGTGTTCCTGTTATAATTTATTCGAGCGTCACCGATGAAGCAGTGATCAAAGAATTGTTGCGTATCGGTGCATTCCGATTTCTTCCTAAAACCAATTCTTTAAAAGCACTCACTTCCGGACTCGCTTCTATTTTCCAGGAAACCCTCTACCCACACTGAGCTTGCTCTTTAGAGCATAGCTTCCAGGTACGCCTTCTTATGCTGAAGCGGAGTTTTACCCGTAACTGCTTTGAATTGCTTATTGAAATTGGATAAGGCGTGAAATCCGCTTTCATAGCAGACACGGCTTACCGAATAATCTTCTTCGTGGAGCATACGGCAGGCATGACCGATCCGAATCTCACTTACAAAATCAGAAAAGGATTTGTTCGCTCTTGATCTGAAATACCTGCTGAACGAACTCACAGTCATGTTAGTCAATGCCGCTACTTCTTCCAGTCTGATCTTGCCCATAAAGTTCTTCATCACATATTCATATACCAGATTCATCCGGCCAATATTCGATTCCTTATTCAGATTTACATAACCCGCATGAGCAATCGGTTGGCAATCCGAAGAGCTGACTATGGCATTTAATATGCGAAGCAACTGAACAATACTTGCCACTCCTTTCAGTTGAAGAAGTTCGATCATCCATTTTGCTATCTGCTTATTGGTTTCTCCTTTGATTTCAAGTCCACGTGCCGACTTCAGAAATAGGTTACGGATCATTTCCATCTCGTCTTTTTCAAGAATGGATCCACCCAAAAGATCTGGTTGAAAGTAAATCACCAATCCTTTGGTCTGATCAGCTATTGGCTTCTTAAAATAAGAGTCATCATTGCGCCACAGATGGGGAACATTTGGCCCAGTAAACACGAGGTCATTTTCTTTGAAGCGCTTAATGTTGTCGCCCACGAATCGCGTACCTCTTCCTTTCAGCACAAGAAACAACTGATACTCTGAATGAAAATGCCAGTTAGGATCGAAATAAGGTGCCGTTAATTCCTTAATGACAAAAATCTTGTTTTCTGGAATGGCTGATTTCTGAACAATGCTCTTCACAACGATTATCCATTTATTGACTTCAAAATAGCAGGATTCTTCAATTAAATGACAATAAACAGTCAGAATTGGGCAAAAAATGGTAAGATTCATACCTATTCAGCATGGATATTTGAGTAAATAGTGTGTACCTAACCTACTACAACCATGAACTCAAGGCGTAAAACCCATTATGCATTGTTTCTCTTCCTGGCTACAACTCTTCTGGTCTGGAGTTGCAAACCCAAAGTACAGGACGACAGTAAAACAAGTGGTCCTATCTTCAATGAAAACATTCGTCCTACTGAACCCAGAACTCCGGAAGAAGAACTAAAAGGATTCATCCTTCCTCCCGGATTTGAAATTCAGTTGTTTGCTTCCGAACCGGACATTGATAAGCCAATGAACATGACCTTCGATGCAAAAGGTCGCATGTGGGTAACTCAGTCGTTCGGATATCCATTTCCGGTTCCGGATGGTGTGAAAGGAACAGATCGGCTTTCAATATTAGAAGACACTGATGGAGATGGTAGAGCAGATAAATTCATTCACTTCGATGATACATTAAACATTCCAATCGGAGTTCTGCCTATAGAAGACGGAGCCATTAACTTCAGCGTTCCCTTTGTTTATCATTTTACTGATGCAGATGGTGATGGTAAACCGGAAAGCACACAAAAGATGTTTGGCCCGTTTGGCTATCGCGATACGCATGGCATGGTGAGCAATTTCATTCGGGGTTATGACGGATGGGTGCATGCCTGTCATGGATTTACGAATGAATCCAAATTTGCAGGGTCAGACGGAGATACGATCAAACTAATCTCAGGAAATACATTCCGCTTTCGGCTGGATGGAAGTCGTGTGGAGCAAATTACTTTCGGTCAGGTAAATCCATTCGGGCTGGCTTATGATCGTTATGGATACATCTATTCAACAGACAGTCACAGCTCACCCTTATATCAATTGATCAATGGTGGAGATTATCCGCACTTTGGCAAAGTACCTATAATGGGTTTTGGTCCTGACATGAAATCGCTAACCACGGAAGCAACAGCACTTTGCGGCATCGCACACTATGCAGATGTAAAATTTCCCAAAGAGTTTCAGGGCAATTTCTTCATTGGAGATGTAGTGAATTCGCGGGTGCACCGCTACTCTTATACGTGGAATGGCTCCTCGCCTATTGGCAAATCAGAAGTAGACATGGTGAAGAGTGAAGACCCATGGTTCCGTCCAGTGAACATCAAGCTCGGACCTGATGGTGCACTCTACATCGCTGACTTTTACAACGCAATTATAGGTCACTATGAAGTTCCTTTGAATCACCCCAAGCGTGATAAGCACAGAGGAAGAATCTGGCGCATTACTTATAAAGGAGACAAGAACGAAAAGATCGATCTGAGCCAGGCCAATGTGGATCAGCTATTAGCTGCATTGGACCTTGAAAATCTTACTACGCGAATGACAGCTACTGATCAACTCACTGATCGCATTGGATCAGGAGCAGTGGAGGCATTAAAAGCCACACTGAAAGATCAGGCAACAAGCCCACAGAAATTCATTCATTCACAGTGGGCCTTATATCGTCTTAATGGTTTGACTGATGATGTCCTGAAAGCATCGATCACTCACAAAGATCCATTGATTCGTCTTCACTCACTTCGCGTGCTGGCAGAGAAAAAAGCAGATCCCTCATTTATTGAATCAATTACCTCTTCACTAAAGGATACTGATCCGCATGTACAGCGTGCAGCACTAGAGTTGTTGCCAAAATATCCCAATATCACTTCTGTTGAATGGGCCTTGACTGTATTGAGAGATGCTAAACCTGATTTCGATACACATCTGATTTACACGGCACGTCTTGCTTTGCGCAACATATTGAGAAATGAAGCAGTACTCAATGAAGTAGCAGCAAAAACCTTGGATGCCAAAGACGCAGGTTTTATGGCTGGAGTAATGGTAGATGTGCCTTCAGCGGCTTCCGCCAAATTTCTATCCGATTACATGAGCAAGTATCAATTGCCTGCCGAACGTGTTCCTGCCGCTTACCAGCAAATCGCCAGGTTCATTCCGGCTAACGAATTAAATTCAGTAATTGAGAAAGCTTTACAGAACAAAGAAACAGATCTTAACCAACGATCTATGATCTATAAAGGATTAATGGACGGATTGAATCAGCGTGCAGCAAAAGTTGACAGTAAGATCTTCAATAAATGGGCACCCGCTATTGCCGAAGAGCTATTTAAAAAATATCCAGGCGGTGACCTGACAGACTCGGAAGAGAAAGTCGTGAATCAACGTGTTGCCATCGACATTGCGGGCGATTTCAAAGTCAAGTCACTGGAGCCTCAATTGAAACTGTTTCTGGATCAGGGTGACAAAATCGGCATGGGAATCCGTTGCGCTGCCCTGCGATCATTGTTAAAAATTGATCTCGAGAAAAATGCAGCACTGGGAGGAAAAATTCTTCAGAACGATCCACAAAGAGAATATCAGCGAAGAATAGCAGCCGTGCTTGGTGAGTTCCCTGGTGCAGCTGTAAACAAAACTATTGACGCGGTAAAGACTAGTCCGGCCGAAATACAAGGATCAATGGTATTGGCGTTAGCAGGATCATCCAACGGAAAAGACATCATTTTTAATAAAATCAAGAGAGGAGAATTTTTACCAAGAACCTTATTGGAGCCCCGTGTGCAGGAGCAAATACTTTCCAAAGCAACACCTGCTCAAAAGAAAGAATACACTGCACTAACAGCCAATCTCGATCCGATCGATAAAGAAAAACAGAACCTGATCGATCAACGATTAATAACATTTGAATCCACAGACAAGAAAGAATTCTCTATTGACTCTGGTAAAATTGTGTTTGAGCAAAACTGTAGCGTATGCCATAAGCTTGGCGGGCAGTTGGGAGTTGGTCCGCAACTGGACGGAATTGGTTCAACCGGGGCTCATGGCCTGATTGAAAAAATTCTTGACCCAAACCGAAACGTATCCAAAGCTTTTGTGAATTACAGCATTAAGCTGAAAGATGGAACAATAAAAACCGGATTACATCGCAGGGATGAAGGGGAAGCTAAAATATTCGCAGATATCACCGGTAAAGAATTCTCTGTCCCTAAAAAAGACATCGCAGAACAAACGCCTTCAAAGTTTACGCTAATGCCGGATAGCTTCGCGAGCACCATTTCCGAAACGGAATTCTATAACTTAGTCAACTACTTATTGAGCTTATAACCATTTGAATTGTGATGAAAGAGATGAAAGCAACATTTGCAAGAAGAGCAGTCACCTCACTCCTGCTAGCACTGCCCGTTAGTTTATTTGCACAGATTGCAGGCAATGATGTAAACTTCAAAAAGTTTCACATCTGGGATGAGTTCTATACGGAAGGCTCCACCGTGGGTGATGTAAACAAAGATGGCAAACTGGATATCATTGCAGGAGCGAAATGGTTTGAAGCACCAGATTGGAAGATGCACGAAATCTGGAAACACAAGAAGTTTGATTACACTAAAGGGTATGCAGATTCATTTCTGAACTTCGCTATAGATGTAAATGAAGACGGATGGATCGATCTGATCTGTTTTGATTTTCCTGGTAAAGAAGTGTATTGGTTCGAGAATCCTGCCGGACAGGAAATACTTTGGAAGAGAAGTCTTATCGATTCCGTTGCTTCCAATGAATCGCCTATGATGGTGGATATAGATAGCGATGGTAAAAATGATTTGGTGTTCGGCAACGAAAAGACAGGTCAGATGAACTGGTTCAGCAGCTCTGTCAAATCAAAGAAAGTAACGTGGAAACGTAATGCAATCAGTGAACCCAACGCAAAGGGCGTAGGAATGTTTACCCATGGCCTTGGTTGGGGAGACATTAATAAAGACGGAATCAAGGATGTAATGATCATTGGTGGCTGGTGGGAAGCACCAAAAGACATAAAAACTTCTCCCTGGAAATTTCATGAAGCTAAACTGGGTTATCCTTGCTCACAAATGTTGCCTTATGATTTTGATAATGACGGAGACATGGATGTAGTGAGTGGCTCAGCTCACAATTATGGATTATGGTGGCATGAACAATCGCAGGACAAAGACAAGAATATTACTTTCTCTACTCATCTTATTGACAGCTCTTTCTCTGAATTACATAGCATTGAACTCAAAGACGTAAACAATGACGGTCTCCCCGATCTGATTACCGGCAAGCGTTTCTTCTCACATCAGGGCCGTGGCCCCGGTGGCATGGAGCCAGCAGTACTATATTGGTTTGAATTACTCAAAGACGGAAAGCAAAAACCAGTGTGGGTGCGTCATGAAATTGACAATACTTCAGGAGTAGCCATTCAATTCAATGCTATTGACATGAACAAAGATGGCAAACTTGATCTAGTCATCGCCAATAAGAATGGTGTGTTTTATTTCGAACAGCAACCTCCATTATCATCAGTCAAACAAAAGAAAGACGAGCATTAATCCTATTCAAAATTCAATTGTATGGCTAACTCTACCGCACAGCCTCAATCCCCCGACATGAAGTTGTTCTGGGCATGTTTTGTTGCATTGAGCACAACCTCATTTGGTTTTATCCTTCGTGCATTGACTCTTCCTCAATGGGGAAATGAATTTAACTTAACCAATACGCAAATCGGTGAAATCGCTGGTGTGGGATTATGGCCATTTGCGATAAGTATAGTACTGTTCAGCCTGGTGGTAGATCGTGTGGGTTATCGTAATGCAATGATATTTGCGTTCATTTGCCATTTGCTTTCGGCAGGTTTAACATTGTTTGCAACCGGATATTGGTCACTCTATATCGCCACATTCATTATGGCCATTGGCAATGGAACTGTTGAAGCTGTTGTTAATCCGGTAGTCACCACATTGTTCCCTAAAGAGAAAACCAAGTGGCTGAACATTCTTCACGCTGGCTGGCCAACTGGTTTGGTGGTAGCCGGATTAATGGCGTTGACATTGGGAGAAGAATCAAGCTGGAAAATCAAAATGATTCTCATCCTTATCCCAACTCTCACCTATGGAGTAATGAT